>JBEKFD010000010.1:0-46183 GCA_050013495.1 Occallatibacter sp. | reverse complement strand
CGCACGGGCTCGTCGTTCTCCACGAGGCCGAGGTCGCGCATCACCCTGGTCCAGAAGCGCGAGTAGATCAGGTGAAGAATCGCGTGCTCCACGCCGCCGATGTACTGGTCGATGGGGAACCAATAATTCACGATCTCTGAATCGAATGGCGCGTTTGCGTTCTTTGCGTCCGTATAGCGATAGAAGTACCAGCTCGAATCGACGAAGGTGTCCATGGTGTCGGTCTCGCGCCTGGCGGGACCGCCGCATTTGGGGCAGGTGGTGTTAACAAACTCCGGCACGCGCGCCAGCGGAGAACCGCCCTGCTGCGTGATCTCAATCTGTTCCGGCAACAGCACCGGCAACTGATCATCCGGCACCGGCAGCGGACCGTCCCCGTCGCAATGGGCCTGACAATAAACCATGGGAATCGGCGTGCCCCAATAGCGCTGCCGGCTCACGCCCCAGTCCTTCAGACGATAGGTTACCTTGGCCTCGCCAAAGCCCTTGGCAGCGGCAATCTGTTGCAGCCGCTTCTCCGCTTCCGCGCAGGTGAGCCCGTCGAATTCGCCGGAGTTGACCAGCACGCCCTCTTCGGAAACAAACGGCAGCACGATTGACATTGACTTGTCTTCAGGATGAATGACCTGCTGAATCGGCAGTCCGTATTTGACGGCGAACTCAAAGTCCCGCTCATCGTGGGCGGGAACGCTCATGATGGCGCCGGTGCCGTAGTCGGCCAGGATGTAATTGGCCACCCAGATGGGCACGCGCTCGCCATTGTAAGGATTGATAGCGAAGTGTCCGGTGGGTACGCCATGCTTCTCGATCGCGCCCAGGTCGCCTGCCTCGCGCGCCTTCTTCTGCTGCTCAATCAGCTCGTCTACCTGCGCCTTGAGCGCAGGATCGGCCGCAGTGAATCCAGCCACGAGCGCATGCTGCGGCGCAAGCTGCACGCTGGTAGCGCCAAAAATCGTATCCACCCGCGTCGTAAAGACGCGGATTCGAGTTTTTTCTAGTCCCTCGTCCCTAGTCCCTAGTCCCTGGTCGGTTTCTTCCGCCAGGAAGAAATCGACCTCCGTCCCCTCGCTGCGCCCAATCCAGTTGCGCTGCATGGTTCGGACTTTTTCCGGCCATCCATCCAGCTTGTCGAGCCCGTCCAGCAGCTCCTGCGCGTAGGCCGTGATGCGGAAGAACCACTGCACCAGATCGCGCTGCTCGACAATCGTGTCCTCATGCCGCCAGCAGCGCCCGTCGATCACTTGCTCGTTAGCCAGCACCGTGGCGCACTCTGGACACCAGTTGACCTTGCTTTTCTTGCGGTAGGCCAGGCCCCGCTCATACATGCGCAGGAAGAACCACTGATTCCAGCGATAGTAGTCGGGCAGGCAGGTGGTGACTTCCGTGGCCCAGTCAAAGGCCATGCCCAGGCGCTCGAACTGGCGCTTCATTCCGGCAATGTTGTTCAGCGTCCACGCGCGCGGCGGCACATTGTTTTTGAGCGCGGCATTCTCCGCCGGTAGCCCGAACGCGTCCCACCCCATGGGGTGCAGCACGTTATAGCCGCGCATCCACATGTGGCGCGCCAGCGCGTCGCCAATGGAGTAGTTGCGCACATGGCCCATGTGCAACTGGCCGCTGGGGTAAGGCAGCATCTCCAGCACGTAATATTTGGGCTTGCCGCAGGCAGCCGGCTCCGCCGCATAGAGCGCCGGGGCCGCCGCCCATCGCTGCTGCCATTTCGGTTCAATCGTAGCCGGGTCGTAGCGCAGTTCCTTCTCGTCCGCCATCACCCTTCAAGTGTAAATCGGAAGGCCTCGCTACTCGGTACGCCTTGAGGGTTATCATTGGCCCGTGGACTTGGGAAAGATCAGGCAGTATCTTAGAAGAACGGCGTGGGGAGCTTTTCCCGATGTGGTGATTTGTGCCAATGAACCGGTCGCAACCCGGCATCCCCTTTACGCAGAAGCAAAGATTGGAGATCCCAAGGCAGCAGACGGGCTGATAGAAGACGTTTTATCGACCGTCCCGACCGGTCTCCTGAACCAAATTCTTGGCACGAGGCGACCGAGGCTCTTGGCCGTACATGCTGTTGAAGCAGCAGGAATGAACGCAATACCACGGGTGTTTGCCCGGCGATTGGCTCAACAGTTCGATTTGCATCTGGAGACGGGCATTGTCCAGATCAATCGCGTTACCCATACTAAGGCAGACGGCTATCACAGATTGGCGCTTCCGGCGGTTTTCGATGGAGCCGTCAGAGCTACGGATTATGTCTTGGTCGACGACTTTGTGGGCCAAGGAGGAACTTTCGCCAATCTCCGAGGGCACGTCGAGGCGCAAGGCGGAAGGGTGACGGGAGCCATTTCTTTGGCGGGAAAAACCCGATCTTCGCAACTCCGGCCAAACCAGAGCACGCTCCAGAAATTGAGGGAAAAGCATGGCAACCAGCTTGAAGAATGGTGGATTTCCACTTTCGGCTACGGGCTTGATCGACTCACTGAATCCGAAGCGGGCTACCTCTTCCGATCCGACGATTTTGTCACCATCACAGCTCGAATTGCTGCAGCAAGGCGAACCGGAAATTGATGAAGTGTTGGAAGAGGACGAGGAAACGGTTCCTTTTCAATACACGATCTCCACGGAAGGCCGCGACTACGACGTTTCAAGCCTCGTATATCGCATGAAGAATGGCGATATAGTTATCCCAAAATTCCAACGGGGATATGTTTGGTCGCTCAGAGAGGCTTCTCGTTTCATCGAATCTCTTCTTTTCGGCCTTCCCGTTCCCAATATTTTTCTTTCCGTGGAGCCGGACAACCAAAGACTTCTTGTTGTCGATGGAAGGCAGAGATTATCGACACTAACGTATTTCTACGAAGGAATTTGGCCAATCACAAAGCGGGAGTTCGCTATCAAAGGCACGGGAGAAAAGGGGAAGTACGAGGGCCTCACCTACAGAACCCTCCCGGAAGGAGATAGGAGGAAATTGGACAATGCTCTGCTCCGCGCTAGCATCATTAGACAGGAGCAACCTTCGGAAGATGACAGCGGCATCTATCATGTTTTCGAGCGACTCAATACGAGCGGCGTCTCTCTTACACCCCAGGAAATCCGCGCTGCAATCTATCATGGAAAATTCAGTGATCTGATTAGTGAACTAAACAAGAATAGACAATGGAGGGACATCTACGGCCCGGAGAATAGGTTCATGCGCGATCAAGAACTTATTCTCAGATTCTTTGCCTTCTACTTCAATGGCAGCAGCTATACCGCGCCGATGAAGGAGTTCCTTAATAGATTCATGGCTTGGGATCGAAATCTCACCAAAGTTCCAGGGGATGTCCTGTACTCGCTCTTCACGAGCTCAATCGCTATTGTTTATGAGGCAATCGGTAAGCAAGCATTCCGCCCCTCAAGGGTGATTAATACTGCAGTCTTCGATGCCGTCATGGTCGGAATTACGCGAAGGCTCGCAACCGGAGGGCCGCTGTCCAAGGAAAGCTTAAGAGCGATTTACGCCAACCTTCTCTCGGATGAGGGCTTTCTGGAGATTACTCAGCACTCGACAGGTCATCCGACCAATGTCGAAAAGCGACTTCAAATTGCGACTGAAGCGTTTGCCAGCGCCGTCTGATTTAGCGGTAAGTCGCATCAGCACCCAGATATCGGGCGCCTTGTCGCCGGGTCGTAGTGCTGTTCCTTCTCGTCCGCCATAAGGCTCTAGTTTAAACGGAAAGCCTCGCCGGGCTCACGGCAGTAGCGGCCTTAACCATTCCGGGACCGAGCCATGCAACTTAATCTTCTGTCCATCTTCCCGCGTGGCGACGAGCCGATAAGGGCGTTTTAGATCGCTGTTATCGTAAACCCGCACGTTCGAAAGCTCAGCCAGCGCCCGTTGCAGATTGCGCAGGATGCGGGGATATCGTTCTGTGAGTTTGTCCGCCGGAACATCATGGCCACCCTTCGCCACTCGCATCGCAACCCGCTGATCGGAGATCCCCGGACCCGCAACCCCTATGAAGAACAAGGCCACCGAATAACCTGCCCTTTCCGCTTGCTTCAGGAACTCCAATTTGTCGCCGATTGGATCGGAGAAGACGGTTTCAAAGATGAAACTCGCGCGCTGTTCGATCAATTGCCGCCGCAACCCGTTTGCCAGCCCCGCGGCCCGATAGGCGTCGATCTGCAAATCGAGCGCGAATACGTCTGCATTCACGAATCGCAGCCCTGAAGGCTTCAGATATGCGCGATAGAAGGAAGTCTTTCCCGCCCCGTTTGGCCCCGCAAGCGCTACCACGATGGGCCTGCGATTAAGAATCTCAATCACTGGCGCTTCCGGCCATTTTTGGCGATCGCCAAAAGCTCGGGAACGAATACGCGATTTACAAACCGGCCCACCGTGCGAGTCCCATTTTCTTCTGTACGCACCAGCAGGCCATCGCGCGTAGGATGGGCGTCGAAATGGGGAAACGGTTCGCTCTCCAGGTATGCTCTGAATTTCTCCCGGCCCTTGGGGGTGTCGACAAGGTCAACCAATTCGGCAAGAGGAGTAGCCCCAACCGTGCGGCACAGCTTAAGCACCTGCTCGCCGTCCAGTAGCGGCTCGATGCCTCGCCCCAGCTTGGCCCAGAACTCCACCTGCCCGGCGATCGAGCGCTCCTGCACCGCGCCCGCAATCCTGGCATCCAGAACCAGCGCATCCGATAGTTTGACAGGTTGGCTCATGCAAAAAAGGTAGCATAATGCTACCTCGGACGCAACCGGGTCAATCGAAGAAGACTCCGAATCCCCTTTTGGATTGAAGGCGCACCTACGGGCAACGCACCTCTTCGTGCGTTTCCTGGGTCACGAGTTCGAAGTCCGCCGGCGGCTGGAAAAGTGCCGCGTCCGGCTCGCCCTGAGTCAACTTCACCAGTTCCCTGGTTGTCCTGCCCGACTGCGGGTCGTCATACACCTGGCGGACATTGATGCTCGTGAGGCCGGGAGTCGTGGAGAACCATACTTCGTCGGTGCGCACCAGGTCATTGCTGTTGCCGATGGTGCGTGCCGGAATCGTCCAGACGTTCCTTCGACCCTGCGCCTCGACTCCCTGAAAGGTCTGCTTTCCCAGGTCTTCTGCCAAGGGCTTGGTACGCGGATCGACCGCCGGCTGAGGCCCGGCAGCCAGGTTGCTTCCGGCGCAAGTCGATCGCACAGTGCCAAGCTGCTGCATGTTGGACACCGTGACCCGCTGGCCGGGCACATTCCACCAGGTGTGCGTGCGCGCCACTGGATCGTTGATGTTGATGCTGCTGTGGACTATCTGGTCGTCCGTGGCGGGAGTGGTCGATGAGATGTTCAGCGTGCGCCCCTGCGAATCGCGGGCGTGGACCTCGCTGGTCTCGCGCGTGATGGTGCTTCCATCCGCCAGCGTCTGCACGTGCGTAATCCTGAATTCCGCTGTGTACGGCAACCGCATGCTGGACCCGCCGATGGACGGCGCAGCTGCCTTTGTCCTGGTCTCAGCAATTTGCCCGGCAACCGACAGCGACCACCCCGCAACCGCGGCCAACGTCAGTATTCCGAAGATTCGTCTGCGCATAATGCCTCCCCTTCTCATGAGCCGGTCATCGTGCGATTCGGCGACACACACAGTCTGACGCCGGGCCGAGGACAAAGCAAGCAGGATTTCTTGGGCGATTAACCGGTCATTTCTTGGGGCGCGACTCCGGGGGCACCATGCCGGCCACGCGGTAGTAGACCACAAGCTGCCCGTAGTGCTCGCCGGAGTGCTCGATGAACCCCCACGCCAGGTCGGAGAATCGATCTTGCTGGTTGCTGAATGGGTCCATGCACAGGTACTTCATTCCGCCGTCGCCCTTGCTCTTGATTAGCGCTGCCCCCTCACCGAAGGACTTCTTGACGAACTCGACCACCGCGGCTTTGGTCGCGTAGTCAGAGCGCTTGGGGTCGCCGGTGGGCGGTTTCAGGCCCTTGGCCGCGTTGATGAAGAAGTAGTTTCCACCCGCCGCGTGCAAAAGCTGCTCGGCAAACGACCGTTGCGTTGGATTCGGCTTGAAGTCGTATTTATCCTCGGGAAAGTCTTCGGCCATGGCAATCAGCTTGCGGCCAACGTCGTTCCAGCTGTCCATGAGCACTTTCGACGGGCTGTCCGGCGGCTTGGGCGGCGCGCTCGGCTTTGCCGCGCCCTGGGCGTGTGTCATCTGTGTGAACAGCGCTACCGCAACGATCAGGGGAAGATACTTGGCGAGTTTTCTCATAAGACAGCCTCCTTGAAAATCCAATCGGTGTTTTGAAACGATAGCTGTTTTCATGGACGAGGGGCCAGCGAATTCGTTTGGCCCCGTGGCTGATTTATTAGGAGACATTTTCGCGGGATTGACCCGGCAAGTCTTGAGCTTGTTTCATAAACCCGCTTTGTAACAGGGGACGACTTCAGTCGTGCCGAAAGAGGACGGGATGACGAAGGGTTTTAACCCCCGCGGACTTCTAGTCCGAACTCAGCGGCCATCCAATGAACCCCGCGCTACGTAGGCTGAACCAGGCTCTTCAGCACCCGCACATTGCGCTCTTCGTCGCCGGGCTCGTCCACTGGAGTCTCGGCAATGAAGGCGGCATGCGCGAATCGCTTGTCGTTCAGCAAGCGGCGAAAAGACTCCACGCCCATGGTGCCCTGGCCGATATGCTCGTGGCGGTCGAGCTTCGATCCGCGCAGCGCCTTGGCGTCGTTGCAGTGCCACACGCGGACGGCTTCAAAGCCGATCGTCGCGCCCACCTGCTTCATGGTTTCCGCGTAGCCCTCTTCGGTCACCATGTCGTACCCCGCCACATGCGTATGGCAGGTGTCGAGGCAGACGGCGACCGGCGCGCATGCCGTGAGCAGAGCCACCAGTTCCGCCACCTGTTCGAAGCTGCCGCCCAGCGAGAACTCCGCTCCTGCGGTATTTTCAATGAGAATTTGGAAGCCGGTTCCCTGCCACGCCAGCCCGTCAATGGCGCGTTTGATCGAATCCGCCGCAAGCCGCAGGCCTTCGTCGCGCGTGAGGCCTTTCCACGAGCCGGGATGGAGAACCAGGTAGTCCGCGCCAAACGTCAGCGCCCGCTCAATCTCGCCGCGAAACGCGGCAATGCTGTTTTCTCGGACGGTGTCAGTCTGGCTGCACACGTTGACCAGGTAGCTTGTATGGATCACCAGAGGGCTTACATCGAGAGCAGCGCGAAGAGTGCGCATCCGCTCAGCTTGCTTGGGGTCCACTTTCGGCACGCGCCACATGCGCGGGCTGGAAGAAAAAAACTGAAATGTATTTGCGCCTATCTCCCGCGCCCGTTCCACGGCGTTGGATGCTCCACCCGCCGTTCCCAGGTGCACACCGATTCGCTTGACCGTCTTTGCCATGGGAACAGTTTAATTTGCCCGAGAGGTGGGGCTGTTGGGGGTAAATCGAATCCCTAGTCCCAAGAGCGAGAACGGGGCATCCAGCGAATTACGCGCATACCGCAGAAGAGCGCGAGAAATCTAGTGTGGTGAGTCTGAAGTTCATCGAAGAACAACCGCAGATTCTTCGACTCACCACCCCCGAACTGAAAGAGGTTCGGGGCCCCGTTCGCTCAGAATGACAGCCAGTTTTGTGTTGCGAAATTCAGACTCAGGACACTAGCTGGCCAAAGCTTCTTCCACCGCATCCGGCCGACGGGAGATCACTTTAAGGTACGCGCGCGCCGCCCGGTCGGGACGCCGCCGACCCTGCTCCCAGTCCTGAAGTGCTCGCGGATCGAGGGCAAATCGCCGCGCGAACTCAGCGCGGCTCAGCCCGGTTGCGGCGCGAACTGAACTCACGTTCAAATCGGCGGTGATCGGATACTGCCGTACGGCTGCCGGTTTGGCTCTTCGCGCGGATATCTCGGCAGCCTCGCGCATGGCTTCCACAAACTCGTCGGCAACGTTCTTCCGCTTCATGTCTTCCTCCGCGCTCTTGCTTCTGCTTTATTGATTCGGCGAACGCCGTTACGTGTCTCTTCTGTTCGGACGTCATTTCAACTTGTTCGTTCTTGGCGTCAGGAAAAATGGCAAATACCGGGTTCTCATTATCGTAAAAGTAGTAGATGACTCGAACACCGCCGGACTTTCCACGCCCTTTGGCCCGAAACCGCACTTTGCGGACGCCGCCTGTTCCCTGAATTTCGTCCCCCGATTCCGGATGGAGCGCCAAGAAAAGCATCATCTCCTCGTATTCATCCGAGGTGAGGAGCTTTTCCGCCCGGCGGGAAAAAGCAACCGTCTCCACCACGGTGAGAATCGGTTCGTGCACAAGTCCATTGTGCGGCAGTGCCGCACTCGCGTCAAGCGCGGATTCCACGAGCGAACGACGCGATGGCATTAATCGTCGTCGTCCTTGGTCGGCTTCTTGCGCCGATCCTTGATCATCGCCGGCACCGGCTTGTCGCCCATCGCGTCCTTCCACAAAATAACGTTCAGCTTCTGCGCGTCGGCATGGTCGGCGTGGCGGAAGTCCATTTTCATGCTCTCCTTGGCGCCGGCCGCGGTCTTCTCATTGGCCGTGTAGATCAGTTCGTTGTCGCGGTTGGAGTAGTCGGCCTGATAGGCAGGCTGATCGCCGGGGCCGGTGAAGAGCCTGGAGATGAGCGAGCAGAGCGCATCGTTGTTGTTCATGGGCGGCAAGCCGAGAAGCGTCTCCATTGTGCGCACCACGCTTACGGTCGAGTAAAAGCGGCTGTCGACAAAAGGCGCGCCAGAGGCTGTGTGCGGCGCGTATTTGCTGATCACCAGCGCCAGGCTGCGATGCGCGTCGACGTGATCGCCGCCGTCCTGCGCGTCGTCTTCAAGTACGAAGAACGCAGTCGAGTCCCAAAACGGCGAGTGGGAGATGGCGTCAACCGCGCGGCCCACGGCCAGGTCGTTATCGGCTACAGAAGACTTGGGCGTCGGTCCGCCGGGCCGCGTGCCGGCGGTGTGGTCGTTGGGCAGGCGCAGCATGATGAAGTTGGGCATGGTGTCTTTGCCCTGCGATTTGTCCGCGAGCCAGCCCTGCAAGTGGCGCAGAAATATCTCCACCCTTACTTGATCGGGAACCATCAGGTTGAAGTCCGGCGACTCCTCGGCGAAGTGTCCCACCAGCTCAGGCTTGGTGGCCTTGGTCGTCGCGATCAGCGGGATGGGCCAGGCCCACTTGTTCACTCCTCCGCCCCACTCCTCAGGCAGCGGCTGGCCCGGCTCAATGGCCTTGTGGGCGCAGCGGGCGCCGGCGAGCATCGGCCCCTGCTGCGGGTTCGCGGTCTTCACTTCGTCGCAAAAGGTTGTCGCTATGAACTCGCCGAAGTGATAGTAGGTTTTGCCGTGCGCGGCCAGGTTGCCCCATAGGAAGCCGCTGGCAGGATCGTTCACATCGGGAATATTCTGCTCCAGCGGCAGCCCCTCGGCCACCACGCCTTCGTAGTCATAGCTGCGCTGTTCGCTGCGGTACGATTGCTGCCAGGTCTTCTCCAGATAATCCGTACCGATGGCGGCGTTCGACCACACATGCCCGTCGCCCGACACTTCGCCCGAGTCGTAAAAGTTGTCAAGCACTCCAAACTGCAAGGCCAGCTTGTGCAGGTTGGGGGTAATGTCCTCGCCATACATGGTCAGGCTGGGGTCGCCATTGCCTACCGGCTTGCCGCCCTTCTTCAAGTCGCCGAAAATCTGATCGTAGGTGCGGTTCTCCTTGATGATGTAAATCACGTGCTTGATGCGGTTCTGATCGGCGCCGGCAAAGGCTATCTTCTCCTGGGCTGCTTTCATGCGGTTGGACTCCATCACCACCGAGGTCCAATGCGGCAAATCCATTTCGACTTCCCGCGCGTCCAGCGTGGCCAGCGAGCCATGCAACAAGGTGACGATATAGGTTGTGGGCCGATGAACGCGCTTATCGTTCGCGTCCGTATAGTGCATTGGAGCATTGTTAGGCCCCGTGCCTTTGCCCTTTGCCGTGGCAACGTAGAGCTTGCCGCCGGTGGGCGATGGAAGAAAGGCCAGCGCCATGGGCATCCACTCGGTGGGAATAAAGCCGATGGGTTCAACCATTCCTTGTTTCACGGCCTTGTGCGTCATCTCTCTCGGATCAATCACGGCAATCGCATCGCTGATGGCGTTGGCCACATACAGGCGGCTCCCGTCCGCGTTCACCGCCAGCGCCTCTGGCTCTGCGCCAAAATAGCTCTGCCCGGGGAGCCGCGTGTCGAAATAGCCCCTCACGGAGAACTCGCCGTGATCCTCGCCCGGACCCACATTGACGGCTGCAACCGCGTCGCGATTGGCCAGCGCCACGTAGAGCGTCTTTTCATCCGGCGAAAGCTCAAAGGCGCAAGGGTGCGTGCCGGGAGCCACCGGACTTTGCGGCTTGAGCAGCGACAGCCTGCGCCCCACCCTTCCCTTCTCCAGGTCGAGCTCTGCTATCTCCGACGAGTTCCAAAGCGCCACAAACGCCCGGCCGCCATGATGGGGCACAATCAGCGCAATGGGATAGGTGGAAGGCACAGCGTTGCTTTCGGAGAGATCGAAGCGCTTCTCAATGACCCCCGTCGCGGGATTGATCAGCAGTACATCGTCGGACAGGTTGTCAGCCACCAGCAGCCTTTCCAAGGCGGGGTCCGCGGGACCGACGACGGCCAGATCGGCTGGAAACGGAACACCCTTGTCGCCCTCGACGCCGCCGATCAGCTTGGTTTTTCTGCCCGGCGCCAGCCGCTGCAAGGCGAGCGGAATGAAGCGCTGCGGCGCAATTTGACCCGCTCTGAAGCTGTACACCACAACACCGCTGCCGGTAGCCTTTTTGCCGTCGCCTTCCGGCGCGGTGAGAGAACCCATGCTGGCGTAGAGGTGCCTGCCGTCGCGGCTGAAAGCCAGACCGGAATAGAGCGTCTGGCTGGCGCCAATCGGAGTGCGATCGTCGGGAAAATCCTCCACCGCGCCCGTGGTTGTGTCGAGCACAGCCAAAGACTGCTGATAGTGCGACTCCAGTGTGCCAAAGCCCGCATTCACCGTGACCACAAAGCGGCGGTCGGGAGAGATGGCCATGGTCATGGGCAGGCTGTTCAAGCGCAGCGGATGACCGGGAATGTCGGCGATCAACTGCTTGCTGGTTGGCAAATCGACTGTCTGACCCGCAAGAGATCCCGCACCAAAAGCAAGAATCGAAACGCAAACCGTCAGCAGAGCCTTGGTCTTCATGCAAAAACCTTAACAAAGATGGGCTCCTTTGCGCTTCAATCCTGCGTAACATCGGTTGAGCCGGCCACGCGTTCGGGGGCCGTTACCAAAGGCCGCCCAGCCGTAATGAGGCGTTTAGGATGATTTTTGCTTAGAATCCCCTCATGAACGATTCCTTCGCTTCCCTTACCCATCTGCTATCGGATGTCGTGCTTCCCAATTTGAAAGCCGTACAGTTGAGCCAGGCGGAGCAGATTGCCGCCAACGACCGGTTAGAGCAGGCGATTGAAGATCTGCGCACGCATCTGGATTCACAGTTCGCGATGCTCTCCGCGCAGCTGACCGCGTGCCAGGCGGAGTTGGCTGCAACACAGGAAGCGCTGAAGGCAACTCAGGCAGCCGCCGGCATACGCGCGCCGGGGAGCAAGCTGCTCATTCACTAAGCGGATCGAACTGCGGGGCAGCCGCTCGACCACCGCCATGCGGTAATCTTTCGATATGCGAACGATCCTGACCGCAAAGGGGCTTTGGAACGGTGCGAGCCTGCTGGACCAGCCGGTCATTCTGATCGAACACGGACGGATCGAGTCGATCGAGAGCCGCGTGGCAAGCGAGCAGCCGGTCGCCGACGGCGACCTGGTCTTCCATTATCCCGATGCCACGCTGGCCCCGGCATTTTTCGATGTGCACATTCACGGCGCCGCTGGCCACGATGTGATGGAGGCAACGCCGGAAGCACTCACCACCATTGGCCGCTTTCTCGCCGCGCACGGAACGGGCCGCTATTTGGCCACCACCGTTACCGCTCCGCTGGACTCAACGCTGCGGTCGTTGTCCGGAATTGCCAATCGCATTGCTCATCCGCCCGATGCAGGCGAGACCGTGACGTGGCCAATCGGGATTCATCTTGAGGGGCCGTTTCTATCCCACGCGAAGCGGGGCGTGCATCCGCCCAAACTGCTGCTCGCGCCCGACATTGCGGTGTTCGACAGGATGTACGAAGCCGCCGAGGGAAATATCCGCCTCATGACTCTGGCTCCGGAGTTGCACGGAGCCGTCGAGTTTGCGGCGTACGCTTCGGCGCGTGGCGTCCGCGTGTCTGTCGGCCACTCCAATGCGACCGCGGCCGAGACCCGGGCAGTCATTGCCGCGGGAGCCGTGAGCGCCACGCACACCTTCAATGCCATGCGGCCACTGGACCATCGCGAGCCGGGCATTCTGGGTGTTGTGCTCGCCACCGATTCACTGTTTGCCGAGTTGATCTGTGACGGCATCCACAACACGCCGGAGATGGTGAAGATCTGGTGGCGCTGCAAGGGCCCGGAGCGCGCCATTCTGGTCACTGACGCCATGAGCGCCGCAGGCATGCCTGACGGCGAATATTCCTTGGCCGGACTCAAGATTCAGGTAGCCAACGGCAGAGCCTCGTTTGGCGACGTGCTTGCCGGCAGCGTGCTTTCGCTGGACAAGGCGCTGGCCAATTTTGTGGCGTTCACCGGCGCAAGAGTGGAGCAGGGCCTGCGCCTTCTCACCGCCAACCCAGCCGCAATGACCGGGGTCGGCGCCCAGGCCGGTCAGCTGGCCCCAGGTGACGCCGCCAACATCGTCGCAGTGAATGCCGATGGAAGACTAGCTGCCTCATTCCTGAATGGACACAAGGCGAGTTGACCTTAAGATTCAGTACTCGATTCCGATGCCTGGTTGTCTCATCATCGAATTGGAAGATCGGTCAAGCTTGTTCAGCCAGCCGTTTTGCGCGCCACAGGGCGCCTTCGAGCGACACCACAGATTCCGCGCCGATTGGCATCTCCGGCGCAGCGGCCTTGAGGCCGGCAAAGAATGCTTCGCGCACGATGGTCATCTTCTCCACCACGCCGCCGGTCCAGGCCACCGGAACCTCGCCCGCGATTCCGTGCTTGCGGCGCAGCTTGTCCCGCACCAGCAGCACAAAGTCCACCAGGTCGGACGCGGCCTGGCGCAGCACGCCGAGAGCAACGGCATCGCCGGCCTCGGCCAGTTCATTAATGGCCGGCGCAAGCGCTGCGAAGTCCGGCCCAGGCGAGCTGTCACCCAGGCTCACCAGGTCTTCAAGGCTGAGAGTGCCCCAAATCTCGCCCACTTTCTTGAGCACCTGCGTCGGCTCTTCGCGGTCAAACGCAGTGAGCGCGCGACGCATACTGTGCAAGCCGATCCAATAGCCGGAGCCCTGGTCGCCCAGCCGCGAACTGTAGCCTCCGGCACACTCGCGGCTTCCATCGGGCGCGCGGCCAATGGTGTTGGAGCCGGTTCCCGCAATCTGCAGAATTCCCGGACCGCCCTGAAAAGCCGCGTCCAAGGCAATGACTTCGTCGCCGACAACTTCGGTGCGCCCGGCGCCAAACTCCTTTAAGACCGCGGTGATCCATTCCACCGTTCCAGGCAAACTGCAACTGGCCACGCCGCACGAGGCCGCAGAGACGCCGCTCACACCAGCCTGCGCGCACACATCCTTGAGCAGCGCTCGCAGGTTCGCTTCGGCGGCCTCAGCGCCGACGCGCAGCCGCTTGATGGAGCCGCTCTCCGCATGCGCCAGAACCCGCTCACCGGCAACAATCGAGGCGCGCGTGCGCGTCCCCCCACCATCAATACCAAGAACTGCATTCATTTGTTTTGCGGCTCCTTATTGCGCGTCAGCGGCGTTCATTGAACTTTCTCGACGCCCCCATCCCGCAGCGTTCCCGCCAGCACATTCAAGGTCCCATCCGTCTTCGGAGCATTGAGACCGAGCAAGTGCGCCAGCCACGGGTAAAGATTCACATTCTCAAACGGCGCCACCGTCTTCCCAGGCACGATGTCCGGACCGGCGGCAAAAAAGCTGGCCTTCATTTCCGGCAGTTGTCGCGGATCGTACCCATGTGCGCCGGGAATCGGCGGTTGGTCCGGCTTCCCTTCCGGCGGCCCATGCGCGCGGATGGCGTAAGGCCCGGTAGTAATCACCACCGGGTCGCCTTCGCGCGAGTTCAGGTTGTAGTTGAGCGCGGCCGGAACATCCTTGCGCCGGTAAACGACAAATTGCGGCGAAGCCTTCTTGAGCTGGTTGTAGACGCGAACCCGGTCGTCCTCGGTCTTGCCGTAGAGCAGCGTCCCCACTGCATCGAAGCCGTTGAGGTCGGCGAACTGATCCAGCGTGATCCATCCCCCTTGCACCTTGACCATGCCGTGATCGCTCACCACCACCAGGTCGATGGGCAAACCCGTCGCATCCAGGCCAGCCTTCAGCGTTCCCATCAGGCCATCCACCTTGACGACGGCGGCCTTGGTTTCCGGCGCATCGGGGCCAAACTCGTGACCTTCATGATCCGGCTCGGCGTAGTAAAGCGTGATGAAATGCGGCCGGTCCGCCGCCGGCAAGCGGAGCCACGCAAGCACCTGCTGAATGCGGGCCGTGTCGTCAATCTTGTTGTCGAATTTGAGGTAGTACGTTGGCTGAAAGCCGGCAATCTTGGCCTCCGACCCAGGCCAAAAGAAGCACGCGCTGCGCATCCCCTGGCTTTCTGCCAGGCTCCATAGCGGAGTGCCGGAGTACCAGGAGCCGTCAGTAACCGCCTTCGCGTCAGACATGCCGTAGCGCGCCTGCCTGGTCTCGTCGTAAAAGCTGTTGGCCACAAGGCCGTGGTGCTCGGGATAAAGGCCGGTCACGATGGTGAAGTGATTGGGAAAGGTAAGCGAAGGATAGCTGGGCAACATGCCTTCCGGCGCCCATACGCCGCGCTTGCCAAGCGCCAGTAAATGGGTTGCGCCGTCACGCTTGGCATAGTCCCAGCGGAAGCCATCGAGCGAAACCAGCACCACATAATGCGCACTCTGCGCCGCTGCCGAATTCGGCCCGTTAGCGACATGAATGACGGGCAGCGCCGGATTCGGTGCGCTGGCAACAGACGCCGTCTGCGCGCCCAGCCCAAGCCCGAAAAGCAGAATCAGCGACGCAAAAGCCCAGCGGCCCAGGGCGCGAAAACGCATAACATACCCCCGGACAAGCTTATCGCACGGGATGGACTCCAGGTGAGCCAAGCGGCTGCCGGCGAGCCGCCCGCCTGGCGGACTGAACAGATAAACGGCCTGCGCAAAACAAGAAAACATTTTCATCGCAAGTGCTCGTTGGGTATAGTGCGTGCAGTGGCTTTGTCTCGTTCGTCTGAGGTCTCCGCCTTGGCGCACCGTTCCCAACTCCATATCGAATTGCAGTTCACGCGTACAGCTGCATCGGAGGATTCGACGCGATGAAGGACCAGCGACTGGAATCCGTAGACCTGCTGCGCGGGGTCGCGATGATTCTCATGGCGCTCGACCATACGCGCGACTTCCTGGGCACTCCTGGAATCAGTCCCACCAATCTCGCGCAAGCCAGCGCTGGATTGTTCTTCACCCGATGGATGACGCATATCTGCGCGCCCATCTTCTTTCTTCTTGTCGGCATAGGCGCCAGTCTTGCCCTACGCGGCAAATCGCGGGCTGCATTGTCCGGCTTCCTGTTCACACGCAGCCTGTGGCTCATCTTTCTTGAAGTCACCGTGGTCCGCTTCGCCATGCAATTCAACTTCGACTACCGCGTAACCATGCTGATCGTTTTCTGGGCGCTGGGATGGGCCATGATCACGCTGTCCGTGCTTGTTTTTCTGCCCCGGTGGGCCATCGGCACCTTCGGCGTGCTCATGATCGTCCTCCACAACGTGTTGGACATCGGGGATTCTTCCCTCTTTGAAGGGCTGGCGCCGTTGTTCGTCGTGCTGCACCAACAGGGACCAATCTTCTCATCCCATGGCCACCTGGTGTTTGTCGCCTATCCGCTCATTCCATGGGTGGGCGTAACAGCGGCTGGGTTCGCGCTGGGAAAGGTTTTCGACTGGCCCGGGGAACGGCGCAAGAGATTTCTGTTGCTTCTGGGATTGGGCTTGGTGGCAGCCTTTGTCGTGTTGCGCGTGATCAACGACTACGGCGATCAAGCACCCTGGACCCACCAGGCATCAGCCTTCTTCACGTTTCTGTCGTTCCTGAACACCACCAAGTACCCGCCGTCGCTGCTCTTTCTGCTGATGACTCTGGGGCCGGCTCTGCTGCTGATGCGTGCATTCGACGACGGCACGCCCCACTGGCTGCGGCCGGCGCTGGTCTATGGCCGCGTGCCGCTGTTTTACTTCGTGCTTCACTTGCTATTGATCCATCTCATCGCAGTTCTGGTTTGCCTGGTGCGCTTCGGCAGCGTGCACCGCATGTTCGAGTCGCCCGACATGGGCCAGTACCCATTCAATGCGCCGCCCGGCTGGGGATTCAGCCTGCCCGGCGTCTATCTTTGCTGGGCTCTGGTCGTCATTGCACTCTATCCGCTCTGCGCTTGGTTCGCCGCCCTCAAACAGCGCCGCAAAGATGCGTGGCTCAGCTACCTCTAAGCTGCAGGTGCAGACCTGACGGGGTGCTGGTATACGATTTCCGCATGGCTCGCATGCGCATTTTTCTCGCCGCTCTATTCCTCCTCGCCGTTTCTGTTCCAACGCAACTCGCCTCCCAGAATCCCGCGCCCTCGCCGCCGCTTGGCTGGAATAGCTGGGACGCCTACGGCCTCACCATCGACGAGGCCGATTTCCGCGCTAACGCCACGGTCCTCGCCGGCCTGCGCGAGTTCGGCTGGGAGTACGCGGTCATCGACGAAGGCTGGTACATGGAGAACCCCTTCGGCAACAACCTGGAATCGCGCAAGTACCTGTGGGACGGCAACGGCATTCTCATTCCCACCGTCAACCGCTTCCCTTCCTCGGCCAATGGAGCCGGGTTCAAGCCGCTGGCCGATTGGCTTCACGCCAAAGGCCTGAAATTCGGCATTCATATTGTGCGCGGAATTCCCCGCCAGGTGGTGAAGCAGAACCTGCCCATCGCCGGTTCGAGTTTTCACGCCGCAGACGCGGCCGACATGAACTCGCCCTGCCCCTGGGACGAGGGCAACTGGGGCGTGGCGGACAACGCCGCCGGCCAAGCCTACTACGACTCCATGATGCGCAAATATGCGGCCTGGGGCCTGGACTTCATCAAAGTGGACTGCGTCAGCGACCACCCCTACAGGCCCTCTGAGATTGCGCAGATTGCCGCCGCGATCAAGAAAACGGGGCGGCCGATTGTGCTGAGCCTTTCGCCCGGCCCCACTTCGCTCGATCACGCGGCGGAGGTGGTAGAACACGCGCAGATGTGGCGCATTGCCGACGACCACTGGGACCAATGGACGTTTGACCACAAGCCGAGCGCGGGCGAGTTTCCTTTCGGCACGCGCGATGCATTCGACCGCCTGGCCAAGTGGGTTCCGTATGTTGGCCCCGGAAGCTGGCCCGACGAAGACATGCTCCCCTTCGGCTCGCTTACGCCGCATCCGGGGTGGGGCGAACCGCGCCAGTCGCGCCTGACGCCGGACGAAGAGCGCACCGAGTACACGCTGTGGTGCGTGGCGCGCTCGCCGCTGATTCTCGGCGCCAACTTGACCAAACTCGACAGCTATACGCGCTCGCTCATCACCAACCAGACGCTGCTGTTCATCGACCAGGCTTCGTCCTTCAGCCGGCCGGTGGAGGGCCTGCCTGCTGGATTTGAAAGCGCGCGCGTGTGGCGCGCTACCATCAACACTCCCGGCGCGCGGGGCTATGCCGAGTATTTCGCCTTTTTCAACCTCGACAGCAAGCCGGTCACGCTCCACGCCACCTGGAAAGAACTCGGCCTGGACGACAAGAAACACGCCGCCCTGGATGCGTGGACCACGGACACCGGCAAGGCCTCGAAAGACGTGAGCGTGACACTGCCGGCGCATGGGAGCACGGTGGTGGAAGTGCAATGATGGCTGCTGGGGGGTCAAGAACCTATCCACAAATAGGAGCGCCGGTCTGGAGAGCGGCGCTACGAGATTCGCTATTCGCAGACAAGCTCAAAGGCTTCCCATCCCAAAGACGGAACCCCAGGCACCCAGCCGAATTCAGCGCAAAGCATCTTTGATAAGCGGTTCAAGGTTAGTGGCAGCTCCGTGGCCGTGCCAGCGCACCTGGCCTGCCGCGTCGATCAGAACGATATAGGGGTCTTTGTCGGTCGTCACGCCGAAGTAGGTGCGCCAAAGCGATTCATCCGCGGTGAAAACAAAGAATCTGCCCAGGTCGGCGGCCGGAACGTCCTTGCGCATGCCGGCTTTGATCATTCCGCGAATGAAGCCCGGCGCCTGCTGCAGCATCGCAGCCTGGAAAACCGTAACCGACGCCAGCGAAGCATCGCCCTTGACAGCCTTGGTCCACTCATCTGCTAGCTTTCCTGCGTCCTTTGAAAAGCTGGCAATGACCAGCACAGCGTGCCCGCGCACCGCCTCGGCCAGAACGGAGTGCTGACCCGCAAGCGTCTCACCTTCGGTGGTGGGCATCGATTGCGCCTCGCATGGAACGAAGGCGATCACCCATCCCAGCAGAATCACGCAGCCAACTGCCCTGATCATTCTGTCCATGATTGCGATCATTGCACGGAAGAGGCCGTACTGCGAAGAGCCGCGAAAACAGCAATGCCCTTCTGTCCCAACACCCGGTTCGCCTGGACGCCGAACAGGCCGGTTGTGCGAGACTTAAGGGTACGGAATCTGCGCCCGGACCAGGTCGCAGTCCGTCAGGATCGCTTCATGCCCGTTCTTCGTTCCGCTTTTATCGCCCTCTCCAAAAATCGCTTATTGCGCCGCTTTTGCGAACAAACCCGCTTTGGCCGGCGGATGAGTTCCCGCTTCGTGGCGGGGATGGAGATCGGTGACGCCCTGCGCGTGGCCGAGGCCCTCAACCACCAGGGCATGCTGGTCACCCTCGATTCGCTGGGGGAAAGCGTCAGTTCCGAAGCGGAAGCTCAAAAAGCAGCCGACATCTACCACGAGTTGCTCGACTGGATCAACGCGCGGAAATTGAACGCCAACATCAGCGTGAAGCTCACACAGATGGGCCTTGAGCTTTCCCCGGAGCTAGCCGAGGGCATTGCCGTAAGCCTCGCCGAGCACGCCAAATCCCTGGGAAATTTTGTGCGCATCGACATGGAAGACTCGTCGCTCACCCAGGTGACGCTGGACATTGTGCGCCACACCAGCGCGCGCCCGGATCTGCACGGGTCCATCGGGATTGTCATCCAGAGCTACCTTTACCGCTCGCAGGCGGACATTGAACAACTGCTGGCCGACGGCATCCGGGTGCGACTGTGCAAAGGCGCATACAAGGAGCCGCCGGAGGTGGCGTATCCCGCCAAAGCGGACGTGGACAAAAGCTACGTGAAGCTGAGCGAGATGCTACTGGCAAGCCCCATTTATCATGGCCTGGCCACCCACGACGAAGCCATGATCGCTGCCGCCAAAGCCTTCGCCAGCCGGAACGGAATCGACCCCAGCCGCTTCGAGTTTCAAATGCTCTACGGCGTGCGCCGCGACCTGCAGCGGAAACTGGTGGGCGAGGGCTATAAGGTCCGGGTGTACGTGCCCTTCGGGCGGGAGTGGTTCCCCTACTTCATGCGGCGGCTGGCCGAGCGCCCGGCTAACGTGATTTTCCTGGCGAAGAACTTCTTCCGCAATTAGGCGGGGCCGGGTTCACGTGTCTGTCGAGCTATTCGATTGTCCCGAGGGTCTTATGGCGGCTAAGGTGGGGTGGCCGGGCTAGTCGGCGCTGTGTTCCTGTACGCTGCGGCGCTTGCGCAGATACTGCTTCCTGACCATGAGAGTCTTTCTGCAAACCGGACATTCCCAAGGGTAGTATCCGAAGAGAGGATAGAACCTCAGTTGCAGAAAGCCCTTGCGGGCAAGCCGACGCAGGTTGTTTCCGCAATCTTTGCAGTGCATGTCAAATCTCCTGGCAACAGCCTTCGACGACCCAGTTGATGACAATTCCAATCCTCCGGCCGCGAAAAACACAGTTCAATTCAACAGAATAGCCCGTTCGACAGGATTCTGCCGGAATATTCTTACTGCTTCCCGGACGGCGGAGGACCCGAATCGAGCCATCTTGCCGCGCAAGCTTTCGCGTTGGTGGACCGAAGAATAGGAACGAACTCCCTACTTCAAGTTTCCAATCTCCTCGCCCTCAAATATTAAGGCTCGATGAAGGGATTATACCGCCGATGAATGGCAAGGTCATCTTTTGCCCCCTCGCGGTTAAATCTACAGGTAATCAGGGACTCTCCAAATCCGGTAAATGGGAAGACACTCGGATCGCGGCGGCGGGAATTCAACAGGCTTCCTGTCAAAGCGGTTACTGCAAAGCGCGCTCCTGGGCCGCAACCTGAAGCCGCGCCAAGCCTTTTCGCGCCAGGTCCGCGACCGCGCGGGCAAGAGTTGGCGAGGCGTTCAAGGACTCAGGACGCTCCAGCTTGACACCCAGTTTGACGGCATACTCGCGGAAGAGATGATCCACGTCGTAGAGAATTTCCACGTGGTCGCATAAGAATCCAATAGGTTGCAGAACCAGGGCTTTGACACCCTGGGCGGCAATGGAGTCCAGGGTGCTTTCCACGCTGGGTCCAATCCATGGACCGCCGCTGGCGCCCTGGCTCTGGAAGCCAAACCACCACTGGGCGATCTCCGGGACGAGTTCGGCGACCAGGGCCGCAGTTCCCTTTGCTTCTTCCGCATAAAGATCTGAGCCGCTGCCTGGCCAATGCCGAGGCTGGGCATCCGCATTTGCCGCGGGAGTCTGCACCGTGCGGCAGGGGACGCTATGGGCTGTGAACAGCACCGGTACTGGATGGCCAACCTCGGCGCTCAGCTTGCTCAACGCCGGGCGAAGACGCTCGGCAAAAGCCTCGATCAGCAGCGCGTGATGCGCCCAGCCCTCGGTAAAGTCGATGCGCAACCCGGCGGCCTCGGCTTCCACGGCGCGGCGGTACAGACCGACGCTGGTGCGCGAGTTCTGCGGAGCCATGCAGATGACCGCCGCCTCTTCCACTCCGTCAGCCCGCATCTGCTTCACTACGTCCGGAATATAGGGCCTCCAGTTGCGCATGCCGACATACACCGGTACCGGCAGCCCATCGGCGGCCAGTTCGGCTTGCACAAGCCGGCCCTGCTCGAGCGTAATCTCCGTCAGCGGGCTGCGGCCGATCAGCCCGTAACGATGCTGAATCTCCTCGATGACAGCTTGCGGGAGCGGACGGCCGCTGACCACGTTGCGCAGGTACTCGGGAATCTGCTCCACGGTCTCGGGCGTTCCGTGGGCCAGCAGCAGGACGGCGCTTTTAGCCATTTGCTGCCTCCAGCCGGAACTCGCGCACCATCTTCACAACCGCCTGCACGTTCTCGACCGGCGTGGTGGGAACGATCCCGTGGCCAAGGTTGAAGATGTGCCCTGGCCGGCCGTTGGCGGCGCGCAGAATCTCCTTCACGCGCAATTCGAGAACCTCCAGCGGCGCAAACAGCGTGATGGGGTCCAGGTTGCCTTGCACGGCGTGGCCATGGCCCACCGCGCGCCAGCCCTCATCGAGCGGCTGCCGCCAGTCGAGGCCAATCACGTCGGCCCCGGTTGCGGCCATCTCCGTCAGCAGGCCCGCAGTCTCCACGCCGAAGTAGATCACCGGCACGCCCATCTGCTGCACCGATCGCACCAGCCGTTTGGACGCGTCGAAAGCGTACTCGCGATAATCGGCCAACGCCAGCGAACCCACCCAACTGTCGAAGATCTGGATCACGTCCGCGCCGGCCAGAACCTGCAGGCGGCAGTAATGCTCCAGCACGGTAACGATCTTGTCCAGCAGCAGGCGCCAGGTCAAGGTGTCGCGATACATCATCTGCTTGGTGTGGATGTAGTTCCTTGATCCGCCGCCCTCGATCATGTAGCTGGCCAGCGTATACGGCGCACCGCAAAAGCCGATAATGCCCAGCCGGTCGCGGAAGTGCGCGGCCACCTTCTGAATGGCGCGCGCCACATAGCCCAGGTCGTCGGCCCGGTCGGTGCGCAGGGCGCGAACGTCCTCGGCCGTGCGCACCGGGTGATGCACAACCGGCCCCTCGCCGGCCTGGAACTCGAACGGCAGGCCCATGGGTTCAAGGGGCAGCAGCAGGTCGGCAAAAATGATGGCCGCATCCACGCCCAGCTTTTCCGCTGCGGTGATGGTCACCTCGGCGGCAATCTCCGGCTGCTTGCAGATTTCCACCAGCGTATGGTGCTTGCGGACATCGCGGTACTCCTGCATATAGCGCCCCGCCTGGCGCAGAAACCAGACCGGCGTGCGGTCAACAGGCCGGCGTAAACAGGCGCGGACAAAACGGCTGCCGTCGAGAATCGTGTCCGGAACGGCTGAAATGACATTCTGGGGTTCCATGCTGAATCGATTCTAAAGGGCAAAGCAGGCCAATCCGGGTGATCTGGCGCACATTTGCAAATGCCGATTTGGCTCACTCAAAACGCAGTTCGGACGGTTCACTTCGTGTCCACGTGCAGCACGCGAATCTCCGGGTACGCCCCATCCCAATCCGGCGAGACGGCGTCGAAGATCAGTCGGAAATCACGGCCCTCCCCAGGCGCCAACGGCGCTGCGGACACCGGCTCCAAATCCACGTAAGGCTGGCGCATGCGGATCACCTTGAGCGGCTGAGTCTCGTTCTGAGCAACCTCATGGGCAATGGTCCTGAACAACACTTGCACCGTGATGCCGGTAACCGTGCGGGTGCCGGTGTTGGTGATGTGCCCATCGAGATAAGTGACCTTGCCCCCGGCCAAATTGGACGACTCGCTCATGGCCAGGCCGCTGATGGGCAGACTGGCCGCGTACACATCGGGAGTTGCGGAGATGGGCGTAACCGTTGCCTTCGGCTTGCCGTGTTCCAGCAACAGAACGGCGACCGCCACCACCACCACCACCACCGCGACGGCAATGGCCACGGGAAGCCAGCTGCGCTCCTCCGGCTGCGGAGCGCGGGCGGCGGAAGGGACGAGTTGGGGTCCAGTGCTCACGAGCGGATTTTACACCCGTTGGGAAAGGAATTGCGATGCGTCCCCCGTTCTAGTCATTGAGGCGGCGCTTTTTCGCCATGGACTGGCACCATACCGGTGAGAGAACATTTTCACCGAATCTCCACAGTGTTTTGGGAATCCCGGGCGCGGATTCAGCGTCTAAAGTTGCAAGCGCAGGAACCGGGCGCATCGGGTTTGCGTAATTCGCCGCGAGGCACAGAAAGGCAGGTCAGCTATGCAGTCCTCACCCCAATCCTCTCCCACCTGCCTGCCTGCGGCCGCCGAAGCGTCAACGCCATCGCGGAAGCGGGAAGACCTGGCCTACCAGGCAGTGACGGTCGCGGCCATCCTGCTGGTGCTGGGCAGCCTGTGGGTGTTTTGAACCTCGCCTAGCCAAGCTGGCGCGAGACTAGCCAAACCATTTAGCGCAACCTTCAATTGAGGGACCCGGAGGGAGCAGTGGGCTTCAGCCCACTGACGGAATGCTGATTGGCGGGGCCTTCAGGCACGGGCCTCTTAGTTCTCCAAAGCTCGGAACAAATACAACTGGAATGCTACGCGCGCGACCCCGCCGCACGGAAGACGGCAACCGAATAAGCGGCGATGGTGCCAAAAACCACTACCAGGAAAATGGGCACGATCAGCGGCGACAGCGCCACGTGACCCTTCTGAACAGACTGGATGATGGACCACTGAATGTAGAGGAACAGACCGGCCAGCTCCACTTTGACCCACGCCATCATTTGGATCGTCAGGGCTTCAAGCCGGGGCCGGTTCACGGCCGTGGCGCGCACCGGGAGGTTGAACGAACGTGGAAACAGCGCCACTACCGAAATGAGCAGAAAGACAATCGCCGCCACAATGGGCAATAGCCAGAGTGTGGAGGGAGAACCCCAGGCTTCGGCCTCGCCGCTGGCGTTGAAGTGAGTGGGAATGCGCTGCGGCAGCGGATTGGGGCCGTTCAGCGCGCTCCAGGTGATCCAGGCCAGCAACGCCAGAAGTGCAATGCCGATGACTTCCAGAGTCTTGCGCATGGAGCCCCTTCTGGCGGAAGTGTATCGAAACTTGACACCGATCTGTGTGGAAACAAGACAGTTCTGTGTACTGAAACGAGACACTGCCGGCAGAATGCGGGCGGTTCCGGTTCTAGCTAGCCGAAGCGGGCGCGTTTGACCGTCTGGCGAAAATCTTCCCCGGTCATTTCCACGCGGACGCACATCTCGGCCAGGCGAGAACGCATGCGGTCGCCGATGCGGTCGCCGAGGGTCTGCTCGCGCGCGGCGCGCTCCGCCTCAGTCTGGGCGCCGCCGCCCGCTCCCAGATCGGGGTAATTGGTGGTGATGATTGTGGTCTGCTTGTCGTTGTAGCGGGTGTTGAGGATGAGAGCCACCGTGTCCCACACCCACTCGTTCGGTTTCTGCGCGCCCAGGTCGTCGAGAACCAGCACTTCGGCGGCAAAGACAGGCTTCAGCAGTTCAAGCTCGGTGGTGTTCACCTGGGGGTTATAGCTGTTCTGGATGTTCTTGAGCAGTTCCCGGTAGTCGCAGAACAGGCCCTTGACGCCGCGCTCCTGCACCAGGCGGCGAAGGACGCCGACGGCGAGGTGGGTTTTGCCCACGCCAATGGAGCCGGTGAAGAGGAGGCCTTTGCCTGCCGTATCCACCGGGTAGGCCTCGACGAATTTGCGTGCGGTCAGGTGCGCCCGACCCAGCGAAGGGTCTGCGCCGCGGAAGGCCGTCTCGTAGCCGTCCAGCGTGTAATGGCGGTACCGCTCGGGGATGTGCGCGGCGGCAAGCCGTCGCTCTTCGCGCACCATTTCCTGGCACTCACAGGCGCGGGATACCCAAAGTCCCGCCCCATTGACCAAGCGGACCAGGCCGACTCCATTGCAGATCGGACAAGCAGTCATCTGGTTCAAGCCTAGCGCATGAGCGCGAGCAGGATGACGGTGCAGGTCCGGTGCCGTAATGTGGAAAAAGGCATTGGCCAATCCGCAACCGGCTTCCCTACAATCGGAATCGCGAACTATGGGCCTGCTTTTGAGCCATGTCATTTGTTCCCGCTTTGGAAAATGGAGATGCTCCAGTGAATCGAATCCCACTGTCTACCGCAATCATCGCTACGGCGGCCCTTGCCGTTACGCTTGTCTCAACTCCTCTGATCGCGCAGGAGCCGGGAAATGTGCCTGAGACCAAGGCGCCGCCGGCAACACAGGTCGCTCCTGCCCCCGCGCCTGCGCCGGTGGATCTAAGCTCGGCTACCTGGGACCCGAAGCTCGACTGGCCGTGGCTTGGCAGGTTCCGCACCGCCGATGCGGCTCTGCCCGCACCCGCTGCCGGCGAAAACCGAGTAGTCTTCATGGGCGATTCCATCACGCAAGGCTGGCGGATCGAAGGGCCGGACAGCTATTTTCCCGGCAAGCCGTACATCAATCGTGGCATCAGCGGGCAGACCACCCCGCAGATGCTGGTTCGCCTCCGACAGGACGTGATCGCTCTGGAACCGAAGGTGGTGGTGATTCTGGCCGGCATCAACGACATCGCCGGCAACACCGGCCCCGAAACGCTAGAGCAGATTGAAGACAACTTGTCTTCCATGGCCGAACTGGCCGCGGCAAGTCACATCCGCGTAGTGATGTGCTCCGTGATGCCGGCGTTCGACTTTCCGTGGCGGCCAGGCCTGACCCCGGCGGCGAAGGTTTTGGCCCTGAACAAGTGGATCAAAGCGTATGCCTCCGAAAAGGGGCACATGTACGTGGACTACCATACGCCGATGAAGGACGAACGCGACGGCCTGCCGGCTGCGCTCAGCCCTGACGGCGTGCACCCAAATCCCGCGGGTTATGCGATTATGGCACCCCTCGTTGAGGCAGGAATTGAGAAGGCGTTAAACGCAGGGAACAGGGAATAAAGGCTGGGAACTGGGATTAGGGATTAGGGAACAGCAGATGCCCCTCGTCCTCTATGCGCCAACGCGAACAATCGATGCTCGACAGACCGCAGGATTACTTGGTGCCTATTCCCTATTGCCTGATCCCTGATCGCTGTACCCTGCCGTTCGCCAATTGCTAATCCGCCCAATTGCCCCTACAATAGAAGAGGAAGATTGCAGGAAAGGCCTGTCTATAGCGATGCCCAAGGAAAAGATTCATCCCAAATACGACGCAGTGCGGGTTATGTGCGCCTGCGGAAACAATTTCGAGACCCGTTCGACCCATAAGGGCGACATTCACGTGGAAATCTGCTCGAATTGCCACCCCTTCTTTACCGGCAAGCAAAGGCTGGTTGACACCGCCGGCCGCGTAGAGCGGTTCCGCCGCAAGTACGCCAAGGCCGACTCGCAAACAGCCGCAGCAACGGCAGCGAAGTAACCCCAGCCGATTCAGTCGGATAGCACGATTGGGCCTCCGCCGTGGCGGAGGCCTTTTCACATGATAGGTTGCGCGAGATAGCCCTTATGGCCGTCATCGAAATCCAGCACTATCTAAGTCGAGCAAGAGACTTCCGCAAGGGGATGGAACTAATGGAACTCATGAAAGAAGATCCGACTGAATACAGGTATTCATCAGCGTTGCTCGGAATTCATGGCGCGATTTCGTACTGCGATGCGTTAAGAGCCGGCATGGGAAGCAAGAAGCTTTCGTCGGAGGATCACAGCCGAGCAGCATCAGAATTGAAGTCGCTTCTTGATTCCCGTAGGTTTGAACAGAAGCAAGGCGTCAGGCACTTCAAGCTGCTTCTCTCCTGCAAAACCAGGATTTCCTACGCTGCTGAAATGGTGACAACAAGCGAGATCGAGGATGTTGTTAAACGGGCCATCCGTTTCGCGGACTGGGCGGAAGAAACAGGCGAAGCATTGAAGATTGAGGGGTGGTGAAATGGGGGAACTTCTGGAGCTTCAAGTTGAGCACTATCGCGGCAGAGCCAAGAACGCCCTGCAGGATTACCTAGTTCGCAAACTTCTATATCCGAAAGTGTATTTGGATGCCGACTGGGACGGGGGAAAATTGGACGTTCTCGCCGTTGATCGGGCCGGTGTGGGAGATGTTCATGGAGTGAGACTTGTGCTCTGGGAACCGGGCCATGCCGACGACCATGGTTATTCGGAATACCTTGAAAAGGCTGTCGCCGCAGAGGTGACGGAATTCGTTGGGTTTCGCGGGCATTTTCGGTATTTAGCAGTTATTTGCACCGTACCGGACAAACAGCAGTGGATTCCGAGCAAGGGATTAAAGAGTCAATGTCTTGCCGTCGATGGTGTCGGGCGGTTGGGACTCCTCTATGTCGATGTGACGGAGGAGGACTCGGAAGTGAAAGTTCTTCTGAAAGCCGAGCGCTTCCGCTCCTCAAAGGAAATCGTCGAGTTGTCCGACCGCTTCGTTGCCGAGCACACGGCCAACTGGGAGTACCGCGACGAACTCTGAGTCGCTGACAATTCAAAACTCTCGACCGAACATTTCGTCAGTGAACTGTTCGCTGACAACTCTTTGCAGTCAGCTCGGATGGCTTCCATGGCAGGCAAGGGCTTCACCGTAAAGAAGGATTGGGACAACCCCATTGACCACCCCATGCCCGCGGAGGCGCGGGTGCCAGCGGAGGTGCGCATTGGCCCAGTCCTGGTGGCTCCGGCCACCGTATTGGCGCCCATGGCCGGGGTCACGGATACTGTGTTTCGCCGCTTCATTCGCCATGCCAGCCTGTTTACTGCCAGTGGAGAAGGATCGCTGTCCCAGGTCTCAGAATCGAGATCCTTCGACAAGCTCAGGACAGGCACCGGGGCACCCGAGCTGTTGGGAACGGAAGGAGCCGGCATCGAGACCGCGGTGAGCAATGCGCAGTCCGGCTGCGGCTTGCTGATGACCGAGTTCACATCCGCAGACGGCCTTGCGCGGATGCGGGAGTCCAAGCGCCGCCGCTATCTAACCTTCTACGACGATGAGCACCCCATCGGCGCGCAGCTCTTCGGGTCGAATGCCGAGACGCTGGCCGAAGCGGCGCGGATTGTCGAAGACACCGGCTTTGACACCGTGGACCTGAACCTGGGCTGCCCGGCCAAGCGTGTGGTGGGCTGCAACGGTGGTTCCGGCCTGCTGCGCGATCTGCCCAAGATAGCCGAGATCTTTCGCGCCGTCCGCAAATCGGTCACGATTCCTTTTACGGTCAAGTTCCGCATGGGCTGGAATGAGAAGCAGATTGTGTGCGTCGAGCTGGCGCGGATGGCAGAGGCAGAAGGGCTGAACGCCGTTGCATTGCACGCGCGCACCCGCGAACAGGGCTACAGCGGCCAGGCGCAGTGGGAGTGGATCGCCGAAATCAAGCAGGCGGTGAACATCCCGGTCATCGGCAACGGCGACATTCGCACGCCGGAGGATGCGGCGGCCATGGTGGCGGAAACCGGATGCGACGCCGTCATGATTGGCCGCGCCGCGCCGGCGAATCCGTGGATCTTCCGGCAGATCGCGCAATATACGGCGACCGGCAGTTACGAGCGCCCCACGGTCGACGATCGCTACCGGATGATCCGCGCTTACTTCCAGATGCTCTTGAACGAGGCCGAAGCAACTAAAGACCTGCCGCGCAGCGACCGGATGGGCGAGACGGCGGGGAAGATGAAGCAGTTCGCCACCTGGTTTACGCATGGCGTTCCGGGAGGTGCGAAGCTGCGCGCGGCCATCTATCATGCACGGACCGGCGTCGAAGTGCTTGGCCAGGTGGAGCAGTTTTTCGCAGCTCGGCGCGCGCAGGGTTTGCTTGACGCCCATGAGGGAAGGCCTGAGGATGAGGCCAGTGGATTCCCCGAGGACACGCTGGTCTGCGATTGATGGGGGATTTGAGATAGCAGTGTTTTACGCGCTTCTCCCCCGTTTATGCAATATCAAACAACCACGCTGCGGGGTATATTGAACTCATTCCAGCGAGAAGGGTTCGCCTTGGGAAACGTGGCGTGGAAGCTCAGAGGCATTTTCAAGGCAGGCGTATGCGCGTTGGCAGCGCTGGGTTTTGCCGCGTCTGCGTGCAACGGTCAACAATACAGCTTCAGCACCACGACTGCCGGGTTGGGAAACCTCAACGTCAATTGCATGGCGCAGGACCGTGCAGGATACCTGTGGGTGGGGACGCAGAACGGCCTTTATCGCTACGATGGACGGGACTTCAAGCAATTTGGCGCGGCCGATGGATTGGGTAGCCATATCATCCAGAGTCTGTTTGACGGCCCTGACGGAACTCTCTTTGTCGGCACCACCACCGGCATCTACTTCAAACGCGAGGACGGCCGATTCAGCCAGATTCATCCCCGGGCGCCGGTCACCGATTTCTCGCAGAGAATTGGAACGGTGTTTACCGCCCTTGCGCCCGATCAAGTGGTCACCGCGGACCGCGGCGGCGCATTTTTGCTTCGACAAGTTGCCACCGACAATTGGGTACCCGAACCGATGCGCCTGGAAGGGACTGCGATCTGGAGCGTGCTTGCGGCGCCGGATGGTGCGCTCTGGTATGGCTGCGATGCCGACCTGTGCCGCTTGCAGAACGGCAAGACAACGCGCCTCGGAGCAGCGTTGAAGATGCCGGAGGGGCCATGGCTCCATTTGCGCCTGACGCG
This sequence comes from Occallatibacter sp., assembly GCA_050013495.1. Classification (GTDB taxonomy): domain Bacteria; phylum Acidobacteriota; class Terriglobia; order Terriglobales; family Acidobacteriaceae; genus Telmatobacter. The sequence continues at coordinate 16,432 of JBEKFD010000010.1, read as the reverse complement.
CGATGGCCACATCTGGGTGCGCAGTTCCACGCATCTGGGCGAGGTGCTGCCCGCCGAGAACCGGTTCGAATTGCGCGATCTTCCAGGCCGCTCGAATGCGCTGCCATACGCGGAGATGACGGAGGACGTTCAAGGGCGCGTGGTGGCCTCGCAGGGGCCCGCACTGGGCCTGTGGGAGAACGGCCATTGGCGCATGGTATCTGCGGCGAACGGTCTCACCCGCTACGACATTTCAGAGCTGTTTGTGGACCGCGAGGGATCGCTGTGGATAGGCGTGGTGGGCCACGGCCTGATGCGCTGGGTGGGCCAGGACCAGTGGGAGGCTTACACCGCGGCCAATGGATTGAGCGACGACGTTGTGTGGGCAGTGATGCGCGACCGGAGCGGGCGCCTGTGGATCGGCACCGAGTCCGGCCTTGATTATCTTCCCGCCGGCGAAACAACTCCCAGGACGTGGCAGGCGCCCGGCATCCTGTCGGCTCGGGCGGATGCACTGTCAGAGAGCGAGGACGGCAGTATCTGGGTCGGTTCGGCCGCCGGCAACCTGGTGCGTATTGACCCCAGGACTCTTGCCGGAACGCAATGGAAGCTTCCGGAGGTGTTTCGAGTTCTGTGCGATGGGGCACATCGCGTATGGGTGGCCACCGACGGCGGGCTCTACGTGGTGGATGCTGCGGACCAGGCTCCGCGCCTTGTGGAAGACGTGGGAATCGCGAAACCGCGACAGCGTTTCACTGACATTCGCAAGGACAACTCGAACCGGCTTTGGGCCGCTTCCGACGGCGGAATGTACAGGCTGGACGAGTCCGGCTGGCGGCACATCGACGCCGGACTTTCCGGGGCTGTGCCGGAAGTGATCGCCCCCGACGCCAACGGGAACATCTGGGCGCTGGGCCCCTTTCCAGGCGTCTTGCGTCTGCGGGTTGAGGGCAACCGGGTGGTGGAATCGGAGCACGTGGTGCGCCCGCATCTGCTCTCGGAGCAGTTGGTTTCGCTGGCCGTGGACCACCGCGGCTGGGTGTGGGTGGGTCAGGACGCCGGTCTTTCGGTCTTCGATGGCCACGCGTGGCGCAGCTATACCCAGGACGACGGCCTCATCTGGAACGACACCGATAGCTACGCGTTGGCGGAGGACCGAGACGGCAGCATGTGGATTGGCACCTCGGGCGGCTTGTCACACCTGATGCACCCGCAGTCCGTTCCGGCCGGACCGCCCGCTGCGCCGGTGTTTTCCGAAATTACCTTCGGCGCAAGCGCCCTAACCAACGAAGCTGAAGTTCCCTGGAGCGCAAGCACGCTGGCCGTTGCCATGGCCTCTCTCAACTTTCGTGACGCCAGTCATGTGCGCATCCGCTACCGGCTGCTGGGAGTGGAGTCAGACTGGGTGGAGACAGCGGAGCGAACGGTACGCTATCCGCGCCTGGAGCCCGGCGCTTACCGATTTCAGGCCGAGGCGGTGGACGGGACGGATGGGGCGGTGTCGCCCACGCGCGAAATCTCCTTTGTAATTACTCCGCTGTGGTGGCAGAGCGGGCCCCTGCGGCTGGCATTGGTGTTGGCGATTGCGTTGAGCGTGGTGCTGGCCTGGCGCTGGAGCGTGCAACTGCTCATGCGGCAGAAGCGGCTCCTGGAACAAGCCGTTCAACGCCGGACGGAGGACCTGGAACAGGAAAAAGGCGAGTTGATGCGCGCTCGCGAGCAGATGCGGCATTTTGCCGAGCACGACGATTTGACAGGCCTGTGGAATCACCGCATCATTGTTGAACGGTTGGCGCAGGAGGTGGATCGCTCGCGACGCGAGGGAACCCCACTGGGCGTGATCCTGGTGGACCTCGATCATTTCAAAAACGTCAACGACACGTGCGGCCATCCGGCCGGCGATCTGGTCCTTAAAGAGTTGGCCGCCATCTTCCAGCGCGCGGTGCGCTCCTATGACTGGGTGGGGCGTTACGGAGGGGAGGAGTTCTTGCTGATTCTGCCTGGCACCAGCTTCGCCGGAGCGCGCCTTCGCGCGGAGCAATTGCGGATGGCGGTTCAAGAGGCCTACATCCATGACGGCGAGCGAGCCATCCCCATGACCGCCAGCTTCGGCGTGGCTTCCGGCTTCCCCACAAACTACGAGGTGCTGATTCATGCCGCCGATAGTGCGCTCTATCGCGCCAAGGACAACGGGCGGAATTGCGTGATTTCGGTCGAGATCGCGGCTTCAGAGAGCACCGAAGAAGTAAAGGCGTAACGAATTACGGCATCATCAACGGCAGCCGGATGACGGCCCGTGCGCCGTCGCCGTCTTCGCGGTTGAGCAAGCTGATTTCGCCGCCGTGGGCGCGGGCGATCTGCTGGGCCAGCGCAAGCCCTACGCCACTGCCGGCGGGCTTTGTGGTGTAGAAGGGTACAAAAAGATTCTCCGCGTTGGCGATGCCCATGCCGCGGTCTTCAATGGTCACCAGCAGCGCGGATTCATCGAGACGCCAGAAGGCGCGCACCGGCTGAGCGCCGTTGGCCAGCGAGGCGTCAACCGCATTGGCCAGCAGGTTGATGAACATCTGCTCGAGCTGATCGGGGTCGGCGTGCAGCACCACGGGAGGTCCGGCCTCAAGATCCACCGGGAGACGCTGTTCGAGCAGGACAACGCGCTCCAGCAGCGGCCCCACGGCAACAGACTTGAATTGTGGCGGAGGCAACTGGGCCAGCAGGCGATAGGACTGGACAAAGCGGTGCAGCGAGTCGGCGCGGCTTTCAACCACGCCCAGGCCGCGGCGAAAGTCACGCAGCGTTGCGTCGTCCCCCTGCATGTTGTCCACCCTCGCCAACAGGCTGCCGGCGATGGACTTGATGGGTGCGAGCGAGTTGGAGAGCTCGTGGCCAAGTACGCGAATCAGGCGCTTCCATGCAATCTGTTCCTCTTCCTGAAGGGGCAGGCTCACGTCGGCCAGCAAGAGCAGCGTGTGCGGCGCGCCATCCTGGCGAAAGACCGCTTTGCGCAGCAGCCACCGCGTGGATTTGGAGCCGAACGAGTGGATGCTCTGGTCCGGCGCGGCCAGCAGTTCTTCCAGGCCCAGCTCGTGGGCGGTGTGGCCGAAGCTGCGCGCGTGGGTGAGCCCGAGCAGCTTGACGCCGGCGTTATTCACCAGTTGCAGAAGATCTTCGCGGTCGAAGGCGAAGAGCGGCGCGTGCATGACCTCAAGAATGCGAGCCAGCAGCGCCGTAGCCTCAAGCGAGCGAACGCGCTGCTTCTGCAGCAGGTCGGCCAGTGCGTTGACCTCCCCAGCCAGTTCGCCGAATGCGTCGTCGGTGCCGGCGCCGCGTGCGCGGAAGGAGTAGTCGCCCTCGCGCAGCGAGGAGACAACGTTGGAGAGCGTCTGCAGCGGGCGGATCAGGCCCTCAACCAGCGCGGCAGCGACTATCACAAAGTAAAGCAGCAGGCAGCCCGCGAGCAGCAGAGCCGGAGCGAGCGACATATCCTTCTGGTAGAAAAAAAACGCGGCAAAAGCCAGCGCGGGCAGCGTGAGCAGCAAGCAGTAGAGCCAGGCGCGCCGAACAACCGGGCTGCGCCGGCGAGGGCGGCGGGCTAGCCTTTCAGAGGCCATATTTTTCGATGCGGCGATAGAGTGCGGCGCGGCTGAGTCCGAGCGACTCGGCGGCCTGGGAGATGTTGCCGTCGCAGCGGCGCAGCACTTTGCGGATCAGCAGAGCTTCGACGTCGTCGATGCTCATGTTCTCAAAGGACTGTGGAGACGACTTCGCCGTCGCGATAGCCAAATTGGCCGGCTCAATCTCCTCGCCGCGGCACAGCAGAACCGCGCGTTCAACGGTGTGCTCAAGCTCGCGCACATTGCCGGGCCAGGGATACTGCATCATGTGCTGCATGGCGCTCGAAGAGAAGCCGCTCATCTGCTTGCGATAGCGCGCGCGGCTGCGATTGAGAAAATGCCCGGCAAGCAGCGGGATGTCTTCGCGCCGGTCGCGCAGCGCGGGCAAGTGGATTTCGACAGTGTTGATGCGAAACAGCAGGTCCTCGCGGAAGTTGCCGGCTTTGGCTTCCTCCGTGAGCACCGCGTTGGTAGCGGAAAGCACTCGTACATCCACGCGCCTTGTTTGCGACGAGCCCACGCGCTCCAGCTCGCCGGTTTCAAGTACCCGCAGCAGCTTGGCCTGCTGGCGAAGAGGAACGTTGGCGATCTCGTCGAGAAAGAGTGTGCCGCCGTTGGCAAGCTCGAAGCGGCCAATGCGGTCGGTGCGCGCGTCGGTAAATGCGCCTTTAACGTGACCGAAGATCTCGCTCTCGAAAGTGCCTTCCGGCAATCCTCCGGCGTTGACTGCCACCAGCGGCATGCGCGAACGCGGCGAAGCGGAGTGCAGCAGCTTGGCGACAATTTCCTTTCCGGTGCCGTGCTCGCCGGTGATGAGCACGTTGGCATCGGACGGGCCGACCTGCGCAATGAGTTCCAGCACTGGCTGCATGGAGGGCGCGCCGGCCACAAACTCCGGCATGCCTTCAGCGCGCAGCAGGCGATTTTCAAGTTCCAACTGGCGGGCGCGGCGCAAGGCGGAGTGAAGCTCGGCATGGACGCGCACCAGCGAGACGAGGCGCTCGTTCTCCCAAGGCTTCTGCACAAAGTCACGCGCGCCGCGCTTGATGGATTCAACCGCCAGGTCAATGTTGCCCCAGGCGGTCATCACAATCACCGGCAGCCGCGAGTCGTACTCCTGAATGCGGGCCAGCAGATCCAGGCCTTCCTGGCCGGAGGTCGTATCGCGCGTATAGTTGAGGTCGATCAGCAGGACGTCGTAGTCGCATTGACCCAGCGCTTCCAGTAGAAGTTGCGGTGAGCGCACGCAATCTACCGCGATGCCCTGCGGAGACAGCAGCAGTTCGACGGCCTCAAGGATATGCGGCTGATCGTCGGCCACGAGAACCCGGATCTTGTCTTGCTTACTCGGAATGGTCTGCCTCCATGACGCCGGCCCTGGCGTATGCGATCGAGACTGCGCGGGCTGTGAATGCCGCGCCCATGGCGCGCCGGCGGCCAATGCGGCAGCCTTCGCCGAACGACCCAGCAGGTGCGAGGATGGGCACGGCGGCGCGATGCAAAACCGGTCGGGCTGAGGCGGCCTTAATCCTTTCGAGCATGGTCCCTTTCAACGATTCTACGTTCAATGAGTCACCACGCCCAGCTTCGCGTCGTCGATGGAGACCCCGGTCCGCTCCAAGGTCTCGCCGATGGCGCGGTCGATATCTACCTTCGCCTTCTCGTAATTTGTTTGTGCAGCATCCAAAGCGGACTCGGCCACGGCGAGCGCGCTTTCTGCGTTCAGCGTATCGAGACCGGATTTCGCACCGAGTTGCTGCTCCTGTTTGGTGATGTCGAAAGTCCGCTGGGCAAGGTCACGCGATTTCTGGGCGGCATCAACGTGGGCCTGAGCCTGCTCAAGCGCAAACTTCGAGTTGCGAACGTCGAAGCGAATGCCTTTCTGCTGCTGCTCGGACGCGATCTGGCTCTGGCGGTACTGCAACACGGCGCGAAATTGATCGGCCTTGGCCTGGCGGTTGCGCAGATTGATGGAAAGCGTCATTCCGACCCGGTATTCAGGGGACGAGTAATTGAATGTGTTCACGAACATGCTGGGAAAGCCTGTGGGAAGATTGGTAGTGCAATCCTGCGTTTTGGGGTCGCACAAGGGGTTGGTGGGACCCGCGGTGCCCGCGCCGGCGTAGAGGCCATACATGTTGAGAGTTGGCAAGAGCTCGCTGTTGATGTCCTTCAGGGCCTGTTTCTGCACTTCGGCCTGCATCTGGTAAATGGCAACCTCCGGCCGCTTCTTCTCGGCCTCGGAGACGAGTTCGTCGATGGATTTGTCGGCATTCGAGTCGGGCTCTGCGTGCATGTCGAGCGGAATAACAGGCATCTCGTCGATCGTGGGATCGTCGACCTTGGTGAGCGCGTTCTTCATCAGTAGCTCGTTCAGTCGAAGGCTGGCACGCGCCACCGTGAGGTTGCCCTCGGCGGTAGCCACGGCAGATTGATCCGTCATGACCTGCATCGCGGGGATGGCCTGGAGTTCGAGCTGCTTCTGATCGTCGGAGAGATTCTTGTTTGCGAAGCCGAGAGAGCGCTCATTGATCTGCTCGCTCTCGTAGGCATTCACGAGGTCCCAGTAAATGTTCTCGACCTGGGTTACGGTGGCGATTACCTGTGCTTTGAAAGCTAGGTCGGTGATCTGGGAGTTGCGCTTCGCAATGCGGATAAAGCGTTCGTTGGTAGCGATCCCGAATCCGGCCAGAATGGGCTGTTGGATTATCAACTGAAAGTTGGAATAGAGCTCAGGATTGATGAGGTTGTAAGGGGTGTTGCTGGCGACACGCTGGCCGAGATAATTGACCTGGACGTTCGTGCCGATGGGAAACGACTGGGAGTAGCTCGACTGGACCTCAATCGTATTGGTCTTCAGATTCGGCACGCCGGTCGTGATTTCGTTAGCCTCCTGGGTAACGGTGTGGTCCACATAACCCGTGAAGGTGAGGTAGGGATCGAACGACGAAACGCTGGTACCGGCGCCGAGGGTCGACGTGACGATACCGCCTGCGCCGGCGGAGAATCCGGATCCTGCCGAGCCGCCGCCGCCGCCGGTAGAAGCGCCGAAACCGCCCTGGGTGCCTTGGACGACGGCGGTGTTGACGCCGTTGGCTGGGCTGCCCGCTTTGGTGCGCAGGATATCGGTCTGAGCGATGGGGAAGTTATAGCGAAAGTAGGCCAGATCGAGGTTGTTCTCGATGGCCACTGCGATCGCGTCACGCAGTGAAATATAGATCTTTCCATCGCGGATAAGGTTTTGCAAGCGCGGTGAGTTGCTGAGGTCCAGCTCAGGCGCGGTGCTGGGTCTATAAGGCGCAATCGGGTTATGCGAGTGGGGCATTGGCACTTGAAACGGTTGCGGCGGAGCAAACAACGGTTGCTGCCCCTGCTTCATCTGTTGCGCCAGCGAAGGAGGCGCCGCGGTGGTGCTCTGCGTCGCGGGCGCTGGGTTGTCCGGCACAGTTTGCTGCGGCGCGGACTGGGCCGGCTGTTGAGCGGCAGCCGGTGCAATCGCCAACGCGAGGTTCACCTGCAACAAAAGAATTGCTGCGATTGCCCGCGTGCCCTTGCTGGACGCCTTCCTTAAGGCCGTCCTCTTTGTATTTCTCTTCCAGGAGAAATTCACTGTGCTCCAACCTCCGTTACCCTTGGTTCAACCGCTTCATCGCGCGTCACCCATCCATCGCGCAATTCGAGAATGCGCTTGCCGTACTTCGCGTTCTCTTCCGAATGTGTGACCTGCACAATCGTGGTGCCTGCACGATTCAGTTGGCAGAAAAGCTCCATGATCTCGCGGGCCTGCGTGGAGTGCAGGTTGCCCGTCGGCTCGTCCGCCAGCAGCAGTGCCGGCGCATGCACCACGGCGCGCGCAATGCCCACAAGCTGCTGCTGCCCGCCGGAAAGCTGGTTGGGATAAAGGTCCTTCTTGGCCACAATCTGAAAGCGGTCGAGAATATCGGCTACCATTCCTTGGCGCTCTTTCGCAGGGAGATTCTTGTAACTCAGCGGTAAGTCAATGTTCTCCGCCACAGTAAGATCGTCCAGTAAGTGATAACTCTGGAAGACCATGCCGATGCGTTGCCGGGCAAGATCGGCGCGTTGTTTGCGGTTGAGCTTGTGCGCCGGCGTTTCGTCAAACCAGTACTCGCCCAGCCAGCCGTCGTCGAGCAGCGCAAGCACGTTCAGCAGCGACGATTTCCCTGCTCCCGATGGTCCCATGACGGTGACGAACTCGCCTTCGTTGATGGTGAGCCGAACCTGGCGCAACACCCAGGTTTCGGTGTGGCCCGTCTTGTAACTGCGTTCTACATTTTTCAGTTCAATCATGATGTGTATTACTCCGATCTCAAAGCAAGAATGGGGTCGACGCCCGCGGCGCGACGCGCCGGAAGCCATGCAGCAAGGAAAGATGCAGCCGCCAGAACAACAACGACCGCGCTGAACGTGAGCATGTCATGAGCCTCAACTCCATAGATATACCCGCTGGTGAATTTGACGGCAAACCAGGCCAGCACACCGCCGGCGGCAAGCCCGATGCCGACCAGCAAAAGCGCGCGCCGCAGAATGAGCGAGAGGATGTTGGCCTTAGGCGCTCCCAGCGCAATGCGCAGGCCGATCTCGCGCGTACGCTGGGCAACGGCAAACGAGAGCAGGCCGTAAAGGCCTACGGAAGCAATCGTCAGCGCCAGCACGGCAAAACATTCCAGCAAATGCGCAATCAATGTCTGGCTGCCGAAGGAATCTTCAACCGCTTCGTGAATCGTCTTCACGCCCGTAGTGGTGGCGTCGGGGGCAACTTCATGCAGGGCTTTGTCGAACTGCGCACGCAACAAATCCGCGGGAATGGCGGCGCGAATCGCCACTTGCATGAAAGCAGTCGCGATGCCATAGAGCGGAGTTCCAGGTCCCATCTGCGCCAGGCAAAAGTACATCTCCGGCTTGGTCTCGTCCGTGACCTTTGCCTGTTTCACATCCCCGATCACGCCCACGATCCGCACATTCGCGAATGGACCCTCCTTATCCATGCCGAGGGTATGCCCGATGGGGTCCAGGCCGGGCAGAAACTTATTCGCAAATGCCTGGTTGACAACCGCCACAGGAGGCGAAGTGGACGAATCGTCCTCCGTAAAGAACCGGCCGCGAAGCATGGGGATTCCCATCGCCTCCACCAGCCCAGCCGAAGCCAGCCGTCCATCGAACATCGGCTTCTGACCACGCGGCGTCTCTTTATGATCGAGATCTCCTGAGATCCCGACGGAAAACTCCGCTCGCATGGGCAGCACCGAACTGAGCGCGGCCACCTGCACGCCGGGAATTGCGCGCAAGCGATCAAGCAACGGCAGGTAGTCGTCCCGAACAACACTCTCCTTTTCTCCTTCAACGCTCTTCATCCCTACAATCGCGGGCGATCCCGCGTTCAGAATAATTCCGCCGGTCAGAACGTTCTGCTGCGTAAATCCCAGCGGCACCTGGCGAAGCGCATGAATGGTGCGCAGAAACAGCCCCGCGCCCACCAGGAAGACGAGCGTGAGCGCAAGCTGCGCCACCACCAGCGCCTCACGCGTGCGGTTCTGGCTTGCCGAAGCCGTTGTCGTAACGCCTTGAAGACTGCCCTGCACATTGGGCCGCATGGCGCGGAGCGCGGGAAACAAGCCGGCCAGGAGCGCCGTGATCAGCGTCAGTCCGGCAAGGCACCCAACCACGCGCCAATCTACGTGAATCGCGTTGATGAGGGGTAGCTTGTTACCCAACTGATGCCACAGAAGCTTGATGGCAGATTGCGCTAGCAGCATTCCGGCCGCGGCGCCGATGCTGCTGAGGAACAGGCTCTCAATCAGCGATTGTTGCATGAGTCGTGCGCGGCTGGCGCCCAATGCAGATCGCACCGCCTGCTCGCGCGTCCGCGCCACGGCCCGCGCCAGCATCAGGCTGGTCACGTTCAGGCAAGCCAGCGCCCAGACTCCAAACACCACCGCATACAGCAACATCAGCGGCTTGCGCGCTCCGTGGTTCATCGACTGCTGAAAACCGGTGAGAGCAACACGCGACGGAATGGAGTCGCCATTCGTCACCTCTTTGGAAACGATGGCCTGCGTCCGGCTCAGTTCCGCGGTCAGTTGCGCGATCGTCGTTCCATCGGGCAGCCGCGCATAGATATCGCCGTTGATCGTGTCATCGCCGCTCATGGCTGACCGATTGGCCGCTGTCAGCGCGACCGGCGTCCAGATCTGCAACGCGTCGTTGATCGGGAACGAGAAGCTGCGCGGCATGACGCCAACAATGGTGTAGGCTTGGCTCCTGATTGTGAGCGTCTTGCCAACAATCTGCGGATCGGCATCGTACAGTTTGCGCCATACATCCTCGCCGATCAGGACCACTCGATTAGGCCCCGGTTCATCTTCTTCCTTGCGAAAAGTACGGCCCAGCATCGGATTCACGCCCAGCAAGGGCAAAAGGCCCGTGTCCACTCCTGTCTGAAACACCTGGAAGCGCCCTGCCGGACCCACGATGCTGGCGTTGGCGCTGCCGAACGCGGTCGCCATCTGCACGCGTCTGCCCATCGCATCGCGAAGCTGTAGCATGTCGGCATAGCTGAGGCCATCAAATGGCCGCCCACCTGAGGGCTCCACAAGGACGATGCGGTCCGCGTGCACATAAGGCAGCGGACGCAGAATAATCCCGTTGAGAATGGTGAAGACGGCGATGTTGGCACCGATTCCTAGAGCCAGCACGGCAATCGCGGTGAACGTGAATCCAGGAGACCTCCGCAACTGCCGCAGGGCGTAACGCAGGTCCTGAAGTATCGATCGCATCGCCAGTCTCCTTTCCCGCCCGTGCATCTGAAAGCCAAAGGCGCTTATTCCTACTCGTTGCGCAAAGCCTGCATGGGTTGAACCGCGGCGGCACGGCGCGCCGGCAGAGCCGCTGCCAGAATCACCATCACCCCGGTGAGAAATACCGCTCCTGCGAGCGTAATGGGATCGAACGTCGTGACGCCATAAAGCTGGCTGCGGAACAATTGCGCCAGGCCAACCACAGACGGCAGAGCAACCACCACGGCAATGCCGGCGATCAGCGCCATCTCGCGGACCACAAGAAAAATTACGGCGGAGCGTTGCGAACCGAGCGCAAGGCGCACGCCGATCTCGCGCGTGCGCTGTTCGGTGGAGTAGGCCAGCACGCCGTAGAGGCCGACCGCCGCAAGCAGCATGGCAAGCACGGAAAAGCCGATGGCCAGAAAAGCCAGCGCGCGTTCGTCGGATGCGCTGCGGCTGACCTGGTCATCCATGCTGCGCAGGCCATCGACGACCAGCGTGGAATCGAGTTGATGAATGGCCTGGCGGATGGCGGGCTCAACCGTCTCCGGCGCCTGCGCGGTGTGCACGTAAACCACCACGCCCCCGGGATGCTTTTGCTGCGCATAGGGGAGATACACTGCCGCTCCCAGTTGCGTGCGCAGATCGGTGTGCTTGATGTTTCCGACGACACCCACGATAGTAGTGTCAAACTTGATATCGTTTCCCGCGCCTTCTGCAAGGGCGCGGCCGATTGCGTTTTGCGGCGTGCCGAAGAACCGTTTTGCAAACGCCAGATTCACCACGGCAACGCTGGGCTGGCCCATCCCGTCCCCTGCCGTGAATTCCCTGCCTGCCAGAATCGGCTGGCGCAGCGTAGCGAAGTAGCCGGACGTAATGCGTGGCTGCTCGAAGGTCATATTTTCCTCTTCAGCCGCCTTGTATCCCTGAACAGAAAAGTTCGTTTCGTTATTGCTTCCGGATAACTCGGGGTCGTCCGTCGCAGCCACGGATACTACGCCGGGGATGCCGCGCAATGCATCCATGGAGCTATTCACCATCTGCCTCGCCCTGTCCTCGCCATAGCCTGAGCTGGTCGGATTCAGCGTGAGCGTGGCCAGATTCGCCGTCTCAAATCCCACTTCCTGGTGATGCAGGTTGTCCAACGTACGGACGAAAAGCCCCGCGCCCCCCAGCAACATCACACTCATCGCAATCTGCGCGCCAACGGCGAGCTTGCGGAAGCGCTGCGAACCCCTCGATGCGGTTCCCGCGTTCTGTCGCAACGCGTTTGCAAGGTCAGGACGTAAAAACTGGAAAACGGGGGCAATGCTGAACAACAGGCTCGCCAGCATCGAAACAGCAAGACCGAACAACAGGATTCGCGCATCGACCGTTGTCGAGTATGGCTCCTGCCCTGGGTCTGAATTGGTGAGCAGGCGAACCAGCAGCGTAGCAACCATGGGCGCCACGATCATCCCGGCCGCAGCTCCAGCGGTCCCCAGGATTCCGCCTTCGACAAGCAGTTGCGCAACAATCCGATTGCGTCGCGCACCCAGCGCATAACGCATGGACATCTCACGCATCCTCCCTGCGGCACGCAGCAGCAAGAGTGTGGCTACGTTGATGGCGCACAGGAAGACTAGCAGCCCCGCCATGCCCATCAGGATTAAAAGCGGCTTTTCTAAATCGAGACGGCCAGGGTTGAACCCTCTCGAATCGTCCAGGACCTTGAGGTGGGATTCATCGATGAATCTTCTCCGGAACAGTTCGCTGTGCGACTTGGAAGCAGTGAACTCATCGGTGCGCAGCGCATGCCACTGTGGTTCCACACTCGCCTGTGCCTGCGCCTGCGTGACACCCGGTTTGAGCCGCGCCACCAACGTTAGCCACGCGGAGCGATGGTTGTTCAAATTGTCGAGCGGAACCGTCCACGGAATTGCAATCTCTGCCATGCTGATGGGCAAGAAGACGCAGGGCTTATATCCGCCGATGGCTGAATCGAAGTTCCGGGGCGCAACGCCAAGAATTGTGAACGGATGCCCATTGATCAGCACCGTCTGGCCCACCACGTCACTTGCTGCGCCAAAGCGCGTCTTCCAATAGTTGAAGCTCAGCACTGCAACCGGGTTCGCATTCTTTGCCGTGTCGTCCTGCTGCGTAAGCAAACGTCCCAGCGCCGGCTTCAGGCCCAACAACTGAAAATAATTGCCGGTAACAACCTCCGCGTCTTCGCTCTCCGACTGGTTGCGCCATGTCACTCCCACGCCCGTCCTGTCCGCGGCCAGCATGCCCGCAAACACCTGGTTCTGGTCGCGCAGGTCCTTGTACATCGGATAAGAAAAGTAGTTCTGATGGCCCTCGCTATTGCCGCCAAAGCTGCTCATCGATCCGTTGAATGCGCCGTTCCACTCGAAGCGCACCAGTTCCTTGGGACGGCTTACGGGCAACATGCGCAGCAGCACCTGGTCAAAGAGCGTGAAGACGGCTGCGTTGGCGCCGATGCCGAGAGCAAGCGTGACGATCACTGTGATCGTAAAGGCCGGCGACTTGCGCAACTGGCGAAGCGCGTAGCGAATATCCTGAAGCAGCGAGTTCATTCCTGGTTCACCTCGGGGGAAAAACTACTCTGTTCTGAGGGCCTGCATGGGTTCAATGGAGGCAGCGCGACGCGCCGGGAGCCAGCTTGCGGCCAGCGCGGCAGCGATGATTGCGAAGGCAGCAAGGACGGCGGCCTGCGCGCCGTTCATCACAATGTTCTGGGTGGTGCTGCCGGCGTCCACGCCCGCGTCGGCCAGCAATTGACTGACCACCGGGCGAACTAGCCAGGTGGCCATGAGGCCGAGCGCAACGCCAACCGACGCAACCGCAAGACCGCGGCCAAGAAAATTGCGCAGGATGTGCATGCGGTCTGCGCCCAGCGCCATGCGCACGCCGATCTCCCGGGTGCGCTGAGTGACTTGGTAACTGAGCAAGCCGAAAAGGCCAATCACGGTAAGTACAAGGGCAAAGCCGGAGAAGCTGCTTGCGAGCAGCGAGAAGAAGCGCGGCGCTTCGATGGTTGAGTCTATGACCGCCTGCATTGTTGCGAGGCGCGCGATAGGAATCTCAGGGTCGGCGCGCTCAACTGCCTGCTGCGCGGCCTGGGCAAGATTGACATGGGCCGCGGTGCGCACGGCAAAGCTGGTGGGGAACCAGCCGTTCATCATTCCCGTAAGCTGGTCTGCAACTTGGGTGATTGGAGCATAGATCACGACGCCCTGGCCCTCCACCAGGGAGTGCATCTGCGAGTTTGCCACAACGCCGACGATGCGCCAGTTTTCTTCTCCCTGGATATGGATGGTTTCGCCAATGGGGGAGCGGCCCGGCCACCACTTCTTCGCTGCCGATTCGCCAATCACGATAACCGGATCGCCTCCGGCGTGGTCGGTGTCGGCGATGTCGCGGCCCGCAAGGACAGGAATGCCCATGGCTTGGAAATAGCCGGGCGTGACGGCGCGGAACTCGACGTTGCGGCGAAGCTCGGGCCGGTCGGATGGGCTGCCGCCAATGTTGAGGCCTCGATCGAGAGGAAGTCCGTTGATGGCGGCGGCGCGATCCACGCCCGGCGTGCGGCGCAACTGATCGAGCACGGAGGCGACAAACTCCGCGGAGTGCTGCGTGCTGGCGTAGCGATCACCTTTGAGGTCGACCTGAAAGACAGTGAGTTGCTTGGGCTCGACGCCCGAAGGGAGCGTGCGCAGCTTGACGAAGGTTCCCATCAACACCGAAGCGGTAGATACCAGAACCATGGCCAGCGCGATTTGGGCGATCATCAATGCCCGGGAAATCCGCGCATGAGAAACGGTCTCTCCGAGCGACGGTCCGCCGAGCCGCATTTCCCTGCCCCGTTTGCGAAGGATGACCATGGCTGGAAGCAAGGAGAAGACGGCCGTCGAAGCGATCGCGAGGCAGAACACTACCGCGCTCAGCACGACAGAACTCGGCTCGCCATTCAAGCTTGGAATGGCTAGCGGAGCGGTGCGCAGCAGCACAAAAGTAAACGCACGGGCCGCCGCAACTGCCAGCAGGCCGCCGCCGAGAGCGAGCAGCAATCCCTCCGCAGCCAGCAGGCGCACAAGCTGCGCGCGCGTCGCGCCCAGCGCGGAGCGCAGAGCGATCTCACGCGAGCGGCGCATGGTGCGCGCCATCATGAGGCCGGCCAGATTAAGGCATGCCACCAGCAGAACGGCCAGCACGGAGCCCATCACCGTCAGCAAGCTGCGGCGCACATCGCTCACCACCACGTCCTGCAAAACCCACGCGCGGAATTGGTAGAGATGGTGGTCTTCCGAGTACCAGTTTTTGTAATCGGGATACTGCTTGTAGAACGGCGTCTCAAGAGATGTCAGTTCCTGCCGGGCTTGCGTCAGCGAGACGCCCGGCCGCAGGCGCGCGATCATCTCCCAGTTATCGCCTTCGTATCCCGTTGACTTGGGGCCCAGTTGCAGCGGCTGCCATATATCGGGCGTACCCAGCACGCCGGGAGCTGTTTCGGCGTTGGCGCGAAAGCTCGCAGGCATGACGCCAACCACGGTAAATGACTCCTGATTGACGCGAATCGAGCGGCCGACGATGCCCGGATCGCGGCCAAAGACACGGGTCCAAAGGCCATCGCTGAGAATCGCGACGCGGCCGGCGCCGGGACGGTCTTCCTCGGGAGTAAACGCGCGGCCCACCGAGGGCATCGTGCCCAGCGTGCGGAAGTAGCCATTGGAAACGCCCATGGCGCTGATCTGCACCGCATGGGCGCCGTCTACGGAGAGGTTGATCGTTGGGCCGGAATCGTCCATGATGGCGACCGAGGAAAACGAACTACTGTGTTCGCGCAGGAAGTCGGCGGTGCTTCCAGCCTGTTCGGCGTTGGGCCGGGCGTGTTCGGGTGTGAACGCCACGCCCACCAGGCGATCGGGATCGGAATAAGGAAGGGGCGAAAGAAGCACGGTCTGAATCACGCTGTAAACGGCCGCGGTTGCACCCAGCCCCAGGGCCAGCGTAACAATCGCCGTGAGTGTGAAACCCGGAGCGCGGCGCAACTGGCGAAACGCGTAGCGAAAGTCGTTGAGCAGCGTGTTCATTGCGTCCCTCCTCGATGAAGCGCTATTCGGTACGCAGAGCCTGCATGGGATCGATGGAAGCAGCGCGGCGGGCGGGAATGAAGCCCGCCGCCGCGGCGCAGAGAATGAGCAGCAAGGGCGCGCCGGCAAGCGCCCAGGGGTCGTAGCTGGCAATGCCGTACAGCAGGCTCTTCATCAGGTGGCCGGCAAAGAGCGCGGCGGGAATTCCCAGGACCATGCCGATGAGTACCTGCCAGAGAACGCCGCGCATGACCAGCGCGACTACGCTTTCACGGGTTGCGCCGAGCGCCATGCGGATGCCGATTTCGCTGGTGCGCCGGGCGACGAAGTAGGACATCACACCGTAGAGCCCGACAGAGGCAAGAATCAATGCCAGAATGCCAAACAGACCGGCGAGTTGCGCGCCGATTCGTTCTCCGACAAAGTTGTCCGCGACCTGAGCATCGAAGGGGCGAAGATCCACGACGGTGAGGTTGGGGTCGACGCCGGCCAACGTTTGCCGAATCAACGCATCGGCATTTGGCTGAGGAGAGTTGAAGCTCAGAACCATGGCGTTGATGAACATGGACTGAACCTCGCCGCCGAAATTTGCCGCTTCCTTGAAGCCCTTGAATTGCTGGGTGAGTGGGCGCAGAAAGACGGGGCGTACCTCTTCGCGCGGACTGTTCAGCTTGAAGTCGGCGAAGACACCCACGATCTCCCAACTGCCCGAATACTTTACGTCGTCGATGCCGAAGTGCTGGCCGAGGGGGTTCTGTCCGGCAAAGAAATGCTTGGCGAATGTCTCGTTGACGATAGCCACCTGCGGCGAAGAGGCCGTGTCCTGATCGGTGAATCCGCGGCCACGCACCATGCCTACGCCGATGGAATCCAGAAAGTGCGTACTGACCCGATCCCAGGAGGCGCCGCACTGGTCTCCGGGGCGCGGAGCGGGGTGCCCCTG
>JBEKFD010000009.1:0-46284 GCA_050013495.1 Occallatibacter sp. | reverse complement strand
CCAAAGCCGAACGCCGGGGACTTTGCTCCGGCCGGGTAAAGGTCAGTCGAAATGTGGGCCAGGCGCGTGAAATACTGGACAAACTTCGGGTTGACCGTCTGCGGCGCATTGGGGGCCGGAACCCACTGCGATCCTGCCTGCACCAGGTAGGGCTTGAGGGGACCGTTATAGATGGTCCAAATCGCCCCTGTATCGGGGGCGAATACCTGGTTGACTTCGTCCAGGCTCGCCTGCGAGGTGGAGCCGGGCGAGAACGGATACTTGCCCAGCAAAGCGTTTACGGCAGTGCATACCTTTGCGCCTCCGCCGTTGGCGGGAGCGCCCGGAGACGGCGCCAGATGGGAGGCGCATTGAACCGGGGCCAGCAGCAGATCGAGGACGGTTTTCTCGGTATGCATCTGCGAATCTATGGCAAACGTCTGAGCCGTTTGCCGCGCCGCTACCTCGGCAGTCGGCGCAGCTGCGGTGATGGGTGCATAGGCGGCCGGGTCGGGCCCGGCCGTGGGGGCAACTGTGGATACGGCGCTGGACAGGTTCAGCAGCGCCGTCATGTAGGCCTGGTTTCCAGCGCCGATGAATTTGTCGGGCAGGTTTGGATCAACCAGAGCCTGCGTGGACTGGAAGACCGACTTGATTCCAGGATCGGCGACGGCGGTGTTGTGCGCGACGGTGTAAAAGAGCGCCAGCAAGGGCGAATCCGGGCTGGAGAGCGCATTGAGCCTGGCGGGCGCTTCGTGAATTCCTCCGCATCCCATCACCTGGGCCCTGGTCAGGAAGGTGTGCCATTGGGTGATGAAGTCCGCGGAATACTTCGCGGCCAGGTCTTTGCTGATTCCTGCCGCGTCAAGGGATTGCCCGCTCTGATCTCCCAAGACCCATGGCTCTCCATTGGCATATTTCTGGATGTGCTGGAAGGCGTCCTGCATGAAGGCATAGCCGGACTTGGTAAACGCTCCCCGGACCACATAGCTGTCGATCACAGAGGCTGCCGAGCCGGGGTACATGCGGTTGAAGTCGACCGAGGGGCCGGTCTTGTCCGCGGCGTTCAGCATGTCCTGGTAGATGCGAGTTTCCGCCAGGAAATGGGAGAGGTAATTGCGCGCATGACCCACAACCTGCTTATCCGGATCGATGGCGTATGGGTCCTGGCGGGCCAGTTCGGTTGCGTAGAAATCCACTTGCTTCTGCGCCAGTTGCTCCTGTGCTGAATCCACTTGCCTGGAGCCATTCCAATACTGAAGGAAAACAGGAGTCAGAAACGGCGATGTGCTCTTGTCGTGGTTGCCGGTGGTAATCAGGTACGCTTTGAGCGGGTTGTAGGCGGCAACATACGAGGAGGAGTCATCGGTTGTGGCAGGCGCGTCCGGCAGGGCACGCATATATTGGACGAAGTTTGCCTGCGCGGGATTGAGCAGCCGCGGCCGGAAGCGGTCGAAGTAGACGGTCCTCGCGCGTGCGTCCAGCTTGTCTCCCTGGTAGAGGCCGAAGCGGTAAGTCCAGGGTGCGCCGTCTTCCTTATAGCCGTCCAACTGGACGATCGTCTGGCGCAACTGGTCGAGGGCCTGAAGCTCGGTCAGGCCGGGCAGGGAAGTGCTGGTGGGGTCGGCCGCACTGAGCGCCCGCGCGGCGTCGTGGATCCGGCCTTCGAGCGCCGAGTTATTCGCATAAGAGATGACCAGGAAGATGGTGTACACGAAGAACAGAAGCGCTAGCGTTCCGAACAGGAATCTGCGGAAGAATCGTGCGGGCGCAGTCTGCTGGGTGGCCGAAAGAGCGCTCTTGTCTCCCAGGATGATTTCGGGAAAGAGCCGGGGCAGGAACGTCCATTGCGGAACGCGCGTGGACACCTTGACGGCCTGCGCAGCCGGGCGGGATGAAGGCACTTTTCCCAGGGAAATATTCAGATACTGCGTCGCTCCCGCATCCTGGGGCACGCGCTCTTCCTGGGCGGATGGGCCAGACATCCGCTCCACAATCTGGGCGCGGATGCCGGAGAAATAGAATCCGCGCAGATAGGGATTGGCGCTTAACTGGCTGGGCTTGCACAGCTCAACCAGATATTGATTCAGGTTCTTGCGCAGTTTTCCGAACTCGCGCGGAAACTCGTACACGCCGGGCGCATTTCTCGGTTCCGTTTCGCGCGCCAGCATCTCCACGCGGAACTCGCCCAGCGAATAGTTCAAAGCATCGAGAACGCCGTCCAGTGTCGATGCGGCTCGATCGGCATACAAACCAGCAGAAGCGTCAATCTTGGGGAGGGTCATGCCCAGAATCTGACGCACTTCCTCGTTCGACAGGTTTCGGACATACTCCTCGAAGTGCGGAACCCGGTCGAGCTTGGTGAGAATCACATAAACCGGAAGGGTGGTGCCGAGCAAGCGGCTGATCTCGCGCAGTTGCGCGCCGGTAGCGCGTGCGGCCGCCATCAGGGAAGCTCCAGCATCCGGCGCGAGCACCTGCTCGATGCTCACGCAGACCACTGCCGCGCGCGAGGCTGCGCCCGAGCCGAACGTGGAGCGGTAGGCGCGGGGGCGTGTGCGGGCGATGAGCCGGGTGAGCAACGGGCCGCTTTGCCGCACCGCCTCGCCGGCTTCGACGATTGCCGCGGCCTGAGTGAACCACACGTTGGCCACCGGCGTGGGAACCGTGTCGCCTTCGCGCGGCATGGTCCCGGCGAGAAGCTCGGGATCGAGCCCGGAGCGCATGACCATGGTGGTCTTGGCCGCACCCTGCTCGCCGACGATGTAAAGAAGGGGCAGAAGATCGAGGGTCTTAGCGCCCTTTTGCGATGTCTTCAACTTGCGGTTCGCGTCATTCAGCAACAGGTCGAGCTCACTGGTGGCGCCCCCCGCGGCAACGCCCTCCTGGCCCTGGTTCTTCTTTGCCTTGAAGTGGAGGATCAGGATAAGCGCCGCGGCGGCGATGCCCAGCAGCAGGATCACGACGACAAACACAATGAGCGTTACGCCATGCAGATGGAGAAGGGCGGCCCCGCCGAATGCCAGCAGGGCGGCAACCACCAGGACGGCCAGAACAGCCAGATAGACGAGCAAGGGTTACCCCCAAGGGAGATGCGCAAACTTCTACGAGATATGGGATGCCCCGGAACTGAGGACAATCCAGAAACCACCAAACGCCAGAACGGTCAGCGCCAGCAAGGCGAGAGCTGCGATTCCCAGGCCCCGGCTCCAGCGGTCGATGGCGGCGGTCTGCTTGATCGGAGGCGGCGGAGATTCAGCGCGCAGGAAAAGAGCTTGGCCGCGAATACGGGCAATCTTCTCCCGCGCCTGACCAATGAGCGCCGGAACCTCACCGCTCTGTTGCGCGCCAGGCTGTCCGGAGAAATCGGTCATGCTACCGAAAGAGATCGCGTGCCGGCCCCTGAACCCTAGCAGCATGCAGATTGTATAAACTTCGAGGGAGTCGGCGGTTTCGTCTGAATCCTGCCGCGCGAGCAGCCCGCGCAGGTGATCGAAGAAAACCTCGCCCGCGCGATTGTGGCCAAACATCTCTTCTTGCATGGGCCTCTGCGCCCACTCCGCGAAGGCCGGACTCTGCAGCTTGAGTACGCTTTCATCAAGGAGCGCAACCACGGCAAAGAAGGACAACTGGATCATCTCGCTCGAGTAGCCGAGGGCCTTGGCCTGCTCCATGGCCGCTTTCAGTGCGGCGCGAATGCTGTTCCGGAATCCAAGCGCGTTGGGCGCTGCCTGCTGTTGCAAAGCACTCAGGCGGAGAATGGTAGTGATCGCATTTTCGTAGCAGGCGGCCAGACTGTGCGTGCGGGCTGGAGAATTTGCCATGTTTCATTTCCCCCGTGGTCCCTGGTAAATCCCTGAAGAATCCAGGATTCCCCGGGCCGGCAGGTCAATCAATGAAAGCAAACAACAAGAGGTCGGCTTTAAATCATCACAAATATACCTCAACCAGCCTACGCCAAGAAAGAAATCTCCCCGCGGCCCATGAGGGTCGCAGTTTAGTCTGTCTCTCAGGCGAAGCCGGGCTTCGGGCTGCGGTGCGCGGACGCGTCATTTCCCTTTACGCCGCAGGTAAGCGCGTGTAAGCTTTCGAGATAGTGGTGCCGCAGTATTGCAGAGGACACCGTTCCCATGACCCAGAAAGATTGGACACCCGAAAGCAAGCCGATCGATGAGGCCGATCCGCTCAGTGCTACCGGGATGTTTTTGAATGCGCTCGGAAAAGAATCGAATGAGCCTCAGACGCGCCCGGAAGTGAATCCACCGCAACCCGTCGCCGCACGGGAGGCCAGGCAACCCCTGTGGCCGGCGGAGCAGGGAATGCCGCTTTCTTCGCAGGAAGAGACTCCGGTTCGAACGGCTGTTGAGTTCGAGGCGCCGAAGAGCGCTCCCGGTGAATTTACGAAATTGTTCCGGGCAGCTGTTTCCCCTGCAGAGGCGCCGCCACCACCAAGGCCCTCTCCTGTCCCGGCGCAGGCCCCCTCATTTGAATCGAAACCAGCGGCTGCGTCCGCTCCCGGCGAGTTCACCCGCATTTTCGTCACTCCGGCAGACGCGAAGCCGGCTGACCGGGCAGCCTCGCCACCGCCAACGAGAGTAATTCCCGAGACCCCGCCGGCCACGCACCAGGCTTCGAGCCCGTCGCGCATGAAGGGCTTTTCCTCGGGTGCTTCCGACTCAGCATCGGCGGAGGGTGGCTTTACCCAATTCTTTCAGGCTCGCCCTTCTGCCCCGGCCCCGGCTCCCGCGCCTGCGCCCGCCCCTCGTGTCCAGACCTACTCGCCGCCGCCGCCAAGCCCGGCGCCGCCCTTCGAGGAATTCAAGCCGCGGCGGCAGCCCGATTTCAAAGTTCCCGAAAGCTCAAACGATCCCGGCGGGGGAGCGTCAAGCGTTACCGACCTGTTTGCGTCCTTGGCTCCAGCCAAACCACGCCAGCAGGAAGTGAAACAGGAGCGCTTTGAGCCGCTTCCGTCCTTTGCTCCGGCTCCTCCTACTCCGGCATCCTCCACCCCGGCTCAATTCACTCCGGCTCCCTACACTCCGGCGCCGCCCCCTGAGCCTTCATCCGGCGAAGCGGGGAGCGTTACCCGGCTAATTCAGCGGCTGTCTGCCACGCCCGCCGCAGAGCCGCCTCAAGCGCCCGTACCGGTGGCTGCGCCGCCGGCCAGTTCGGGTCCTGGAGAGTTTACCCGCATGATTAACGCGGGCGCATTGCGGACTGCTCCCAGCGCCCCGGCACCGGCCGCACCGCCTGCGGCGGCCGCTGCGCCCATGCCCATGCCTGCCTTCGCGCCTCCGGCAATGCCTGCGCCCCCGGCAATGCCCGCTGCTGCAAAGCCCGCTGCACCGCCTCCACCGGCATTCCAGGCTCCAAAATTCGAGCCACCCAAACCGGCGGCGCCTGCATTTGCACCCCCGGCGGTTGCCGTCCCCAAGAGCAAGCTCGAGGAGTTGGTGCCCATCCTGCTGGTGGTCAACACCTTCCTGCTGATCGTGCTGATTGTCGTGGTGGTCTTCGCCCTCAAGGCAAGGTAGACGGGAATTACCCGAAATCTGGCCGGTCAGGAAGGCTTTCCGATCAGGCCAGAAGCCCCATCTCTCTTAATTGAGCGTCCGTTCGCTCGAAGCTGGGGATAAGCACAACTCCCTGGGAACGTGCCCTGCCCGCCCACTTTTGTGCGTCATCTTCGCTGAGCTTCAGGTCCGTCAACAGAGACACCAGGTCATCGTGGGTATTCGCCTTGGCTGGCTTGGTGTTGAGCCGGCCGGCATAGGGGACAAACGAGACTTCAAAGTGAGGCCGCTGGCCCTCTGCCCCTGGATTCACCTTGATTTGCAGGTTTCCCATCAACTTCGCCATAGATCAGTTCCTTGAATCGCGATTGAGACGCGCGGTTGGAAGGCCGTGACAGGAGTGGCATTCCCTCTCCACAAGTCTGTCATAAGCGGGCGATTTTTGGATAGCCTCGGCGCAGCCGGACTTCCGCCGCTCAGTCGGGCGCAACAACCATGAATCCGCGATCGATGAGCTTGCGTATCATGGCAAGGGATTCGCGCATGACGACTTCGAGCGGGGCATTGGCTGCGATCGCGAAGGCCTCGATCGCCTCCCCCGCAGTCCGCGTGCCGTCGCAGGTTGCCAGGAAGTCCGCCACCAGCGGCTGCAGGCTGAGGTGAAAGGGAAATCCGCTGATGAGCCGCAGCGTGATCGATTCCCCGGCCCATTGACTTCCGGCCTGTTTGCAGATTTGTTCCAGCCGGGCATTATCCGAAAGCCTTGGCTTGATGGCAAGAAGGCTCTCGTCGTCCTGCATTTGCGACAACAAGTCTTGAGCCGCGAAAGTGGAGAGGATCATGTCTCCAAGGTCGCCATTCGGGGTCTTGGGCACCTCTTCAATCCGCACCCAGTTTGCTCCTGTGCGGCGGCGCAGGACAATGAGGCCGTCGTGGATGGCCTCAACGCCTCGTGCGCGATAGTAGTCCATATATCCGTCGTAGAGCTTGGCGTCTTCCGCCGGATTCGAGAAGGTCTCGCGAATCCGATGTTGCGCGTATTCTCCAGGGTCCTGAGTCAGCCCCTTCATGACCCAGGCGTCACAGCCGGTCCCGTCCAGCCATTCCGCGATTCGCTCTTCCCATGGTTGACCGCTGACCTGGGCCCATTCGCAGAGCATCTGCATGTAGCCGTCTTCGTTCAGGTACTCGGGAGCCTCCTTGACCAGGCGGCGGCAGAGGCCATCCAGTTCCATCGGATTATCGCAAAACATGTAGCCTTGCTGGGGAGTGATGAAGAAGGGAGGGTTGGAGAGGATCAAGTCGAAACGACGATTTGCGACCGGAGCAAAAAGGTCGCCGCTCAGGAATTCAACATTCTCCACCCCATTCAGACGGGCGTTGAAGGCTGCAAAAGAAACAGCGCGCTCATTGAGATCCGTTCCCACAACCGTGTCGCTGAATTTGGCTACGCCCAGGCTGAGAATGCCGCTGCCCGTGCCCAGATCGAGGGTGGCTCGCGAATGTCGGCGAATGGAAAACCTGGCCAGGAATTTGCTGGTAGGGTTGGGCCAGAGCACCATCTCCGACTCCGCCCGTTCGATCGCTACCGGATAGTCGGACGCAACCAGAAAGCCGCCCCAGGGAAGGACCATGGCCATTGCAGTCAATCGATCCCCGTCCGCCTTGACCAGGCCGCATTTGAGCAGCATCGAGAGAAACTCGCCGGGGACCAGTTCCGCCATCTTCGCCGTGGTCTGGGAGTGTCCCATCCAGAACCAGCGCAGCAAAGCATTCAGCAGGTTAGGTTCGGCCATGCGATCAAGGAGCCGCGGCTCATTGCGCAATTGGCGGGACGGCAACTCCGGAGCGCCAAGGCACTTGCGAAGGTTTTCTTCGGTGTATCCCGCATCGTAGAAGAGCGCGAGGAGCCTTCGGGACTCCTCGATGGTTAGCATCGCTAGCATCAGGATTCCACATTACCATCCCGGACTGGCCGGGCCAGTGAAGATTTGCAACAGGGCCGCCCGCTCGTATGTCTTCCCATGAGCCGGGATGCTGGTTTGTGCACCCTGTGTCGCCCCGATTCATGATTGCGGCGAGATTTTCTGGCGGCGACGGGCGATTTTTCCGGCATTGAGGGTGTCTTGGAATCTCTGCACTTCGCCGTCGTCTATATTTTGATTACTAAAGTTTTTGCGGTGCCGTTGCCCAATGTTGAAGTTGTCGTTCTTGCTGCGAGTCCCGACTTTCGACGGGTGAATCGAGGAAGAGAGGGGATGTGCGGCAGCGAAGGCTGGAACGTCCGTCCCAATCGGAGTTGCCGGCTTCGTTCTTTGCTGTCATGTGAAATCTTTGATTTGTGTTGACCCGCCTTTTCCCGTGTGGTATTAAAAAGGACACACTGAGACCGGCACTTTGGATTGCATTCTAATTGTTCTCGTCTCATTCCCTTGGGTCGGTTCCGCTTTGAAGGTTTAGGTAACGTGTGGGGAGCAGGTGTGCTCCTGGCGGCCACACACTTGTGCAACATGGTCCCCTTCAATGCTCGTCCATTCTGTTTCATCATCAGTTCAAGGAAGGAAATATGGCTAAACAAAGCGCACAGCACAAGCTGGACCGGGTGCGTCCGCCCCGGGTGCAGATCACATACGACGTAGAAATCGGCGGCGCCATCGAGCTGAAGGAGTTGCCATTCGTCGTCGGAGTCCTTGGAGATTTTACCGGCAACCCGGAGCAGCCGCTTCCCAAACTCAAGGAGCGCAAGTTTGTCGAGGTCAACCCCGACAACTTCGATACGGTCCTGGAGGGAATGAAACCGCATCTCGCGTTTGCTGTGGAAAACAAGTTGAGCGATGACCCGGATGCGGCGCAGTTGAAGATTGACCTCAAATTCCGCAAGCTGGACGATTTTGAACCGGCCAATGTAGCCAAGCAGGTCAAGCCTCTCAAAGCGATGCTCGATCTGCGCACCAGGCTTTCTGACCTTCGCGGATCTCTGCAAGGCAACGACAAGCTGGAAGAGTTGCTGCTGGAAGCCGTCGGCAACACGGAAAAGCTGGACAAGCTGAAGGGTGAAATGGGAGGCTCCAATGGCTGAAGCAGTTGCGAGTACACAGGCCTCGGGCGCAACTCTCGATGCCCAGGAAGCGAGCCTTCTCGACCAGATCGTAGAGCAAGGCCGCTTCGGGGTCGAAGCTGCATCCCGCGAGCGCGGCAAGGACCTGGTGAAGGAGTTTGTCGCCCAGGTGCTCGACGGTTCGATGACCGTCGCCAAAGACGCGGAGATGATGATCAACGCGCGCATCGCGCAGATCGATCACTTGCTGTCGCTGCAATTGAACGAGATCCTGCACCATCCCCAGTTCCAGAAGCTGGAAGGGTCGTGGCGCGGCCTCAAATACCTGATGGACAATAGCGAGACAGGCGTCGGCCTGAAGATCCGCGTCTTCAACGCCAGCAAGAAGGAACTGCTGCGCGACATCGAAAAGGCTCCTGAGTTCGATCAGAGCGCCCTTTTCAAGAAAATCTACGAAGAAGAGTATGGCGTTTTTGGCGGCGCTCCTTTCGGGGCGCTTGTGGGCGATTTCGAATTCGGCAAGCATCCGGAAGATATGGCCCTGCTGGAAGGCATGTCCCATATTGCCGCCCAGGCGCACGCGCCCTTCGTAAGCGCGGCAGGGCCCGACCTCTTTAACCTGGAGGGTTACCAGCAACTGGACGCTCCCCGCGACCTGGCCAAAATCTTCGACAGCACGGAATACGCGAAGTGGAAGTCGTTCCGTCAAAGCGAAGACTCGCGCTATGTTGCCCTCACCCTGCCACGCACCTTGGGCCGTCTGCCTTACGGCGCGGACACCAAACCCATCGATGAGTTTGTCTACGAAGAGCATGTGGATGGCACCGACCACTCCAAGTACCTGTGGATGAATGCCGGCTACGCCCTGGCCTCGAAGATGACTCAATCCTTCTCGCTGTACGGCATGTGCGTTGCCATGCGCGGCGTGGAAGGAGGCGGTCTGGTCGAGGGTCTTCCCACCCACAACTTCGCCACCGACGAGGGCGATGTTGCGATGAAATGCCCCACAGAGGTGCCCATTACCGACCGGCGTGAAAAGGAACTTGCCGACCTCGGCTTTGTGCCCCTGGTGCATTGCAAAGGGACAGACTATGCCGCGTTCTTCAGCGTGCAGAGCTGTCAGAAGCCGAAGGTTTACGACACCGATTCGGCCAATGCCAATGCGCGCCTGTCGACCCAGCTGCCTTACATCATGGCTGTGTCGCGGTTTGCGCACTACCTCAAGTCCATGATGCGCGACAAGATTGGAAGCTTCATGTCGCGTGAAGAGGCAAGTTCGTTCCTGAATCGCTGGATTACGAAGTACGTAACTCCGGACGACTCCGCATCTCCCGCAACCAAGGCCGAGCGTCCGCTGCGCGAAGCGCGCATCGACGTTACCGAGATTCCAGGTAAGCCCGGCTGCTATCGCGCCGTCGCTTTCCTGCGTCCCCACTTCCAACTGGATGAACTCACAGTCTCACTGCGGTTGGTTGCCGACCTGCCTGCTGCCGCGAAGTAACCATCTGTACCTTGTCCTGAGCCCCGGGGCCTGATGGCCCCTGGGCCCGAAATCCAAAGAGCTTTCCACACCAGATTCAAAGAGGGAGATCGAAAATGGCAGTTAATGCGTATCTGTTCGTCGATGGGCGACCCGGGCCGAGCACCAGCAAGAAGGATCACATCGACATTCTGTCCTTCAGCTTCGGCGCCAGCAATCAAGCCGTGATCGGCGTGGGTTCGTCCGGCGGCGAGGCCCGCGCGGGCCGCGCCAACTTGCAAGACGTCACCATCATGAAGGTGGTCGACAAAGTTTCCCCGCTCCTCTTCGACGATTGCGTCACCGGAAATTACCTGAAGAAAGTCGACATCATTTACGACAAGCCGATGGGCGACAACCAGGAAGACTACTACAAGATCCACCTGGAGGATGCGCTGATCACGTCCATCCAGCATTCCGGCTCGTCCGAGAACCCGATGGAGTCAATCAGCTTTGCCTACTCCAAGGTCAAGGTCAGCTACAACCCCGAAGAAGAAGGCGCACTGAAGGGCTTCATCGACAAGGGCTTCGACGTACTCAAACTCAAGCCGTGGTAACTCGCGGGCAAGCGGAGACACGGTGCTAACCGCAAGACAACTTTTCGCAGCAGGAAAGGTGCGCGAGGCGGAGAAGGTGCTCACGGCGTATTTGCGTGAACACCCCTCCGACAAAGCTCAGCGCACCTTCCTATTTGAATTGCTCTGTTTCGCCGGTGAATACGCTCGTGCGGAAAGGCAGTTGGCGGCGCTTGCCGGTGGCAGCGTCGAATCGGAAACGGGCGCGATCGTCTATTATGCAGCTCTCCATGCGGAGAAGACGCGTCACGAGCTCTTTGAAAAGCAGGCTTTTCCCGCCGGCCTAGCCGAGTCTCCGTCGGGCACGCTGAACGGAAAGCCATTCACCGACATTCGCGATGCATATCCGGACATTGGGTCCCGGCTTGAGGTTTTTGCCGCCGGGTCCTATGTCTGGATTCCGTATCAACATCTCGCCTCCATCGAGATGCGGCCTCCGCAAAGGCTTAGGGACACGCTCTGGGCTCCGGCGCTGGTTCAAGCTGCGCCGTCGTTCAAGGGAATGGACTTGGGCGAAGTGCTGGTCCCGGCCATCTATCCATTTTCGTGGAAAGATCCGGACGAGGCGGTCTGGCTGGGCAGAGTGACCGAATGGACGGCAGACGAGGAAGGCCGGGAGTACCCAACCGGTCAAAAGATGCTCCTGGTTGACGGGGAGGAAATCCCATTCCTCGAAGTCCGATCGATCGAGTTCGCCCATGCCACCGATGGGCCCACAGAAGAAGAAAGCTGATTTCTGGGCCGGGGGCTCGATTCCTATGCCGCTTCGCGAAGATCTTCTCACGCCCATTGCCGGGGAAAACCCGAGTGGGATGGATCTGCGTCACGATACCAAACTGCTCATCCACGACAAGATCAAAGAAGCACGGCGTCAGGACGACAACCTGGCCCAGGGAGACTGGCAAGAAGAGCGCAAAACGGCCAATTTTCCTCTGGTGGTCAAGATTGCGCAGGACGCGCTGGCCACAGTCTCCAAGGATCTTCAAGTAGCGGCCTGGCTCACAGAGGGGCTGTTGCAAACCGAAGGTTTCGGCGGGCTGCGCGCGGGCATTGGGTTGTGCCAGAGCCTGTTGACCGATTTCTGGGATACGGTTTATCCGGTGATTGAAGACGGGGACCGAGAGCTCCGTGCCACTCCGCTCACCTGGATAGGTTCCAAGCTGGACTTCCCGCTGAAGAGTTCGCCGATTACTGCCGCCGGATATTCCTTCCTGGTCTATAAGGATTCCAGAGTGGTGGGCTACGAAGACCAGGTGAAAACCGACAAGGAGCGGGCGGCCCGTGCGAAGGTAATCGCGGGAGGCAAAATCGCCCCGGAGGTTTTCGACAAGGCCTTTGCCGATACGCCGAAGGCATTTTACCTCAAGGCGGAAAAGGATCTGGATAGTTCGCTTGAGGCCGTCAACAGTCTGGATAAATTCTGCGACGAGCGGTTTGAGGACGATGCTCCGTCGTTCGGCAAGCTGAAAGATGCGCTCACCGAAGTCAGGCAAGTGGTCCATTCGCTGCTGCAGAAGAAGCGGGAAAAGGAGCCTGATCCGGTTGAGCCCGATCCCGTGGTCGAAAGCGCGGATGCAGGGCAAGGCGGTGAGGAAGGTGCGGACGGAGCACTCGTTCCTTCTGGTGGCATGGCGGCATTTTCAAGCGCGGAGCCCTCGGACCGCCGCCAGGCAGTAGCCAGCATTGCCGGCGCGGCATCCTTCCTACGCAAACGGGAGCCGTTCAGTCCCGCACCTTATCTTTTGCTCCGCGGGTTGCGTTGGGGCGAATTGCGTACCGGGTCGCACCTGGGGGACAGCACCTTGCTGGAAGCTCCGCCGACCGAGCTTCGCCAGCAGATCAAGCGGCTGGCCCTCAACAAGAAGTGGAGCGAGCTGCTTGAGGCGGGTGAACAGGCCATGGCGCTGCCATGCAGTCGCGGTTGGCTTGATTTGCAGCGGCTTTCTGTTGCTGCGTGCACGGCCCTCGGCGACGAGTATCAGCCCATCGCTACCGCCATCCAGTCTGAGCTGCGCGCTTTGCTGAACGACGTTCCCGAATTGCTGGATGCGACGCTGCTCGACGACACGCCGGCCGCCAATGTAGAAACCAAGCTCTGGTTGCACAGCCTAAGTGCGCCTCAACAGCCGGCTCAGCCCGCGGAGGATGAGAGCGCCGCGTCGATTCCCGCATATCAAAATGGAACACCCACATGGCTTGCCCCTGCCGCGGACGCCTATGTTCTGGCAAAAGAGGCTTTGGCCGCGGGCCAGGAAGAGAAGGCGTTCTCCATCATGCGCTCCGCTATCGCCGGCCAGCGGTCGGGGCGCAACCGGTTCCGGCGCATGATGCAGTTGGCGGAGCTGGCCATGGCCGCGGGGAAGGATCCGATTGCTCAACCGCTGCTTGAGGATATTGCTGCAACGATAGAGAATCATAAGCTCGACGCCTGGGAAGATCCACAGACAGTTGCCAGTTATCTTTCAATGCTGATGCGCAATAGCAAGAAGATCCAGGCCAGTTCCGGCGAAAAACAAAAGCTCTTCGAACGGATTTGCCGCCTTGACCCTGTCCAGGCCCTGAGTGCGGGGTAAACCATGGCCAGGAGCCTCGGCGAAACAACGATCACTGTTTCTGTGCTGGACCGGCTTATCGATCTTGAACCGGACAACCGGATGGAGAATCCTCTCAGCCGCTCGCAATCGGTCAGGATGCTGAAAAGCGCGGTGCGGCGGGACTTGGAATGGCTGCTCAACTCCCGCCGGATCTGCGAACTGCCGGATGAGGGGCTGAAGGAAGTCAACCGCTCGGCGTACACCTACGGGCTTCCCGACCTGTCCACTCTGACCATGGCGGCTACCGGCGATCGCAACAAGCTGGTGCGCCAGATTCTGGCCACCATCAACATGTTTGAGCCGCGCCTGGCCAACGTGCGCCTGGTGTTGGTCGAAACCCCGGACTCGGCCAAGAAGGACGTGCGTTTGCGCGTAGAAGCGATGCTGCGCATGGATCCTGTTCCGGAACCCATCAGCTTTGACACCGTAATCGAATTGAAGAGCGGAAACTGCCACCTTACCGGGGGCGAAGATGCGCGATGAGCTGCTGCTGCTTTACGAGCGGGAACTGGACTACATGCGCAAGTCGGCCGCGCAGTTTGCGGAGAAGTACCCCAAGGTAGCTTCGCGGCTTCAGCTTGAGCCGACCAAGTGCGAAGACCCGCATGTGGAGCGGCTGCTCGAGTCGTTCGCATTTCTTGCCGCTCGCGTTCATCTCAAGATGGAGGATGAGTTCCCGGAGATTACCGATGGGCTTCTGAGCATTGTCTATCCGCAACTGGTCCGTCCCATTCCGTCCATGTCGGTGGTGGAATTTCAGCTCGATCCGGAAAAGGGAAAGCTGACCACGGGGATGAAAATCGAGCGGAATGCGCCGCTCTATTCAAAACCGATCGGCGGCGTCCCCTGCACCTTTCGCACCTGCTACGACACAACCTTGTGGCCTCTCACGGTAACCGCGGTGGAGATGAGCGCGCCCAGCCGGCTGAAGCCGGCGGTGAAAACGAGCGACTCGGCGTGGGCGGTGCGGCTGGAGCTTCATTGTGCGCGCGACGTAACCTTTCCCGGTCTCAAGGTCGATCAGTTGCGCTTCTACCTCGACGGCGAAAGCGGCCTCGTCAACATCATGTATGAGCTGCTGTTCAGCCGGTTGAATCGCATCGTCATCCGCGATCTTTCGGCCGGATCGCGGCTAGGGCCGGTCACGCTGCCCGCCTCCGCTGTGAAGGCCGTCGGTTTCGAACTAGAAGACGGGATGGTCTCTTATCCTTCCGCCACTTTTGCGGGCCATCGGCTGCTGATGGAGTACTTCGCATTTCCGGAAAAATTCTTCTTTCTCGATCTGACGGGTTTGGAGTGCATTGCATCGGCAGGCTTCAAAGATGCGATTGAAATCATCTTCCTCATCTCCGAGATCGAAGGGGAAGGGCGCGTGCAGCGGCTGGAACTGGAAGTTTCCAAGAAGACCTTCCGCCTAGGATGCGCTCCGGTCGTCAACCTGTTTCCCCAGGTCGCCGAGCCGATCCAGCTGAATCAGCGCAAGCACGAATATCCGCTGATTCCCGACGTGCGCCGTCCGTATTCGATGGAAGTGTTCTCCGTGGACGAAGTGAACGCAATCAATTCGACGAATCAGAAGATCACAGCGTACGAGCCTTTTTACTCGCTGCGTCATTCCTCAAGAAAAGAGGACCGCTCGTGCTTCTGGCTGGCTCGGCGGCGCCCCTCCACTCGACCCAACGACGATGGCACGGATATCTCTCTGTCGCTGATCGACCTGTCGACTGCGACCGTCGATCCGGATGCGGTCATCCTCTCGGTGCGAACCACGTGCACCAATCGCGATCTGCCGGCGCGCTTGCCCTTCGGCAACCAGGACAGCGATTTTGAGATGGAGGGCGCAACTGCGATGCGGCGCATCGTGGCGCTGCGCAAGCCGACCCCTCCGGTGCGGCCAGCCTTGGGCAAGAGCACGCTGTGGAGGCTGGTTTCCCACTTGTCGCTCAACTACCTGTCGATGCTTGAAGGGGGCAAATCGGCGTTGCAGGAGATCCTGCGCCTCTACGATGTGGGGCGGACGGCCTACTCGCAAAACGTGATCCAGAGCATCATGAAAATTCAAAGCCGGCCTCATTTCACGCGCCTGATCTCGGAACAGGGAGTAAGCTTTGCTCGTGGCATCCGCATCGAGATGGAGATCGACGAGGACCAGTTCACCGGGGGCGGCGCATTTCTGTTTGCCTGCGTGCTGGAGAGATTCTTCGGCATGAGCGCCTCCCTGAACAGCTTTACACAACTCAGCGTCACCACTCCGCAAAGAAAGGAGAGACTCCACGAATGGCCACCGAGATCGGGACGGAAACCCATCATTTAACGTATTCGTTGCTAGGCGAGCAGTTGGTTGACGACGCGTGTTCGTTCGAGTTTTTCCAGGCGGTGACGCTGTTGCAGCGGCTGCGCCCCAACTCGCATCACGTGGGAGGGTTTTCAAGTCCCGAGCAAGAGGCTGTCCATTTCAAGGTCAATCAGCGACTTGGCTTTCCGGCCAGCGAAATTCAGAGCCTGGAAGTGAACGGCGACTCACGGCCGGAGATGACCGTCAATTTCATGGGCATTACCGGCCCTGAAGGCGTATTGCCCTACACGTATTGCGAGCTGATTCTGGAGCGGGCGCGGGCCAAGGACCACAGTCTCGCGGCATTCCTGGACATCTTCAATCATAGGGCGATCTCGCTTTTTTATAGAGGCTGGCAGAGGTCAAAGTTCGCGGTCAACTATAACGCCGGCACCCGCGACCTGTTCACGCAGTACCTCTTTGACCTGGTGGGGCTGGGCACTCAAGGACTTCGCAACCGGCAGGACATAGAGGACGAAGCGCTTCTGCATTACATTTCGCTGATGGCCTCGCAGTTGCGTTCGGCGGTTGCCTTGGAACAGGTAATCGCGGACTACTTCGAAGTGGCCGTCGAGGTTCAGCAGTTCACCGGCGGGTGGTACGAGCTGGATAGCGCAACCCAATGCGGAATGAATGAGGATGAGTCAGCGTCCCGGCAGGTTGGCTCCGGTGCGGTGGTAGGCGACGCCGTGTGGGATCGGCAGTCGCGGGTGCGCATCCGGATCGGTCCGCTGGGGATCGACCGCTATTGCGATTTTCTTCCCGGAGGCGCTGCCCACAAGGCGTTGCGCGCCATTACCCGATATTTCAGCGACCAATGCCTGGAATTCGAATTGCAACTGGTGCTTGATCGAAACCAGGTGCCCAAAGTTGAACTTGACCTCGATTCCAGCAATCCGGCGCGGCTTGGCTGGGTCTCCTGGGCGAAGACCGAACCTCTGGGTTGCGACCCAGACGATACAATTCTGATTCTGTAAGGGGGAAATATGGGAATCAACCTGAAATCGCTGATCTCCAAACTGAATGACCCAGCCCGTTCCGCGCTCGAGGGCGCCGCCGGTCTCTGTCTTTCCCGCACCAACTACGATATCGAGATTGAGC
Source organism: Occallatibacter sp. (assembly GCA_050013495.1). Taxonomy (GTDB): domain Bacteria; phylum Acidobacteriota; class Terriglobia; order Terriglobales; family Acidobacteriaceae; genus Telmatobacter. The sequence continues at coordinate 29,610 of JBEKFD010000009.1, read as the reverse complement.
ACTTCCTCACCAAGCTGCTTGATTCCAGCTCCGGCGACTTCGCGGCCATCCTCAAGCATTTCGAGATGGACAAGTCGCGGCTGACGAATGAGCTGTCGCGCAGCATGGACAAGCTCAAATCCGGCAACGCGCGCACGCCGGCCATCAGCCCCACGGTGCTCAAGATGCTCACCACCGCGTGGACCATCGGCTCCATCGACTTCAACGCGGGCCAGGTGCGCACAGGCTTTGCCATTCTGGCGCTGGTGTCGGACGAGGAGCTGTCCCGGCTCATCAACGACGTGAGCAAGGAGTTCCACAAGATCAATGCCGACGCGCTGCGCAAGGATCTGATGGGCATTGTTGCCTTGTCGAGCGAGACCACGACCGCCGCGGCTGCCGCCGGCCCCGGCGATGGCGCTCCCAAGCCGGGCGGCGGCAAGACGCCGAATCTCGACCAGTACACGGTCGACCTGACCGGCAACGCCAAGCGAGGCAAGATCGACCCGGTGCTGGGGCGCGACGCGGAGATTCGCCAGGTCATCGACATCCTCACCCGCCGGCGGCAGAACAACCCCATCCTCACCGGCGAAGCAGGCGTGGGCAAGACGGCCGTGGTGGAGGGATTTGCGTTGCGCGTTGTGCAGGGCGATGTGCCTCCGCCGCTGAAGAACGTACAAATCCGCACCCTCGATCTGGCCCTCTTGCAGGCGGGCGCGGGCGTGAAAGGTGAATTTGAGAACCGGCTCAAGGGCCTGATTGAAGAGGTGAAGGCCTCCGCCATACCTATCATTCTTTTCATCGACGAGGCGCACACGATGATTGGTGCGGGAGGCCAGGCAGGGCAGGGCGACGCCGCAAACCTGCTCAAGCCGGCCCTGGCCCGCGGCGAACTGCGCACGATTGCGGCCACCACATGGTCGGAGTATAAAAAGTACTTTGAAAAGGACGCGGCGCTGGCCAGGCGCTTCCAGGTTGTCAAAGTGGAAGAGCCAAGCGAGCCGCAATGCCAGATCATGATGCGCGGGCTGGTAGCTTCTCTTGAGAAGCATCACAAGGTGCGCATCCTCGACGAAGCTGTGTACGCCAGCGTCCGCCTGTCGCACCGTTTTCTTGCCGGCCGCCAGTTGCCGGACAAGGCGGTGAGCATCCTCGACACCGCCTGTGCACGCCTGGCGCTCGGCCAGAGCGCGACGCCGCCTGCGATCGAGGACTTGACCCGGCAGATCGACGCGCTCGAAGTGCAGAAGCGGATCCTCGATCGCGAGGAAATTGTCGGCGCAGATCACCAGGAGAAGCTCGCCGAAATCGCAGCGCAAAAAGAAAAATCCGACGCCACCCTCAAGGCCCTGCAGGAGCGTTGGGATAAGGAACGCGAGTTGGTGGGCAAGATTCGCGAGATACGCGAAAAGCTTGAGGCCGGCCACGGCAAGCCCGCCACGGCGGAAGCGCCCAAAGATGCGGCTGCGGATGCTCCCAAGGAAGCTGCCGCAGAGGCTCCGAAGGAAGAGGGTGCAGAGGCGCTTGTCGCCACTGCCGATCCCATGACGGAGTTGCATGCACTGGAAGCGGAACTTGCTGCCGTGCAGGGCGAGACCGGCCTGATCCAGGTTTGCGTGGATGCCCAGATTGTGGGCGAAGTGCTTTCCGCGTGGACCGGCATTCCAGCCGGCAAAATGCTCAAGGACGAGATCACGACGATCCTCGCGCTCCAGGAGCACCTGGGCAAGCGCGTCATCGGCCAGCCGCATGCCATGGAAATCATCAGCCAGCGCGTGCAGACTTCGCGCGCGTCCCTCGACGATCCCAACAAGCCGGTTGGCGTCTTTATGCTGGTTGGTCCCAGCGGGGTGGGCAAAACCGAGACCGCGCTGGCCCTGAGCGACCTTCTTTATGGCGGCGAGCACAACCTGATCACCATCAATATGTCCGAGTTCCAGGAGTCGCATACCGTTTCCACGCTGAAGGGCTCGCCTCCGGGCTACATCGGCTATGGCGAAGGCGGCGTGCTGACCGAAGCGGTTCGACGGCGGCCATACTCCGTCGTTCTGCTCGACGAAGTGGAAAAGGCCCATCCGGATGTGCTCGAAATCTTCTTCCAGGTCTTCGACAAGGGCAACATGGAGGACGGGGAAGGCCGTTCGATCGACTTCAAGAACAACATCATCATCCTCACCACCAACGCCTGCACCGACCAGATGATGAAGCTGGTGGCCGATCCTGAAACCGCGCCCAGCCCGCGCGCCCTGATTGACGCGCTCAAGCCGGATTTGAACAAGATTTTCAAGCCTGCATTCCTCGGGCGCATGGTGCTCATCCCTTACTACCCGGTGCGCGATGAAGCGCTGAAACAGATTATCCGCCTCAAACTGGGCAAGATTCAGCGTCGCATCCTGGAGAATCACAAGGTGAAGCTGAGCTACGACGACGCCTTCCTGAACGAAGTTGCCAGCCGATGCACCGAGGTTGAGAGCGGAGCCAGAAACGTAGATAATATCCTGACAAACACGCTTCTTCCGGATATTTCCCGCAAGATTCTGGGCGGCATGGCAGAAGGCGAGAAGATGACTGCGATTCACGTGGGGATTGGGGAAGACGGGAACTTCTCCTACGGCACGCCGGCTTAAGACGAGGGAACCGGCCGCTACCCAGGCGGCCGGTTCCAATGCGAGAAACCGAAATGGCTGGATCAAGACACCCAGGTCCGATTGGCGAACAGTTTGACCCGCTGAGTCTTCATGGCGGCATCCTATCGAAAGCCCCGCCGGCTCTGCCCGGCCCGGTAACGTCGGTCGAACTGGTTTCCCCGCACGCCGGCAACATCGTCGGCCGCTTCACGTTCCGCGAGTGGAGTGGCAATGACTACCACTACGTTCAGGCTTCCGGGGAACTTGGCGTTCCGGGAGAGGTTGTTACGCACAGGGATGAGAGGGCGCAGCGCCAGGTATCAGCAGGAACAGGAGAACATGCCGGCCATCTGATTGCTATCCAGTTCGGGGCGCCCGGCGACTCGCGCAACCTGGGCCTGCAAAACCCCAACATGAACACCTATGCCCCCAGGAAGTATCAGGAGGCCTTTGTTGGCACCGGAGGCAGCTATTACAAACTGGAGGCGACCTGGAAGGAACTGCTTCTGGATGGCTGGAAAATCGAGGTCATCGTGACCGACAAGTATCGCCTTGGCGAGGACCGGCCATTCACGCGCAGCGTTTCCTGGACCGGGGTTTCGACATGGGGTGAAAAGCAGGGCGGGGCATTGGACTTTGGCAATTTTGACTCTCCGCAAAAACGTGCGGCGGAAGCCTGAGCGGCATGAGAATATCTTCATTGAGCTTTCATGCCCGCAGGGATGGAACGGAATATCTCGCAACACGGTGAAGGGAATTCATTCCGAAGAATTCAGGATGACTTCCCTTGACCCGGAAATGGCTTAGGAATACCCATGGCCGGATACTCTCAGAGTGGTCGCCTCATCTCTCTCGCCGTCGACGGGCTGGAAGCGGATAAGTTGCTGCTTGCCAGTTTCAAAGGCCACGAGGCGATGTCGCGCCTTTTCAGCTTTACTCTTGAACTCTTGATGGACGCCGTCGATCCGGAAACTCAGGCGGCGAACGATCCGGTGCAATTTGAAGACGTCATCGGCAAGGGCGCGACCATTTCGGTGACGCTGTCCGACGATACCCAGCGCTATTTCAACGGCATTGTGAGCCAGTTTGCCATCACTGCCGTCGACGTCAAATTCGTTCACTACGAGATGGAAGTGGTTCCCTGGACATGGCTGCTCACTCGCTATGCCGACTGCAAGATCTTCCATAACAAGAATGTTGGGGACATCATTCAGCAGGTGTTCTCGGACCGAGGTCAAGCCGACTTCAAAATGTCGTTGACCGGGACCTACAACCCTCTTGAATATTGCGTGCAATACCGCGAAACCGACTTCAATTTCATCTCCCGGCTCATGGAACAGTTCGGCATCTTCTACTTCTTCCAGCACGAGGATGGGAAGCATACGATGGTGATCGCCGACTCATCGAGCGCGTATGAAGATTGCTGGCCAGGGCACTCCAGTTTCGGATTCAATCTGGCAGGCGGCGGACTTGACGAGGACGACGTCGTCAATGCATGGAGCACCGAGCAGACGCTGAAAAGCGGCATGTGCACATTGGCGGACTACAACTTCGAAACTCCTTCCGCCAAGCTGGTGAATCAAGACCCGACGGTGTATGCCATCGGCGGCAACTCCGGTTTCGAGCTGTTCGACTATCCCGGCCTGTACATCAACAATAGCGATGGGAAGGCGATGGCCAAGCTGCGCATGGAGGAAGTGGAGGCAAGTCACCTCATCGCCCGCGGGTCCGGAGTCTGTCGTGCATTCACCAGTGGCACCAAATTCACTTTGACGGCCCATCCGCAGGACGCAATGAACGGCAGCTACCTGATTACCGAGGTGCAGCACACAGCGACAGTGGCCGGAAACTATACCGGGGACGGAAGCGCAGGCGACTACTCGAATCACTTCAGCTGCATTCCAGACGATGTGGTTTTTCGCCCCGCGCGGGTTACGCCCAAGCCCTTTGTTCAGGGACCGCAAACCGCGGCGGTCACCGGCACCAACCCGGGCACCGGCTCGGCGTCCGGGGAAGAAATCTGGGTAGACAAGTACGGCCGCGTGGTGGTGCTGTTTCCCTGGGACCGCAAGGGCGCATGCTCTTGCTGGGTGCGCGTTTCGCAGGACTGGGCCGGCCAGGGCTGGGGCTCCATCACCATTCCGCGCGTCGGCCAGGAAGTGATCGTCAGCTTCCTCGAAGGCGATCCGGACAGGCCCATCATTACCGGGCGCGTGTACAACGCGACCCAGGTCGTTCCTTATGCGTTGCCCGCTAACCAGACGCGCAGCACCTTCATGACGCGCAGTTCCAAGGGCGGCAGCGACAGCACCTACAATGAGCTTCGCTTTGAAGACTTGTCAGGCAAGGAGCAGGTTTTTCTCCGCGCTCAGTTCGACTTCGATACGCAGGTTCTGCATGACGCTCGCGAAGCCATTGGCAACAACCGCAGCCTGACCGTTACGAAGGACCAGATGGAGACGGTTGGCGGGGATCTGCACACCGAGGTCAAGGGAAGCGTCTTCGAGAAAGTCGATACCGACGTCAACACGACCATCGCGGGCAAAGTGGTCAACAAGGTCAGCGGAGATGTCAACAACGACATCGAAGGCAAGTTGGTGGAGAAGATTACCGGCGATGTGAACAGAACCATGTCCGGCAATTACATCGAGACAGTGTCGTCGGATTCAAACAGTAACGTCACCGGCAATGTGAACCAGAAGGTAGGCTCGAACCTTTCCATCGATGTGGGCCAGAATCTATACGAGAAGTCCGGGACCAACTATGCCCATCAGGCCGGCACCATGATTCACCTGAAGGGCGGGATGCAGGTTGTGATCGAGGCCGGCACGATGCTGACGCTGATGGTTGGCGGCAACAGTGTGGTCATCAATTCATCAGGCGTGAGCATTACCGGAACCATGGTGATGATCAACAGCGGCGGCGGAGCCGGTTCGGGGTGCGGATCGAGTCCTACCAGTCCCACCAGTCCTTCCAGCCCTGCAAGTCCGGTGGCCCCCACGGCTCCTGACAACGCCGACGACGGCAGTACGGGAACCAAGCTGGGCAGCGGAAGCAATACACCGGCCGCCGCAGCCGCGGCCGATTCCGCCGCACCCGCGTCGGTGTCTCAAATTGCGGGTCCGCAACTGGTGGCCGGTCAGGCCGCCGGCGTTGCGGGAGCGGCGGCCGGGGCAGCGGGAGCTGCCGCAGGCGCCGCGGCGGGCGCGGTGAGCCAGGCGGAGCAGGCCGCGCAGCAAGCCACGCAAGCGGCGGCACAGGGCGCGCAACAGGCTGCCGACGCGGCCCAGCAAGCCGCGACCGCGGCACAGCAGGCCGCGCAACAGGCTCAGCAGCAAGCCCAGGCAGCAGTGCAGCAGGTCACGCAACAGGCACAGCAGACCTATCAGCAGGCTAATCAGGCGGTGCAGCAGGCGGAGGGGGCAGTGAGCCAGGCCGCGGCGCAGGCCCAGGCTGAGGCCCAGCAGGCTCTGGACCAGGCGAAGGCAGAGGCGATGCAGGCTGCCCAGGCCGCGTCGCAGGCGGTCCAAGACGCAAAAGCAAAGGCCGAGCAGGTGGAGCAACAGGCTCAGGCCGCGGCCGCGCAGGCGGAACAACAAGCACAGGCAGCGGCCGCACAGGCGCAGGCAGCGGCTCAGCAGGTTCAGCAACAAGCTCAGCAGGCCGCGCAACAAGCGCAACAGCAAGCCCAGCAGGCGGTTCAGCAGGGTGAACAGGCTGCTCAACAAGCTCAGCAAGCCGCGCAACAAGCTGCCTCTCAGGCGCAGAAAGCAGCCCAGCAGGCGCAACAGCAGGCCCAGCAGGCGGCGCAACAGGCTCAGCAGGCGGCGCAGCAGGCAGAGAAACAAGCTCAACAAGCGGGACAGCAGGTGACGCAGGCGGCCAGTGGGGCGCAACAGCAGGCGCAGCAGGCCGCGCAGGCTGCCCAGCAATCAGCAAGCCAGGCAATCAGCCAGGCTACGAAGGGGTTATAGCGCACGATAGAAATGCGAGCATTCGTGAGCTTCCAGTGGTACCAACCACGGCGGAGAACGGCTCACTCGGTGTTCGTCCACAATGGTGGCCTGTTGTGCGGCACGAGGGGGCTCAAGCATCCCTGATTCCCCTGGAACCTGCCCTTGCTACCCTCACATTGACTTGCTATTGTTAAGGCGCGGTCATTGCCAATGAAGCAACTGCAACCTGTGCTTTGGACCAAAGGGACCTTCCTGACCCCGCAACATATGCAACTGCAGGACAGGTTCCTGGAAGACAGTCTGAATTTTCGACTACAGGCGCTGAAGTTCTGCGGCTGGGGATTCAGCGAAGTCGTGCTCGATCAGGAATTGCTCGCCCAGGGACAACTGGCCGTCACGCGCGCCTCGGGCATCTTCCCCGACGGATTGCTCTTCGAGATTCCCGGTCCCGATCAACCCCCTCCCTCGAAGGCGCTGGCTGAGTTTTTCGACCCTGGGGTTCGCGATCTCGACATCTATCTCACCGTTCCCGACTACAAGTTGAAGGGTCTCAATGTCGCCGGCCTGGGCCGCGCCGGCGGTTCCCGCTACCTTGCCGAGATCACCAGTGTGCGCGACGACAACACCGGGACCGGCGAGAGGCCCATTCAGATTGCGCGCAAGAATCTGCGCCTGCTGGCCTCCAATGAAACCCGTGAAGGCTCGTCTGCTCTGCGCATCGCCAATGTAGAACGTACGGAGGCCGGCGCTTTTCGCCTGAACCCGCGCTTCGTTCCTCCGCTTCTCGAGGTTCGGGCCAGCGATTATCTGCGCGGCCTGGTGAACGGAATCCTCGAGATTCTGTCCGCAAAGAGCACACAGCTTGCCGGTGGCCGGCGGCAGAAAAATCAGAGCCTTGCCGACTTCAACGCTTCCGACATCGCCAACTTCTGGCTGCTTTATACGGTGAACACGCATATCCCCGTGCTTAGCCATCTGCTGCAGGGCCAGCGCTGCCATCCAGAGGAACTCTTCTCCGCGCTTACTGCGCTGGGCGCTTCGCTCACCACGTTCTCCACTACAGTCAGGCCGCGCGACCTGCCGCTTTACGACCATTTGAATCTGAGCAAGGTCTTCTCCGATCTGGATGAGAAGCTGCGCATGCTGCTTGAAACCGTGGTGCCGACCAATGTTGTTTCCTTGCCGCTGAAGCTGGTGAAAAACACCATCTATGCGACCGCCGTCGATCAGGACAAATACCTCGCAAATACGCGCATGTACCTGGCGTTTTCCGCCGATACCAGCGAAGAATCGATCATCCGCAGGGTTCCGCAACTGGTCAAGGCGTGTTCCGCCACGCAAATCGAACAGCTCATCAACATGGCGTTGCCGGGAATTACGCTCACCCATGTGACCGTTCCGCCCAGCGCAATTCCCATCAAGATGAAGTATCAATACTTCAGCCTCAACCAGTCCGGTCCGGCGTGGGAAGCGGTGACCCGGGCGCGTAATTTTGCCGCTCATGTTCCCAGCGAGCTTCTCAATCCGCAAATGGAGTTGATTATCCTTTTGCCGCAGGCGGGCTGACTTCTATGAAACAGTTGACTAAACCCGTCTGGTTCGAAGGGATGTATCTCGGCCCGCACCATTTTCAGGCGCAGAGCCGTTACTTCGAAGACTCTCTGAATTTCGTCACCTCCAGCCTGTGGCGCGAGGCTTATGGCTTCGCGGGTCTGCAATTCGACAACGACGCACTGCGCAACGGGACGGTTGCACTGACCCACGCGCGAGGCCTGTTTGAAGACGGCCTGGCATTCGATTTGCCGGGGGCGGATGCCCCGCCCACGCCGCGCGACTTCACCACGCTGTTTTCTCCCGTTGCCGATCACCTGACATTGCATCTTGCCGTTCCCGTTGCCTTGAGCGAAGGCCGCAACACGAGCCTGGAAAACGGAGGTGGCGTTCGCTACCTGGGCACGGACCAGCCGATGCCCGACCAGAACACGGGCCGCGATGAGAAGCCGATCAAGATAGGGCGCAAGAATCTGCTGCTGCTGGCTGAGGCAGAGGTGACCGACCAGTTCGTAAGCCTGCCGCTGCTGCGCGTGACGCGCGACGGGTCCGGGCATTTCGAAGCCGATCCCACATTCGTGCCGCCATGCCTCAGCCTGAGCGCCAGTTCCACGTTGACCGAAATGCTGCGCCGTCTCATCGACATTCTCGATGAAAAGAGCACGGTCTTTACCAATGAGCAGCAACAGCGGAGCGGTGTATTTCAGGCAGGCATGTCGGCGCGGCATGTTGCTCATTATTGGTTCCTGCACGCAATCAACTCCAATGTTTCAACACTGCGGCATTTTCTGCTTTCCAAGCACGTGCATCCGCAGGAACTGTTTCGCGAAATGTCCCGCCTGGCCGGCGCTCTATGCACCTTCGGCCTCGAAGTGCATCCCCGCTCGCTGCCGGTCTACGACCATCGCGACTTCGGAGCCAGTTTTGCTCCCCTCGACGAGCACATCCGCCGCCATCTTGAGATCGTGATGCCCTCCAAGGCAATCAAGATCCCGCTGAAGCAGGTTGAGAGCTTCCTCTACAACGGCGAAATCAAGGACGAGCGTTGCCTCGGCCCCGCGCGTTGGATACTGGAGATCCATTCCCACATCGGCGAAGCGGACTTGATCGATCGTGTCCCCAAATTGGTAAAGATATGTTCCGCCCGCTTTGTGCTTGAACTGATCAAGCGGTCGCTGCCGGGCTTGCCGTTGAACCATCTTGCCGTTGCGCCTGCGCAGATCGCCGCCAGGGTGGAGAGCCAGTATTTCGCCGTGAATCGCGGTGGGCCGTGCTGGGATCATCTGGTGCAGACCCGCCAGGTCGGCGTCTACGTTCCCGGAGAACTTCCCTCGCCGGAACTGAGCCTGATTGTCTTGCTCGATGAGTAGCCCGTGGCACGATTCAATTGGAGTGTAAAGAGCCGGCCCACCGCTGCAGTTGAACGGTACACCCAAAATTGCCAACCAGCATTTCCAAATCCAAAACAATCGGAGCCTGATACGCTCAGAAGTGAAAGCGGTAGCGCAACTCCGCCGAAAACATCCGCGGATCGTTGTAGTGGAAGCCGCCGATGGTGACCGAGGTGTCCTGCAGGACGCGATGGTTAGTGACGTTGAGGATGCTGCCGGAGAGCTTCCAACACTCTCCGATGCTGTGCCCTCCTGACACGTCGAAGGTCGTGTGCACCGGCAGATAAGGCCCTTGATAAGGGCTTTGAGAGCTGCCTTCCAGCCCGTTGGAGAAGCCCGAACCATAATAGACATTGGTTGAGAACCAGGTCTTCAGCGGGAGATTTGCGGTGAAGCCGGTGTTCAGTGTCTGGCGCTGATCGTGGTCAACGGGTTTGTAGGTGAACCCGAGGTCGCAAGCCGGGTCTGCGGCAATACTGCAAGTGAAGCCCCCAATAATATTGCCGCGCTGCTGGGCGATTTGATTGGAATAGGTGAGATGGAATTGGCCAAGATGCTCCATCTCTGGAGAGCGCACGGTCAACTCCCAGGCGCGGACGAGAGCTCCGTTGACGGCGATGGGAAAGTACATATTCGATTCGCCGAGGTTGGAGTGATCGAGGAAGTTATTGACGCGATTCTTGACGTTGGCCACGTCGAGCAACCAACCCTTGTAAGGAATCTGAATGCCGAACTGGTGCTCTTCATCGCGCTCGGAGGGGATTGGAATGAAGGTGTTTTCTCCGGCGGTTTGCTGGCCGGCGTAGTTGAGAACGCTGCTGGAGACGGTGAAGATGGGAGCAGGCTGGAAGAAGTGGCCGTAGAAGCCGCGCAGCACCCAATGCAGGCGCGGAATCTCGACTGTTGCTCCGATGCGGGGATAGATGGCGCTCTCGTTGAGCCAGGCGCGGTAGATGGAGAAGCGCTCGCCACCAATGAGGGTGAGGTAACGGCCAAGGCGCAGGTGGTCGGCCAGATAAAACTCGACCAGGCCGGCGTCCTTGCTATCCGGCTGATTGCAGGGGTTGTTATTGGTGATGCATTGGCCGTTGGCCTCGACGCCGAAGAGGTCGTACTCGGCTTGGAAGAAGGAATAGAGGCCGGCGGAAAAGCTGTTGGGGCCGGCTTCGAGGTGGAGGTCAGCTTGCGCGCCGCCGTAGTTTGAACCTTGATGCCAGGTAGTGGAGACCGGCGTGTCGGATGCGAGCGAATCGTAGTTGGCTTGATTGAAGTGATAGAAAGGCGCAGCGGAAAAGAGCGCTTTGGGCGAGATGGTGTGCACCCAGTTGCCAATGACAAAGCTGTCGCGCTCGGTTTGCGCGTCGCGCAGTCCAGCCGACAGGTAGTATGGATTGCCTCCGGGCGGGCTTTCCTGCTCCCAGTCATTTACATTCGGGTCGTAGGGAACGTCGAAGTGGTCCTGGCGGTATTGCGCGTTGAGCCGCAGTTGATCCTTGGGCGTCTCATTGCGAATCAGCGATACGAATCCGCTCTCGGAGTTAGTCGCATCGTGGTAAATCGCAGCGACAGGCGGTGCCAGCCCATAGCTCGAACGGGAACCTGCAAAGCTCGCATACCAGGCGTTCTTTTCCGAGTGGTCGCCGAGAGATAACTGCGTCTCCCCGGTGTATAAGTTGCCAGCCGAGACCAGCAGTTCGCCCTCGCGGTAGCGCTCGAAGCCGTTGCGGGGCAGCACATTGAAAACTCCATAAGTGCGGTCGCCGACCTCGGCAGCATAACTCCCGCGCTGGGTCTCAAGCGAATCGATGTCCTTGGGATCGATCTGCGGCCCGACGTTACTGGCGATCTTGGTATTGGGAATCGCGATGCCGTCCATCAGCCAACTGGTCTGGTGGCCGCCGCGCATGTGCAGCATGTCATGGGTCATGTAAGCGCCGGGAACGTAGTCGGTAATCATCTCCATGCCGATGGTGCGGCTGGCGCCCGGGGTCTGGTCGATCTCCGCGCGGGTGATCAGGGTGGTCGGGGTTGCGGAATCCGGATCGGAGATCGAGCTTGCCAATCCCTTGACCGTGACGGATTGCGTGACCGTGATGACCGCCAACGGAACATGTACCACCGGGTTGGTGCCCGAGGCCAGCGTGAGCGGCAGGGTGACGGGGCCGAAGCCGGCAGCCGTGACCTCCAGGCGATAGACGCCAATGGGCGCCTGGGCCAATTCAAATGTGCCGTCGAGGGTGGTGGTGGCGCGCAGGACGAAGGCCGAATCGGCTGCCCGCAGCGCGACCTGTGCGCCGGCGATGGGGCGATGCTCGGGATCGTGGACCACCCCATGCACAGTGGCAAAAACATTGGCCAGCGCGGGGACGGAAACGGCAAAAAGAGCCGCTACAAAAGTGGAACGAAGATGGATGAGCGTACAATCCTCCAAGCAAAGCGTGGCTGTGCACAGATGGCCTTTCGAGCCGCGAACGCGCGGCGCGACGGATATTTGGCGGGGAAGAGCTATCGATTGTCAGCCGAGAGTCTTTGCGGGAGGCGAGCGGCCGGCCCGTGAGCGGATCGGACTCAACCAGGCGGCGGAGCGGCCAGCGGCGGGCACGTGAGCCTGTGCGAGCAGAACAGGTAAGCTCGCCGGCGCGGCGGCAAGCGCGTCAATCGACGCCGTGGTCGGAATGCCATAGCCGGGGAACAACGGGCAGGTTGCAGGAGCGGTGACGATGGGTTTGCCCGATGCAGCCTGCGCCATCCTTTGCATCATCGCGCAATGGTGATTCCCGTGGCGGCGGCAGCAGGGCGGCAGGCGCGATTCCTCGCTGCCCGGCAGCGCCGCCAGCGGGCCAAAGCCAAACAACAGAATCAGGGAAATGGAAAGCACGCGCTTCATCTGGAACTGATGCTACACGAGAAGCGAGCCGTGGGAAACCCGCGCGGCAGCCTTGCATTTGGCGCAGCAACAGCATTGGCGGCTTGATCCCGAGGCGCGAACCGCAACGCACCTTAGTAGCGCTCCGCTGGTTTTGAGCTCCTTCACAAAGAGCTACATCGCAGGCCATGCCGCCGACGCCGTCCTGGCGACGGGGAATGCAAGCTCCGTGGTAGTGAACATTGGCGGCGACCTGGCGGTGCGCGGCGCGTGGAGCGAGCCTATCGATATCGCCGACCCCAAAGCCGATGCCGAAAACGATCCCCCTATCGCGCAGCTTGCGATTCATGACAGCACGGTTGCCACCAGTGGCAACTACCGCCGCGGCGTGGAGGTTGGCGGGACGCATCATTCCCACATCGTCGATCCGAGAACGGGGCCTGCCTTGCGACAAAGTGCTCGGCTCGACGGTGGTCGGTCGCAACCCGGGGACCGCAGGTGCCAGACAGTGGATCCCCGGAAGGTTTGCCCCCGGCGTCAAGCCGCTCTGTCAGCGCCTTTTGGCCAAGTGGGCTCGCTGGCTGCATATTTGCCTGTCAATGGCGAGCTTTGCCACCCTGCCGTTTTTCGCGCTCACTGGGCTTACGCTGATCTTTTTCTTGGCAAGCGCCGGTCCTCTGGCCAATTGATGCTCGTCTATGGCCTCGCACTACTCTTCCTTGCCTATAAAATGCTTATTCCATGAATCGTGACATCGTTTTTCAAACGAAGCCGCAAGGTATTTCGCGCTTTGCTATTTATGCATCGGAAGTCCCGCGCGCGGAAGGCGTAGCTCCTTGAATCTGTACGCAGTAAGCATGTTTTCACTTGACATGGATTTTTGGGGATGCTAAAGTCTCGCCTCATGCGGACAAAAGTGTTGCGCAATGCTGTCTGAAGATTTTTCAGGCCACGCAATGCGATGCCAGCGAGGTTGATTCAACGCGACCATGAGGGGTCTGCAGAATTCCCAACTCACAATTCGCGGGCAGGTGTCCGTGAAGCTGTATCAAAGAAAAAGAAGTGGCGCGTAAGCCACCATGGGCTTGATATGTTGAACCAGGGGAACTCTCCTAGCCGGCGTTTGAAGGTTGGTGTGTTCGCTGGCTGATGTCCAACCTGCTCTCATTTCGCGCTCCCCGTTTTGCGCGAACACCTTGACAATGGTCTCTGACCAAAGTAGTTAGCCGAGTTTGGAACCATGCAAACCCGGATCGTGGATTCCCGGCCTTTCCGTCTGGAGAAAATGAATGACCCCCTACAAGTGGCTTCGTCTGTGTGGAACAACTGTGTCGGCTGCGATGGTTTTCTTACTTTCCTGCGCATGCCTTGCAGGTGGAATTGGTGCGCAATCAGCCGAATCGGCAATCGCCGGACCCTCTCTGAGCACTGCTGCGCCTTCTCCCTTCCTCGTTGCTCCCACGATTCCGCTGGGCTACGCCCCGTCGAGCGTGGCGGCCGGGGATCTGCGCCAGAGTGGCAAGTTGGACCTGGTCACCGCGGACTATTCTTCCGGGAGTATCACTGTCTTTCTGGGAGCCGGAAAGGGCAAATTTGCCCCCGGCGTCGAATATGCGGCGGGTTCCCATCCCAGCTCTGTCCAAGTGGCGGATCTCAACGGGGATGGAAGGCCGGACATTCTGGTCACCAACCAGACTGAGGGGACGATCAGTGTTCTTTTCGGCAATGGCGACGGTACTTTCCAGGCGCGGCAAAGTTTCAAGGTCGGTTTCAATCCATCCTTCATCGCCACGGGCGACTTCAACGGAAGCGGGAAAATGGACGTAGCGGTCACCGGAGCTTCCGGAAAGCTGCTTGCCGTTTTCCTCAATGACGGCAATGGGAACCTGCAGAGGCCGGTAATGCAGCTGTTGAGCAAGACGCCAACGGCACTTGCCGCGGCTGATTTCAATCACGACGGCCACACCGACCTTGCCCTGGCAAACGCGGATGGCACGGTAAGTATCCTGCTTGGCAAAGGCGCGGGGATGTTTCGCTCGGTTCCGGACCTGACGGTCGCGCCCGGATCGCTTTCGTCGATCGAATCCGGAGATCTCAGCAACAGCGGCAAAATCGATCTCATCGTCACCGATCCGGGCCGGAAGCTTGTGACTGTCCTCATTGGGAAGGGCGATGGTACCTTTGCGTCTCCTGCGTCCTACCCGGTGGGGAACGAGCCGGTTTCGACCGTGGTCGCGGATGTGAATGGAGACGGCGTTCCCGCCTTGGTGGTCATCAACAAGAGCAGCAATACTTTCAGCATTCTGGGTGGAAACGGCGACGGGACATTCAAGAGTTCGGCTGATTTTGTGGCCGGCAACGCGCCTCTCGCCGCGGTGGCAGGCGATTTTTACGGGAATGGTCACGTCGACCTGGCCATCATCAACCATTCGTCGCAAACGGTGAGCGTTCCCCTCGGCAATGGGGACGGCACGTTCAAGGCGGCCCGCTCGTTCTCGTCCGGAGTGCAACCGATGTCCGTTGCTTCCGGCGCGTTGAATGGCGGCAAGATTCCTGCGCTGGTGGTTGCCAATTATTGCGGCTCGGATTCCGCCTGCGGTACGGCCGGAACAGTCGCGGTGTTTCTTGCTGACGAAAAGGGCGACTATCGCCTTTCCTCCACGAATAGTGTCGGCGCCGGCCCTGTTTCCGTGGCGCTGGCCGATTTGAATGGCGACAGGAAATCGGATATTGTAGCGCTTAATCGTCTCGACAAGACGGTGTCCGTGATGCTTGGCCTGGGAGACGGAACCTTCCGGCAGCCAATGACATTTCCATTGGCGGGCTCTCCGCTCGCGGTTGCGGTGGGTGACCTGAACAAGGACGGGAAACTCGACCTTGCGGTCCTGGAGGACTGCGGAGCCGCGAAGTGCTCCCAGCCAGGCAATGTTGAGGTTCTTCTGGGCGGAGGAGATGGCAGCTTCCGCAGCGTTCAAAGCTATTCTGTGGGCTATTCTCCCACTTCTATTGCCATGGGCGACATTAACGGCGACAAGAATCTCGATCTGGTTATCGCGAACCGTTGCGGCAATGACGCCTCCTGCCACTCGTCTGGCACTGGGACTGTTTTGCTTGGCGACGGAACGGGCAGGTTTTCGCCGGGAACCGATGTTGCGCTGGGGAACAGTCCTTCTTCGATCGCTCTAGGCAAGCTGACCGGTTCAGCACTTGATTTGGTGGTGGCGCGGTCGACCGACAACACGGTTGCAGTGCTGCACGGCAACGGAGATGGCACATTCAAGACCGGCGCTCCCTATGCGGTTGGAAATCAGCCTGGTTCGCTGGTTGTGGCCGACTTCAACGGAGACGGCAAGCCCGATGTGGCTGTTACCAATCTCAAAGACTCGACCGTCAGCGTGCTCTTTGGAAAAGGCGATGGCACGTTGCATCCTGCTGCCGCATTGCCGGTAGGGAGCGGCCCCATTGCCCTCGCTGCGGTTGGAAGCGCCTTCAGCAAACACGCCGGCCTAGCCACTGCTAACGGCAGCAGCGTGACCGGTGACGGATCAAGCATGCCTGGAACCGAATTCTCCGTTCTGCCGAATTTGCAGGGCGACCCGCCGCTGACCACCTTCACGGTTGTGCCGTCGCCGGCTCCCAACTCAAACGTCAACGACATGGTTACGTTGACTGCGACTTTGACAGGCGTGGCGCCGAATCTTGCGCCGACAGGGACCGTCACTTTCGACAGCGACCCAGGAACCGGCGCCGTAGCCCTCTCTGACTGTACGAACGTAAGTATCACCCCGGGCATTGCGCCGAGCCTCGTCTCAACCGCGGTTTGCATAACTCAGATGCTTACGGCGGGCAGCGACGCCATCACCGGCGTTTACAGCGGTGATGGAACTTATGACACGGGCGTCGGAGAAACCTCGCCCTCGGTCACGCAGACCGTCGCCCAGCTAAGCCCCACGCTCACCCTGTCGCCTTCGGCCGCGGCGAACCTCAATACGGCAGTCACGTTTACGGCTACCCTCAGCGGCGTTACCATTGCACCGATCGGCCCCTCGGGAACGGTGAGCTTCACGGTGGGCGGGAACCCGATCGCCTGCAATGTGGCGGCAACCGTGAACCCAGCCACCGGTGTGGCCACCTGCACCACATCCGCCCTGCTTGCCGGTACGGATGTCATTGGCGCCAGCTATCCCGGCGATGGCAACTACGCCTTGGCGACCGCTGCGACGATCAACCAGACCATCAATCAGCTCGCTCCCACGCTCACCATCTCGCCATCGGCGGCAGCGAATCTCAACGCGCCGGTGACATTTACGGCGACCCTCGCCGGCGTTGCAATTGCGCCGGTTGGCCCCTCCGGAACGGTGGGCTTTACCGTGGGCGGGAACCCCATCACCTGCACCGCGCCGGCAACGGTGAACGCAGCCACTGGAGTGGCCACTTGCACCACGTCCGCGCTGCTTGCTGGCACCGACGTGATTGGCGCGAGCTATCCGGGAGACGGCAACTACCAGTCGGCTACGGCGGCCACGATCAACCAGACCGTCAACCAGCTCAGCCCGACGCTCACCATCTCTCCATCGGGTCCGGTGAATCTCAACGCGCCAGTGACGTTTACGGCGACGCTCGGCGGAGTAGTGTTAGCGCCGACAGGCCCTTCAGGAACAGTGAGCTTCACGGTCGGCGGGAATCCGATCACTTGCACCGCGCCGGCAACGGTCAATGCGGGCACCGGCGTTGCTACTTGCACAACGTCCGCGCTGCTCGCCGGCACGGATGTCATCGGAGCCAGCTATCCAGGCGACGCCAACTACAAGCCGGCGACCGCGGCCACAATCAATCAGACCGTCAACCAGATCAGTCCGACGCTCACCATATCTCCTTCGGGTCCGGTCAGCCTCAACGCGGCAGTTACATTTACGGCTACCCTGGGCGGAGTTTCGCTGGCGCCGACCGGCCCCTCGGGAACGGTGAGCTTTACGGTGGGCGGGAATCCGATCACTTGCAGCGCGCCGGCAACGGTCAATGCGGCCACCGGCGTGGCCACCTGCACCACGTCGGCCCTGCTGGCCGGCACCGATGTGATTGGAGCCAGCTATCCGGGAGATTCCAACTACAAGTCAGCTACCGCGGCCACAATCAACCAGACCGTCAACCAGCTCGCGCCCACGCTTACCATATCGCCATCCGCCGCGTCGAGCGTCAACGCGCCGGTGACTTTTACGGCTACCCTCAGCGGCGTCAGCTTTGCCCCCACCGGCCCCTCGGGAACGGTTGGCTTTACGGTAGGCGGAAATCCGATTGCCTGCAGCGCTCCGGCAACCGTGAATGCAACCACTGGCGTGGCCACCTGCACCACTTCTGCGCTGCTTGCCGGTACGGATGTGATTGGCGCCAGCTATCCGGGTGACAGCAATTACAAGGCGGCCACCGCGGCTACCATCAACCAGACTGTCAACGCGCTCGCTGCTTCCATGACGTTGACGCCTTTGCCCGGACCGTCTGTCGCGGTCGGCGCGACGGTGACGTTTACCGCACAGCTCGGCGGGGTCGCGCTTACGCCGGTCACGCCTTCGGGAACCGTGACTTTCACCGTCAATGGAGTCGCCAACGGCGATTGCCCGCCAGTGAAGGTGTCTGCTGCCGGTGCGGCCGCCTGCGTCACAGCGTCGCTGCTTGCGCCGGCCGACGTCATCGATGCCACTTACAGCGGCGATCCGAACTTTACCTTCGCGGGTACGGCAACGGTTACAGAAACCGTTGGCAAAACCGGCGCTATAACCACGCTTACGTCCCTGCCGGCAAGCCCGGACGTGAACCAGCAAGTGACCTTCACCGCCACGGTGAAGGCGCCTTCGGGCAGCATTGTGCCCACTGGCAGCGTCACCTTTACCCAGGGCGCAACGCAACTGTGCCCTCCCGTGCCGCTTACAGTCAATGTCGCGAATGCGACCGCCAATTGCGCCTACGCGTTCTCCACCGCGACCGCAGGCAGCACCATAACCGCGACCTATAGCGGCGATGCAAACTTTGCCTCGGGAGCGCCCGGGACCTTCAACCAGGTCATCGCCGCCACCAGCACTACCAGCACCCTCACATCCGTACCGAGTACTTCGGCCGTAAACCAGCAGGTGGCCTTCACGGCTACCGTGACGCCCGCTTTTGCCGGGCCCGGCGTGCCCGCGGGCAACGTGGTCTTCAGCACTACTTCGCCAGGTCCGGCAACTGTTATGTGCACGGAGCCTGTCGCGGTCAATGGAACCGTGCCGGCTTGCAACTTCACATTCACTTCCGCTCCCGTGGGCGGCGTCTACAGTGTGAAGGCGGTCTACACCAGTTCCAACGCGAACTTCATAAGCAGCACCTCAGCCCCGTATTCGCAGACGGTGGGCAAGACTGCAACCTCGACTGCTGTTGTTGCTACGCCTCCCTCCTCGACGGCCAACCAGATGGTAACCTTCACCGCCACGGTTACGCCGGCCATGAGCGGAACGACCAACCCAACCGGCACCGTGGCATTCAGCTATGTGGTGAACGGCGGAGCGCCGGTCGTGCTGTGCGCATCCTCAAACGTGACCCCGGCAACGGGAGTTGCAACCTGCACGGAACCCTTGCCTGCGGATGGAAACTACACCATCTCGGCGGTGTATAGCGGCGACGCAAACTTTGCAACGAGTACCGGGACAGTGCTGCAGCCCGTCGGCTTAACCACAACCACCACGGCAGTCACCGCCACGGCATCCACATCGACCGTGAACCAGTCAGTCACTTTCACTGCCACCGTGACGCCCTCCACTACCGGCGCAACAAATCCCACGGGCTCCGTGACCTTCAGTTATACGAACAGCAGCTTCACTACCCCGGTAAACCTGTGCTCATCCAGGCCGGTAAGCACCGCGGTCAGCAAAACAACTGCCACGTGTGTGGCCACATTGCCGGGGGCGGCGGCGGACACGATAACAGCTACGTATTCCGGAGACGTAAACTTCGCCACCAGCACCGGGAGTGCTTCGCAGACGGTAAATCAGACTTCAACAACAACCAATGTGGTTGGGGTTCCCGCCGCCTCAACGGTTAACCAGCAGGTCACGTTCACGGCTACCATTACCCCTTCGGTTGCTCCGTTCGCGGGATCCACGAATCCCACCGGCACGGTGGCTTTCACTTACAGCTACAACGGCGGGGGCGCGGTTCCTCTGTGCTCGTCTTCGCAATCTGTTTCGACCGCGGCTCTATTGACTACGGCTCAATGCACGGCTCCGTTGCCATCCAAGGGGAACTATACGATCACTGCGGTGTACACCGGCGACTCGAATTTCACGGGAGGCCAAGGCTCAGCCGCGCAGACTGTCAATACGACGTCAACCACGACAACGGTGATTTCCTCGTCCCCGACCTCGATCGTGAACCAAACCGAGACCTTCACCGCAACCGTTGCGCCCACCGTCAGCGGCATAACAATCCCAACCGGCTCCGTGACGTTCAATTACACGCTGAATGGAGGTCCGTCAACCCCGCTTAGCTGCGCAGCCGCCCAGCCCATACCCGTGAGCACAACGATCGTGGGCACCACGGCGTCATGCGTCGTGCAACTGCCCAGCAAGGGATCGTACACGGTCACGACGGCGTACTCCGGGGACGCGAACTTCGGCGCAAGCCTTGGGTCAACGGCCCAGGTTGTCAATCAGGCTCTAGCCGCAACGTCGCTTGTTTCATCACTGCCTTCGTCTGCGGTGAACCAGGCGGTTACCTTCACGGCTACCATTACGCCACCCTTTACGGGACCCACCAACCCCACGGGAACGGTGACCTTCACCTCTACGCTTGGCGGAGGCCCACCCACCCTTCTGAGTTGCGCAACCGCGCAGCCTGTATCCGTAAGCACCGGCGTGGCTGGCACTACAGCCGTTTGCAAAGCCTCGCTGACCGCCAACGGGAACTACACCATTACCGCGACTTACAGCGGGGACACGAATTTCACCAGCCCGGCTCCCGGAATAGTGATTCAGCCCGTAGGCTTGACCCCAACCACAACCACAGTTGTATCGTCGCTGCCGTCCTCATTCGTCAACGAGACGGTGAAACTCACCGCGACCGTGCTATCGACGATCGTTGGTCCCACGCCTCCTACGGGAACCGTGGCATTCACCTACACGTTCGGCGGCGGCCTGCCGGTCACCCTGTGCGCAACCTCGAGCGTGGCCTCGGCGACCGGCGTTGCTACGTGCACCGCCCCGCTGCCCGCCGCGGGTTCTTACGCAATCACGGCGAGCTATAGCGGTGACAAGAACTTCGCGACAAGTTCGAACCAGCCTTTAGCTCCGTTGACACAGATCGTCAATCAGCCTGTCACGTCGGTCGGTTTGACCTCCTCCGTGCAACCGACTTCCGTCGTCAACCAGACGGTGGCTTTCACCGCCACCATCAATCCGGTCAACACCGGGGCGCCCGCCTATACCGGCACTACGGAGCCGACTGGAACAGTTACCTTTACTGACACTCTCACCAACGCGGTTCTGTGCACCGAAATAGTCGCTGCGGCAGGAACGGTTCCGCCGTGCAACTTCGCGTTTGCATCGCCGGCTGCGAACACCGTCACAGCTACCTACAGCGGCGACACCAATTTCCCCAAATCGACATCCCCGGTTGTGACCCAGACTGTCAACCAGAGCCCAACCACCACCACTCTGGTTTCATTGTCGGCGAACCCATCTGTCAACCAGGCGGTAACCTTCACGGCCACCGTTGCGCCGGCCACCTTCAGCGGGTCAGTCTTCCCCACCGGCACGGTGACGTTCAGTTATACGCTCAACGGCGGCGCGCCGGTAGTCCTCTGCAATTCCGTGGCCGTGAATACTCTGGGTACGGTCACGACTGCGTCCTGCACCGCTCCACTGCCTTCGAAGGCCACCGCCGCCTCACCCTACACGATCACAGCGACGTATTCAGGAGACAAGGACTTCGTGACTGGTTTGGGCACTGTAGCGCAGGTTGTTGCAGGAGCCAATACCACGACGACGGTGGTTTCCACTCCTGCTCCATCAACTGTCAACCAGCCGGTGACCTTCACAGCGACTGTTGCGCCCTCCGTCGCCGGTGCAACGCCGCCAACCGGCACCGTGCTGTACACCTATGTGGTGAACGGCGGCCCCGCAACCCCGCTGAATTGCACAGTCACCCAACCGGTATCCGTGATCCCTGCGACCGGAATCTCCACCTGCACCGCCCCGCTGCCCGCGGCCGGGGGCTACACAGTGACGGCGGCCTATAGCGGTGACTCGAACTTCGGTTCAAGTTCGAACTTTGTGGTTCAGACCGTAACGCCGGCCATCCTGAGCGTGGCCGTGACTTCCTCGCAATCTCCGTCCTTGGTCAACGTGCCGGTCACCTTCACGGCCACTTTGAAGCTGCCATTCTCCGCGGTTGCCACGCCAACTTCCACGGTGACGTTCTTCGATTCCTTCTCGGGCTTCCCGTTATGCTCGAACGTAAGCCTGATCAATCTCACTGCGACCTGCGTTGTCAACGTCGCCAACCGCAACCTTACGGACAGGTGGACCGCGGCCATTCACACCATTACCGCGACTTATAACGGCGGCGATCCCAACTTCCCCACCACAACCTCTCCGGTGTTCTCACAGACGGTGACGATGGGGCCGACCAAGGCGACCGTTTTGTCCTCCTCGCAAACCAGTGTCGCAACCCAAATGGTCACATTCACCGCGACCATCGTTCCCGCCCAGACAGGTCCTGTGGCTCCTTCCGGCGTTTTCAAATTCACGACCACCGGGTCGTGGAACCCAACGGTCCCGTGCCCCACGGTTTCTGTGATTGCGACTGGCGCCGGAACAGCTACCGCCATCTGCACCGCTCAATTCCCCGCGAATGCCGAAAGCCAGACCATTACGGCGACCTACGAGAACGACCCCAACTTCACCGGCAGCAGCAGCAGCGTTGCGCAAACGGTGCAAAACTTCACCATCGCGAATTCCGTAACATCCGCGCTGGACACAACTGCTACCCCTGGTCCCGTGTATCTGACCCAGGGCTATTCCACCGCCACCACTTCCGCGGCCGGAACGGATCCGTTTAACCCCACCACGGTCCGAATGGTTGTAACCTCCACAGGCGGCTTCGCTGACACTTTGGGCCTCGCTTGCCAGGTCAGGAATGCGATCAGCAATGCGGTTGTCACGGATCCATCCTGCACCGTATCGGCTACCGCGCATGGGGCCACCGGCACTGCACTCACGTACAATGTGACATCTTCCTCTTCGACTCCCGTCGGAGAATACGCCGTGACGCTCACGGCGACCGACAATTCGACCCCGGCGCTTGCGAGCGCAACAACGCTGACTGTCTACGTGGTGGGTGAGGCCAACATCCTGAGCCTCGCGCAGGGAGCAAGCGGAACAGAGAATGCCTCCTTCAATACGACCACCGCTCCTGTGAATGCGACGTTTATGTCATTCGCCTGCGGCACGGTATTTGATCTGACTGCCAAAAAGCAGCTTTCCACCAGCCAGATTGCCGGATTGACGTGCACCGGTCCGGCGAGCGTGACAATAAGCGGGGCTACCCCCCCGCCTCCGGTCACCACATCGGTACCGATCACCATCTCCACACTAGGCACGGTGGCGCAGCTGCAACGCACCAGCTCGGTCTCCCTGGCTGCATTCCTGGGCATTCCGCTCTTTGCGCTGATGGGATGGGTGGGAACCAGAAAGTCGCCGCGCAAAAACTTCTTCCGTTTCCTCGGCTTGATCCTGCTGCTCGTGGGTGTCTCCTATGCCAGCGGTTGCGGGGGAAGCTTTACCTCAACGAGCCAGACGACCAGCAATGGAATCCTTCCTGGAAGTTACCTGGTTCAGGTGGTCGGAACTGATAATGCTAAGCCGGCCAACAAGTACTATGCGGTGGTTCCTCTGGATGTGAGTGCGAATTAAGTTCGCGGGGAAATCGATGACGTCTTCGGTGTACCTTTAATGTCCATCATTTGCGCTGATTGCGCAGGAGAGAATTTGTGAAAGCCAAGACACTGTTGCTCTTCGTCTCGTTTGCATGTGTACCGGCGGTTTCTTCGTTCGGGCAGGTCGATTGCAGCTCTTCGACCAAATTGGTGTGCCAATTTCCCTTCAGTGCGCAGACTTTGAGCGTATTTGCTGCCGGGACCAGCAGTACTACCGCACTAGCCAAGGCGGCTGAAGCCGTCGCGAATCCAATTAACGCATCGATCGCCACGCAATTGACCCAACTTCCCATCCCCAGCGCTACAGTCGGAGTCGTTACGCTTCAAAAGAAGGGAAGCGAGTTTGGAACCACCTTCGACAATCTGGGCCCGGTGCTTACCGATCGGCCGGATACAGTCGGCAAAGGGCATATCTTCGCGGGTTTCAGCTATCAGCACTTCAACTTCAATTCGCTCGCCGGGAACCCCCTGTCAAAAATCCCCATCGGCTTTCAATACCCCATCGGGAATGTGACGACATCCTACGACGCGGTGAACAACCAGGTCAGCTTTAAACTCGATCAGTACGTGGGCATCGCGACCTACGGTGCGACTCGCAGAACGGACATTTCGGTGGTGGTGCCAATCAACTCAGTCACACTGGCAGTGACCACGTCGGGTTTCCAAGGCTATCAATACAACACGGCCAACCAGACCTACGGTCAGATATTTTCCCCGACAACATCGGTGTCCTCCAATGGAACAGCTTCGGGAATCGGGGATATCACAGTCATCCTAAAGCAGATGGTTTTGGGCCAGGAGGGATCTCGAGGTGCCGTAGCAGCTGGAATCACGGCGCGCTTTCCCAGCGGCGACGCACTCAATTATCTTGGGTCTGGCGCATTCGGCGGCAGCATCTATGGCCTGTTCGAATATCGGGCTCGCATTGCTCCGCACATGAAGTTGAGCTATCAATGGAATGGCAATTCCCAGGTCATGAATCTCCAGGCGCTTCCGACGGTCGGACTGCCCGGCGGCCTGCAATACGCGGCCGGTGCAGACTTCAAGATCGTTCGGAAATTGACGTTGGCGGCAGATATTCTCGGCAACCAGTTCGTCAATGTACCGTCATTCACTTCGACCAACCCCAATCTTCCCGGACCTGCAGGCCAAGGGGGAATTCCTAAAACCATTCCCTTTACGACATCGACCTCACTCACCTACACGACCGCCAATTTCAGCGGAGGCTTGAAGTGGTCTCCCATTGCGCATTTCCTCCTCTACGGAAACGTGCTGGTGCAACTCAACAATGTGGGTCTGCGTAGCGATCCCGTCCCGCTCTTCGGAATTGCTTATAACTTCAAGGCGACGCATTAGACGAGGGGCTGGACAATTTCTTAAGAACGGATCGATGCGGGGTCCGATCGTCCGCCGCGATTTCCTGGATGCAGTTCAGCTGGCGTGGAGCCGTCCCCAGACCGAATGAGCTTTGCCTGGATCGCCTGAAGCGTCTTCAAGTGTTCTGCGATCCGCTCTACCGTGCGTATCAGGTAAACATCGCCATGGCGCTGTTCGTGCCACACGTCGTAGAGGCACCGTGCCGCTGCTACTTCAAAGTCGATTGCCGTTACTTCAAAGTCGATTGCCCTTAAGAAGCCTTCCGCAAATCGGACGCTCTCTGAACCTTGTACGGCTTGGTCTCCTGCTTCGTCGACCAAAGAAAGAGTCTCGCGAATCGATGGTACGAGTGCGGGGCCCGCAGAAAGGCTCCGGAGTGCAAGGGCGTTCGCTGACATTGACATCTCCTTCCTGCGCGGGCGATTCAACTGTTCCCAAATTTGAGTATCGGCAGGGTTGCTAGCGGCGATATGGCGTTTCGGCTTTGGTGATTGGAAATCGATGCCATGGATCTACAACTAAATTGGCACGCGGAAATATAGAGTGATCGCCATCTGACGTCAGCGTCCGATGCTCACGTGTTGAATGCCTGTGACCCCAATCACCGCAGGAACCGGCTTTTGTAGTAAGCTGAGACCACGATGCGATGCGTCTTCCAACGCGCTATGGTGGCCATCTTCCTGGTGGCCAGCTTGATTGCGCCAATTGGAACCTGCCTGCAACAAACGCACAAGGCCGGGCACGATTGCTGCGTTCCCATGCCCGCGTCCAGCACGGCCATTCAGAATGACTGCTGCACGGCAAAGTCAACGCTGCCGGCCATGGTTGTTGCGCCCAATCTTTCCGGTTCGGCTGCTTCGAACGTCGTAATGGAGACGATCTCCACAATTGAGATCTCTTCGCCGAGTGACCTTCCAGTTTTGGCAGTCATCCCGCCGCATTCTCCGCCTCCGGGCGCCTCCATTCTCAGAATCTAGCTCTTCATTTTCGCCGTGGCTCACCGGGGTGTGCGTTTCCGCGCCCTGGACTATTCATTTTGCCCATTTTTCGCGGAGTTGAAGAGTGAAATCCAATTATGTTGTTGCGCCGCTGTTGCTGGCGCTGTCCCTTGTCTGTTTCGGACAGACTGAGCCGTCTTCTCCGTCTGCCGCGAGTTCTCCGCAGGATCCAACTACTGCGTCGCTGACTGTGCAAGAAGCGGTAGCGGAGGCCCTGCAGTCCAACCCGGCGATTCGAGCGTCGGTGCGTCGTTTGTCGCTGGCTCAGGCCAAGACCACAACCGCACGCAGCCTCGACGATCCCATGTTCATGGTGCGCGACTGGGATACGCCGCTGCGCAAGCCATGGGATCTGAACCAGGCTCAGTTGATGTTCAGCGTGCAACAGACATTTCTCGGCAAAGAGAAGCGGGATGTGCGTGCGAAGGTTGCTGGCGACGAGGTGGAAGTGGCGGCCAGTGACCTTGAATCCTTGCGGCAGGAAGTGGCAGCCGAAGTGCGCAAGGCATGCGCCGATTTGATGCGCAACGCCGACGAGAGAAGGCTGCTTGACCGTCAGGCGGCGCTCTTGAAAGAGGCCCAGTCCGCGACGCTTGTTGAATATACGACGGGCAAGGTTCCGCAGGCCGATGTGCTGCGGGCGCAAATGGCGCTTACCCGCCTGGATGAGCAGCTGATCGAGCTTGACGAAGAGCGGGACACGGCGCGCGCCCGTTTGAGCGCAGTGCTGGGACGGCGTCCGGATGAGGAACTGAGGATTTCCGGCAGCTATGCAACTGCCCGCGAGTTACCGCCTCTTGAGGAACTAGATAGACTGGCAATTCTGCATCGCCCCGAGCTTGCTGGATTGCGGATGCAAATTGAGAAATCGAAAGACGAAGGCCAAGCCACGCGCCTGGCCATGAAGCCCGACTTCACCGCTGCGCTCGGTTATATGTTGATGCCGGCCGGGTCTGCTTCGCGCAACGCGTACATGGCCGAGATGACCATGAATCTGCCCTGGCTCAATCGCGATCGACATTTTGGGGAATCGAAGCAAGCCGATGCCGCCACCGCTGTAGCGCAAGCCGAGCTTGAAGCGCGGACGTCCGCCGTGTTCCTGGAAGTGCGGCAGGCGCAGATCGCGACACGGGCTGCCGGGAAGCGCGTGAAGGTGTATCGCGACACACTGCTGCCGCAGGCTGAGGCGGCATTCAAAGCTTCCACAGCCGCTTACCAGAACAATCGCGCCGAGTTCCTGACTCTGATCGACAGCCAGAACCTGCTGCTGGATATTCAGACCGCTTTTTACAAGGCATCGTCAGCTACGGATGCGGGCATTGCGGAGTTGGAGCGCGCGATTGGCGCGCAGCTTCCCGACGCGGCGGAAACGATTCAAGCTCAGCCCGGTAAAGGGGAATCCAGCACAGACCCAATCAGCACAGACCCAACCAGCACAAATCGGAGCGGAAAATGACAAACAGAGAGACGAAATTGATCGCATTCGGCGCCGGGGCAGGCATACTGATCGCGTTGCTGGTGCTCGGGCTTCTTGGTGAGCGGGGCGCACATCTCTTCGCTATCGTGCCGGCAGTCGTCGCGGCACAACCCGCCTCGACCACTCAGCCTGTCGCTGCGACACCCTCTTCGCCAGGTACGCAGCCGGGCACTACTGTGGAACTGAGCCCGGCGGAGATTACCGCCGCGGGCGTGCAGGTTGCCGAAGTCCAAACGGCCTCTCTCAAGACAGACATCGATGCCTTCGGTCGCGTTGAGCAGCCTGAGGCGCAGCTTGCCGCCGTCAGCGCGCGAATCGGCGGCCGGGTGGACAAGCTCTACGTGCAATACACAGGAGAGCGCGTACAAAGCGGGCAGGCAGTGGCCGATATCTATAGCCCTGAAGTCGCGACGGCCATCGAGGAGTATCGCCTGGCTGAGGAGAACCGCATTGGGCTTGGGCAGTCGGATAACTCCGACGCACGCACGCAGGCCGATGCATTGATCAAAGCAAGCCTGCACAAGCTGGAGCTCTGGGGCATCGCCGGCAAACAGATTGACGCACCGGAGAAAGACGGCGTCCCGCATGTAACCATTTACGCATATGCATCGGGAACGGTTGTGGATCGCAAGGTGACGCAGGGGCAATATGTAAACGCAGGCGACACGCTGTTTACCGTGGCCGATCTCAGCCAGGTCTGGATCAAGGCCGATGTCTATGAGGAACAGTTGTCCCAGATTCGCCAGGGGCAGGATGTCGAGATCGTTGCCGATTCAATCCCCAACAAAACTCTTCACGGTCATGTGGACTTCATCGAGCCGGCGGCCAACCCGCAAACGCGCACGGTTCCGGTCCATGTGCATGTAGCCAATCCGGGGATGCGCCTGTTACCGGGCATGTTTGTGAGCGCCACATTTGTGAGCCGCGCCGCGCAGCCGTCCATCGCCGTTCCCCGTTCGGCGGTGCTCGATACAGGAACTCGAAAGATCGTGTATCTGGCCAGGCCTAACGGCGTCTTTGAGGCCCGCGAGGTGCAGTTAGGCGCGCCTTCCGGCGATCTGTTCCCGGTTTCCGGCGGACTGGCGCTGGGCGACAAGGTGGTGCTCAATGGCAACTTCCTGATTGACTCGCAGGCGCACCTCAGCTCGGGAATGTCCGGGCTCTATGGCGGATCGAAGGAATTTGCCGGCGGATCGCAAGTGCAGACTGGCTCCGCAGCGCCACCGGGGAAAAATGCCGGGGCCAGCGAGGCGCGAATTGAATTTCACGCAGACTCCGATCCCCTGAAGGCCGGCGAAGACAACCCATTCCACGTGAACCTGACCGATGCGAGCGGCAAGCCGATCGCCGATGCCCGCGTCACCGTCACGCTCATCATGCCGGCAATGCCATCCATGAACATGCCGGAGATGAAGAGCAGCTTCCAGTTGCCGTGGACGGCCGCTCAGAAGATGTACATGGGCAAGGGCCAGCCGCCGATGGCGGGGACGTGGAATGTGCTCGTCGAGGCAACCAGGAACGGCATCGTGATTGCCGCGGCCCACACGCATCTGAGCGCCAGGTAGGAGTCCGTCATGATCAATCGCATCATCGAGTTTTCCATGAAGAACCGCTGGCTGATTCTGGCCGTATATGCGGCGCTGGCGGTGTGGGGCTACTGGGCGCTGCTGCACACCCCGATCGATGCCATTCCCGACCTGAGCGAGAACCAGGTCATCGTGTTTACAGAGTGGCAGGGGCGCAGCCCGCAGGAGGTTGAAGACCAGATAACCTACCCCCTCACTGTCAACCTGCAGGGGCTGCCGCATGTGCGCACGGTCCGCTCGTCCTCGGCATTCGGATTCTCCATGGTGAATGTCATCTTTGAAGACAGCGTGGACATTTACTTTGCCCGAACTCGCGTGCTTGAGAGGCTGAGTCTCGCGGGCAGCTTTCTGCCTGCGGGCGTGACGCCGATGATGGGGCCGGATGCAACTGGCGTGGGCCAGGTCTTCTGGTACACGGTGGAAGGCCCTTACGACAGTGGCACGCTGCACTCCATCCAGGACTGGTTTATCAAGTATCAGCTCAACTCAGTGCCTGGAGTCGCCGAAGTCGCGAGCGTCGGCGGCTTCGTGAAGCAGTATCAGATCGATCTCGATCCGATGAAGCTCCGCGCCTACAATATCCCGCTGAAGGACGTTATCGCCGCCGTCGAGCGCAGCAACAACAACGTCGGCGCCAAGGTGATGGAGGTAGGCAGCTCCGAGGACATGGTGCGCGGCATCGGCCTGATTGGTGGGCTGAAAGACATTGAGGACATTTCGCTCGCCGCCTACAATGGCACGCCGGTTACCGTCGGCAACGTCGCCAGCGTGCAACTTGGGCCGGAGTTCCGGCGCGGCGTGCTCGACAAGGACGGTAAGGAAGCGGTGGGCGGAGTGGT
>JBEKFD010000008.1:0-46616 GCA_050013495.1 Occallatibacter sp. | reverse complement strand
TGGTTCCGAGTTCGAGCATGGAGGATTCGGTCAAAGACATGAAAAACTCCCTATTAAGGTTTGGACGTTGGGGTTCGTGGATTTGCACCCTTGGCACAAGAACAAAGACGTGCCATGGATGGGGCACCCAGAGTTTTGCTAAAACAGTGGGGCCTGCCGGCCGGGCATGGCCAGGCCGAAATGCTCGTAGGCCAGTCGCGTGGCGACCCGGCCACGCGGCGTGCGGTCGAGAAAGCCGATTTGGATGAGGAACGGCTCGTACACCTCTTCGAGAGCATCTTGCTCCTCGGCGAGAGTTGCAGCGAGTGTGCCCAGGCCGACGGGACCGCCATCGTATTTTTGGATGATGGCCAGAAGCAGCTTGCGGTCGATCTCGTCGAAGCCGTGGGCATCTACTTCCAGCATGGTGAGGGCGGAGTTTGCGGTGGGGCGGTCAATGACCCCCGAGCCGCGCACCTGAGCGTAGTCGCGAACCCGCCGCAGAAGGCGGTTGGCGATGCGGGGTGTTCCACGCGAGCGGAGCGCGATTTCTGCGGCGCCATCCTGGTCGATGGGCACACCCATCACCTCTGCCGAGCGCGTGACGATGAAGCGCAGCTCCTCTTCGGTGTAAAACTCCAGGCGCAGCAGGATACCGAAGCGCGAACGCAGCGGCGACGACAGCAAACCGGGCCGCGTGGTAGCGCCGATGAATGTGAAGGGGCGAATCTCCATTACGTGGGTGCGCGCCGCCGGGCCCTGGCCGATAATGATGTCGAGTTTGTAATCCTCGAGAGCGGTGTAGAGTTTTTCTTCCAGCACCGGCTGCATGCGATGGATTTCGTCGAGAAAGAGCACCTGCCGTTCGCGCAGGTTGGTGAGGATGGCGGTGAGGTCGCCCTGGATCTGCAAGGCCGGGCCGGAGGTTTGCTGGAAGCCTACGTCAAGCTCGTTGGCAATGATGGTAGCCAGGGTGGTTTTGCCCAGACCAGGCGGACCGAAGAGCAGGACGTGATCGAGCGCCTCGCCACGGGATTTGGCGGCCTCCAGAGCGATCGAGAGCTGCTCTTTGGCTTTGGATTGTCCAATGAACTCGCCCAGCCAGCGGGGCCGAAGTTTGAGTTCGAATCCCTGTTCTTCTTCCGCGCGCGAGGCGCTGACGAGGCGTTCCGGGGAGTTGTCACGGGCGATGGCCATGCTGAAGGAAGTGTAGCGGGGCGGGGTTGCGCCTGCAACCTGGGCTCTACTGCTTCTCCAGGTCGATAGACTCGTACTCGCGATTGGCGATGCCTACGCGAATCTGTGCCGGGGTTTTGCCGAGCTTGGTTTGCTGAAAGGCGAAGATGCCCTCTTTGGCGCAGGTGGAGCATTCGGTGCCGTGCAGTCCCTCGAAACAACTGCGCAGGCTGGTATGGCCCAGGGCGCGGTCGCAGCGGCAGTTGCAAGGCAATTGATAGACCACGCTGCTCACCTTCGCCACCTGCTGGTAAACGTGAACCTGCCACGGATAGCGAAAACTCTCTCCAGTGAGCTTGGTGCCGGCTAGGATGGGAGGCAATGCGCCAACCTTGAGGGGTGCGGAAGGGTGGTAAGCGGGAACATCGACTGCGGGATTCGACCATTGGGCGTAGCTGCCTGCGGTAAGCGCGCAGACGCCCAGGGCGAGCAGCCAACGGGTTTTGATTGGCCTTTTCATGCGAAGTCTCTCAGCGACCATTCTATCGGACTCTTGACGAATTGAGGCCCGAATTGGGCAGATGAGGAGGAAAGGAACGGGAATCGAGGGGATTGTCCGGCACAAAAAAAGACGGCACGAACTTTTTGCTGTTCGTGCCGGGAGGCCAGTGACGCAACTTACTTCCAACTTAGGAGCGGCAAATTCTACCGGCTCCTTCACTGGAATATATACACCATAGCATAGATTGGGTCCAAGTCAAATACAAAAATCGAAATTATATTTCGACTTTGGACAGTGATCCTCTACCCTCCGACCTGCATCTAACGCTGAGTCATTTCGTGTACCCCGGCCTAGACAGACAGCGATGCGCGGTCACCTCAGGAGGATCAATCTAACATGACAAACTATTTAGAATCATCGAGTTCATCTGGACCCGAGAAGGGCGCCCCTCCTCCGGCAGGCTGGTTCAAGATCGGTACGGTCGCTGCAGGTTCACTCCTTGCAGGCGGATTGCTGGCCGCATGGTGGTACCGCAATACCTTGAAAAAGTTCCGCGAAGCCGAGGAAAACGGCCAAAATCCACAATTTGGGATTCCCGAGGACGATCCGGCCGACGAAGCCTGATCGCAACCCAGGAATTCTCTAAGCGGCCGTATCTGCAAGAGCGGCGAGGTCAAAATCCTTGTTGGTAAGGCCACCAGCATCGTGAGTCACCAGGGCCAGGCGCACCTTGTTGTAGCGAATGTCGATGTCCGGGTGGTGTCCGGCCGCTTCCGCCATATCGGCCACCTGGTTGACGAAGCGGAGGGAGGCGCGGAAATCTTCAAATTTGAAAGTTCGAATCAGCTCACCCGCGGTGATTTTCCAGTCAGGCAGGGTTTTGAGCCGGGAAGCGGCTTGTTCTTCAGAAAGCGCGAGCATGGGTTTCTCCAATGAATGCTTGGATGCCAAAGCCGTCGTTTTCGGCCACAGCACCCAGCTGGAATCTAACCTGCTTCAGATTTGCGAGGGGTCGGAAACGGGAGCAATGTCGAACGTGGAGAAGCGCTTGTTCTGGCCGGTGATCTCAGAGCGCAACTCGTGCCATAGCTCGTTCGGGACTTTGAGGAAGACCTCGATCACCGCGGGGTCGAATTGCGTTCCGGAGCAGCGCAAAATCTCTTCGCGGGCGGCGTCGAAGCTTCGTGCCCTGCGATAGGGACGATCGCTGGTAATGGCGTCCAGCGTGTCGGCTACGGCGAAAATGCGGGCTCCGACCGGAATCTCGGTACCGCGCAGTCCGTTGGGGTAGCCCGAGCCGTCGAAATGCTCTTGATGCGAGAAGACGATCTCAGCCGATTCAGCCAGAAACGGAATCTTGCGTAGCATGTTGTAGCCGCGTGCGCAATGCTCTCGCATGACCTCCTGCTCCTCCGGGGAAAGCCTGCCCGGTTTGCGCAAAATCTCGTCGGGAATGGCCATTTTGCCGATGTCGTGCAGGAAGGCGCCGCGGGCGATAATCTTGATTTGCGCCGGGCCGATGCCCATGGCGCGGGCCAGGGCGATGGTGTAAGCGGTTACCCGCTTGGAATGGCCCTCGGTTTCTGAATCCTTCAAATCCAGGGCGTCACCCAGCGCCTCCAGCGTCACGTCGTAGGAGTGCTCCAGGTTTTCCATTGCCTGGCGCAGCATCTCGGTGCGGGCTCGGACCACCTGCTCAAGATTCTGCTGGTAGTTGTGGCTATCCTGCAGGGCCTGGCGGTGGTCCAGCGCTCTCTGCACGGTGTTGACCAGGTGTTCGCGCTCGAAGGGCTTGAGCAGATAGTCGTAAGCGCCGCGGCGCATGGAGTCGATGGCCACACTGATGTCGTGGATGGCTGTGACCATGACGACGGGAAGTTGCGGCTGTTGCCCGTGAATACGTTCCAGCAGGGTGATGCCGTTGCCGTCCTGCATCACAATGTCGGTCAGAACCAGGTCAAAGGCGTTGCGTTCCAGAATTTCCAAGCCTTCGCGGCCGCTGGAGGCGAGCTGGACATCGTATCCCTGGCGTTCAAGCGTGGAGCCGATCATGGTCCGGACATGGGGTTCGTCGTCCACCACCAGAATGCGCGCGGCGCGGCGCTGGCGAGCAGCAAGGCGCGCTTCAGACTCCGCGCGGGAACCAGTCGCGAGAGGCACTGCTTGCGGTCGTGCCAGGTTCAATGCCAAGAGCCCGGACCTCCAATTTCCTCGCACGGCCGCAGAACCGGCCGCCAAGGCGGATGCGCCCGGAGCGGGCTGTTCGCTGGCCGGCACATGGAAAAAACTGAGCCTGACACGGACATATCCGCCCCATCAAACCGATGCATTGTTCGAATCTGCACGGAATACGCAGAAAATCCTGTTGCGCAAGCTCGGCGGAGTTTACCTTGGTGCTCGACGAACTCTTTAGAAAGGCGTACTTCGGATTCCAGAATCCATCCACATTCCAGATGGTCCGGAACGTGGAAAATGCAGATCGAACAAGGGAAAAATCAAGTCACTCCGGGTTCTCGGATCGCGGGAAACTGGCTGGCCTTCGGAATCTGGTCAGCTGACATTTCCTGGATCGAGTCCCAGGGGACGCACTATGGGAAGGTTACTCCCAGACGCTCAGAAGGGAAATACCTTTCTTTGCCGTCAACCATTCAATTAGATGTGTACGAATGAAATTGGGCAGCACATGGTCGAAAGAACGTAGA
Source organism: Occallatibacter sp. (assembly GCA_050013495.1). GTDB lineage: Bacteria > Acidobacteriota > Terriglobia > Terriglobales > Acidobacteriaceae > Telmatobacter. Next base: position 42,257 of record JBEKFD010000008.1, on the reverse strand, counting down.
TTCTCTTGGCGACGGGTGGGAAAATGGACGTGGCTCATAGATGGGTATAGTAAATATCAGATTTTAATAGCGTTATAGATGTCCTTGAAAACTCTGCTCGTTCGCCCGGCGAGAACGAAGACGAGTGTGGGTTCGTCTGCGCGGCTTCCCTTTGGTCTCTCAGCGGCCGTTCCGGCTGGCTGGGCACAGGTACCGATTTGAATACCTGCGGCTGGAAAAACTGACCTACCGTGCATTGTTGTGGAAAACAAGGTCGAGCCGATTGACGGAGAGACGATGCGTGCGCTCTAACCCTGGTCGGCTGCCGGATTTTTCTTTGCCTTCAGCCGGGCGCGGCGGGCGCTGGCCCAGCCCTCTTTGGTGAACTGGTGGGCCCTGGCCACAGCCAGCGACCCGGCGGGCACGTCCTTGGTGATGCAGGAGCCGGCGCCGATGTAGGCGCCATCGCCCACCGAGACGGGCGCAACCAGCGTGGAGTCGCTGCCGATGAAAGTGTCTTTGCCAATGCGCGTGATGTGCTTGTTCACTCCGTCGTAGTTGCAGGTAATTACGCCTGCGCCGATGTTGGTTCCTTCGTCCACCTCGGCGTCGCCCAGGTAGGTCAGGTGGCCAGCCTTGACACCCTTGCGCAGTTTGGCCTTCTTGGCCTCAACAAAGTTGCCGATGTGCACGTCTTCGCCAAGTTCGCAGCCGGGGCGCAGGTGAGCGAAAGGGCCGATCCTGGCTCCGTCGGCGATGGTGCTGTCAGAGAGGACACAGCTCTGGCGGATCAGGACGTCGTTGCCCAGCGTGCAGTTTTCAACCACGGAATAGGAGCGGATGCGGCATTCGGACCCTATGAGGGTCGAGCCGAGGAGCTGGACGAAGGGTTCAATCACTGTATCGGGAGCCACTTCGACCGCAGCGTCGATTACACAGGTTTCCGGGCGGAAGATGGTCACGCCGGCGGCCATCAATCGACGGGCTGTGGCCATGCGCAGGTTGGCGTCAAGAGCCATCATTTCGGCAATGGTGTTGGCGCCCAGCAACTCATCCGCGTCGGGCGCGCGGAAGGCGACGACGCGCTCTCCGGCGGCATGGAGCACATGCGCCAAGTCGGTGAGGTAAAGCTCGCCATGGGGATTGTTGCTGGTGAGTTGGTCGAGGTGAGCGAGCAAGGGTGCGGTTTTGAAGGCATAAAGCCCCATGTTGACCTCGCGCAGCGGTAATTGCTCGGGCGAAAGCATCTTCTGCTCGACGATGGATTCAACTTCAATGGACCCCGGCGTGGGGTGGATGATGCGGCCGTATCCGGTTGGGTCGGCAGGCTCGGCTGAAGTGAGCGTCATGGCGGCTCGCTGGGCCTGGTGGAAATTCCACAGTGCGGAGAGGGTAGCCGATTGAATAAGTGGCGCGTCACCAGATAAGACCATGAGGTTTTCATAACCGGTGATAGCTTCCCGCGCGCACTGAATGGCGTGACCGGTGCCGCGCTGTTCGGCCTGATCCACGAAGCGGATTCCGGAACCGGCGACTGCGGCTTTCACTTTCTCAGCCTGGTGACCGACGACGGCATAGATGTGGCTGGGCGCGACCACATGGCTGGCAGCGGCGATGACGTGGCTGAGCAGAGTCTTGCCGCCGATTTCGTGCAGCACTTTGGGACGGCTCGATTTAAGGCGAGTGCCCTTGCCGGCGGCCATGATCACTACGGCCAGCTTGGAGGTTGATTCCACATCGTCACTCATCATGAACTTGCTCTCCGCGCGGTTCGTGTTTTTTCCCCGCAGGCGATCCCGATTGAGGTTCTAGGTGTCCCACCCGTGGCACAAAGAGCCGCTGCGGCAGATGCCAAGAATCGGGAGCCTTGTGGCTTGGCGATCATTGCTGCTTTTCGCCGGCACCGGGTCTGGCCGGCATGGGGATAGTGATGTCGATCCCTTGGACCGGGCCAAGATTCAGAACATCGAGCCCGGGCTTGATCTCCGGTCCATTCCCCACCACCAGCACAGCCAGCTTGTCAGGATGAATATACTTCTTGGCTGCCGCGGTCAGATCGGCCAGGGTCACTTTTTCGAGGGAGGCTTTGTAGGTTTCGAGGTAATCCGACGGGTAGCCGTAGAACTCCAGCCGCTCGCGCTCGGCGAGCACTTTGTCCCTGGTGTCATAGCGGAACAGGAACGAGTTGAGGATGTTGTCTTTGGCGCGGGCGAGTTCCACTTCCGTGAAGGGCGTGGTGTTGAGGCCGGCGATCTCGGCCAGCGCGGCCTTGGTGGCGTCCACCGTGGTGGCGCTCTTGGTGAGAACGACTGCGCGGAACGGGCCTGGATGGTCATACCCGAATGAGATTCCGCCGCCTACCTCGTAGGCCAGACCCAGTTCGGTACGCACCTTCTGGAAGAGCCTGCTGGCAAATCCGCCACCCAGGATTTCGTTCAGCACCGCAACCGTGGGCACGTCGGGATTGTGCCGGTCGATGCCAATGCCCACGATCTCCACGTCGGATTGATTCACGTCCTCCTTGTCGATGAAGTACACGCCCGGCGTGGGTCCGGCGAATACATCGTGGCGGACTGGCGTGGGCTTGACCGGCGGCAGGCCCTCGAAAGCCGAGCGCAGCTTGGCCTCCATGGAAACAGGATCGAAGTCGCCGCTGATACCGACGATCAGCTTGCCGGAAATGGTGCGATCGTGCCAGGCCTTCAGGTCGTCCACGGTGACGGCGCCGATGGTGGCCAGTTCGGGCTGGCGGGTGTAGGGGCTGTTCGCGCCGTAGACCAGCTTGGCCGATTCCCGCTCGGCAATCCCGGATTCATCGTCGTTGCGGCGGACGATTCCGGTTGCTTCCTGCTGCTGGGCAAGTTCGAGCTTTTCCTGGCTGAATTTGGGATGAATCAGCAGGTCGAGGGCGAGAGAAAAGACCTGATCCGCGTCCCCTTTGAGCGAGTCCCAGGCAAGCGTGGTGGAGTCTTCGTCGCCTCCGGTCTCAATGTGGGCGGCTTTGGCTTCGAGCAGGTCGTCGAGGGCGTCGCCGTCCATCTTCGCCGTCCCGCCGGTGCGCCATGCCTGGCCGTAGAGGCCGACAAGGCCGGCCTTGGCGGGGCCTTCATCGCGTGAGCCGCCGGGGATCAGCACCGAGCCGGAAACGAATGGCAGTTCGTGATCTTCCTGCAGAAAGAGGACAATGCCGTTTTTGAGCTGGATTCGGATGGGCTGATGAGGCTTGAACTCGTGCAGCTTGGGGATGGGAATCTTTTCCCATGGCTTGGCTTGTTGCGCGGTGAGGGTTGTGGCGAGCAGGGCCGTGAAGAAAAGGAAGGCGATGAAGGCTTTGGAGGTGTGCATTCCCTCGGGGGCTAAAGCCCGAGTCATTTTATTGGCATTGTCGGCATGACTGAAGTCATGCCCTGTTACAAAACTCTCGCGGATTGCTGCGGGATTGTCGAAAGACTGGTTCATTGCGCGCCCCCGTCCTTCGCCGCGTCGGCCTTCGGGGCTGGGGCGGTGGGCGCGGCGGTAGCAATCCAAGCTTCCGTGCGGTTGCTGGTCACAAACACCTGGTTGGCCACGCGGCGAATATCGGCCTTTGTCACCTTATCCACCTTGTCCAGTTGCAGAAATAACTCGCGCCAGTCCCCATAACGAGTCTGATATTCGGCCAGATCGTTGGCCAACCCTTGATTGTCGGCAAGGCCGCGCAGCAGGTCGGCGCGGGTGCGGGTTTTGTACATGGCCAGTTCGTCGTCGGTCACGTCGGTGGTCTTCAGCTTCTCAATCTCCTTGTGTATGGCGTCGCGCATCTCCTGCGGAGTGTGTCCGGGCAGCGGAGCAGCGAAGAACACGAACAGGCTGGGATATTTGTCTCCCGGATAGGGGCTTACACCCTCAGCCTCCGCGGCAATCTGCTGGTCGCGGACCAGGCTGCGATAGAGCCGCGAAACGCGCCCGTTGGACATGATATCGCTGATCCCGTCGTAGACCGCGTTGTCTGCGTCGCGGTAGTCGGGGCGGTGATAGCCTTCCATGTAGATGGGCTGGGACGGGTCGCGTATCTCGACCGTTTTTTCGGCAAACTGCTTCGGCTCAACGGTGGTCATCTCTTCCGGCTTTGGACCGCCGGGAACGCGGCTGAAGTATTTCTCCAGCATGGGCATAGCTTCAGAAGCCTTAACGTCGCCCACCACGGCCACCACGATGTTTGCGCCCACGTAGTATTTCTTGTGGAACTCCATGGCTTCGGTGGCATTGATCTGGCTTACCTCGCTGGGCCAGCCAATGCCGCTTCGGCCGTAGGGGTGAGCCACGTAGGCGGTGGCCACGAACTGCTCGAACAGCCGTCCCTCGGGGTTGGAGTCGGTGCGCATGCGGCGCTCTTCGATCACCACGTCGCGCTCCTTGTAGAACTCGCGCGGCACGGTGTCAGCCAGGCGGCTGCTCTCGAGATACGCCCACAGCTCCAGCCGGTTTTCCGGCATCGACCAGAAGTACTGCGTCTCATCCAGGCCGGTCTCGGCGTTCAGCCCTTCGGCGCCATTGCGCTCGGCAATGTCGGTGAACTGGTTGGGGATGACGAACTTGTGCGCCTCGGCTTGAGCTTCAATGAAGGCCTTTTTCAACTCGGCCAGCTTCTTTTCGTCGCGGCCAACGGGCTTCAGGTATTCGGCCTCGTAGGCGGCATTCGCTTCTTCCACCCGGGCCAGCGCAACCTTCTCGGCGGCGTAGTCGGTGGTGCCAATCTGGCTGGTTCCCTTGAAGGCCAAGTGCTCGAACATGTGCGCCAGGCCGCTCTCGCCGGAGGGGTCGTTCACGTCGCCGGCGTCAATGAAGGTCGAATAGCTGAAGACCGGAGCGTCCGGCCGTTCGCAGATGAGGATGGTGAGACCGTTGGGCAGCACCTTGGTGGTGATCTTCTGCTCGAAGCTCTTCAGGTCCTGGGCTCGGGCGGCCATGAGGGCTAACGCCGCCAATCCCAGTGCCATCGCCGCGGTGCGTTTTCTGCTTTGCATCCAATCTCCTTGTCCGATCTTTCTCTGCGGGACGTGCGGCGCGGTTCGCGCCTGCTTCCAAGCTAGTGCCCACCACCGGAGGGGGTCAAACCGGGATTCACCTTACGGCTCTGTGTAGGATTGAATATGGAGGTACCTATTTCCATCCCCCAACAGCCCACCACCAGGCGCCGTTTTCTGAAGGCTGGCATGTATGGCGCCGCCGGGCTGGCAATTTATTCCGGCGAGATTGCGCGCCACTCGATCGAAGTCACGCGCCACGACATGCCCTTGGCCGGCCTGTCCCATGTCTTTGACGGCATGCAGATCGTTCAACTCAGCGACATCCACATGGACGAGTACACGGAAGCCTTTTTCCTGGAGCGTGCGGTTGACCGGATCAACCAATTGCGCCCGGACGCAGTTTTCCTTACCGGCGACTACGTCAGCCACGTGCCCCTGTCGAAGAAGTTTGCCATCGGAGCCGCATGGCAGTGCGCCAATATCCTGAACAAGCTAAGGTGCAGAAGCCGCTATGCCATTCTTGGCAACCACGATCTTGGCGTAGGCGCAGAAGAAGTCACCGAGGCTCTCACCGCAAACGGAATTACGGTGCTTCGCAACGCATGTCTGCCTATTGAGCGTGGTGGCAGCAGATTCTGGCTGGCAGGGACAGACGATCCCGTGTCTGGCAATCCAGACCTTGAATTGGCGATTCCACGTTGGATTCGCAATGTGCCGAATGAACCCATTGTGCTGTTGGTTCATGCGCCGGACTACGCCAATGTCTTTCTCGACGACCCGGCCAGCAAAGTTGTGCACATGATGCTGAGCGGCCACACGCATGGCGGCCAGATCCGGCTGCCGGTGGTGGGTCCACTCTACTTGCCCGGCTGGGGTAGAAAATACGTCGAGGGCTGGTTCCACTTGGGTGGATGGTGGAACCCCTTGCGCCTCTATGTCAATCGTGGCATCGGCACAGTGGGGGTGCCGTTCCGGCTCAACTGTCCGCCGGAGATCACGGTGTTTACGCTTCGAACGACTCCATTCGCAGCGCCGACCAAGCGTTAGGCCAATGTCCCTCCCCACTCTTCTGGACTCAAGTCGCGCACGTGCTGGGAAAAAATCCAGCGATGACTGTCCAGGTCTTTGACCCCGTACTGGCGCTCTCCATAGACGGTTTCGTGCAGTTCCTCCCAGATGATTGCGTCCTGTTGCTTCGATCGCGCGTAGTGCGCGTCCACGTCAGTGACGATTACGGTGAGCATCTGCGTTCCAAACCCGAGCGTGGTGGGTGTTTCCGTTGCATTGCCCGGACCGTGAAGCATGATGACAGCACCTCCCAGGCGTATCTGGATTCCGCTGACTGGATCGCCGTAGCGGAAGTGCTCGGTGAAGCCGAAAACCCTGGTGAGCCATTCGCTGGCTTTGGGCACGCTGCGGTAAACAAGATGGGGGACCAATGTATCGGTGGGGACGGATCGATTCTTCATAGCGATAGTATGCAACGGCCATGCGGGTAAGGGTTTGAGGAAATTGTGAATCGCGCCACGGTTCGCGTGCGGGCGTCTCAGGAGCGGGTGGGTGGGGAGGGGAGGGGAGCGATTGTCCGAAGTGGCCGGCAAATTCCTTGCTACCCTAGAGACTCCATGGAAAGACAACCGTCAGGCCGGAGGCTTCAGACGCAGCTCGTGCGAGCGGTGATCGAGGTCGCGTTCATTATTTTTCTGTTTTATTCCAACCTGTTGATGGGCGAGTTCACCGGGTCCAGCAGGCATGGAAAGACATTGGCGTTTGCGGTGCATGACATATTTACCGCGACAAACTTCCTGATCGCCTTGATTTCCGCCATGATCGGCTATGCGGTGTTTGAAGCTCTGCGCAGAAAACTCTAGCGCCGGAGCAAGTTGAGCCGTAGATTGCCCGCCTTGACCCCTCACCGCGCCGTTCCGTATCCTTCGAGAGTTTCCGCGCGGTGGAAGTCTGCGTGATCAACGCCGCTTGAGGAAGGTCCCCCATGACCACCGCCGCACCGGTTGCAGCTCGCTTCGCCCAACTTCTTCCCGAAGCCGCTCTTCCGTTTCTGGTTCGCCGCGCCGCGGTGCTCGGCGCAGGGACGATGGGGTCCCGCATCGCTGCCCACCTGGCCAACGCGGGAATTCCAACGCTTCTCCTGGATTTGATTCCAGAGGGCGAAGGCGACCGCAGCCGGTTGGCCAAGGGTGCCCTCGAAGCTTTGGCCAAAGCCAAGCCGGCCGCATTTTTCGACGCTTCATTGGCAGCTTTGGTGACCCCTGGGAACTTTGAGGACGATCTGCCTAAACTTGCCGGCTGCGACTGGGTAATCGAGGCGGTTGCGGAGAACCTGGCCATCAAGACGGCGCTGCTGGCGCGGGTTGTGCCGCATCTTGGCCCCCGCGCCGTGCTTACCACCAATACTTCAGGCCTGCCGGTGAAGGAAATTGCCGCCGGCCTGACGGGGCTCCGCGATCGCTTTTTTGGGACGCATTTCTTCAACCCGCCGCGTTACATGCGCCTTTTGGAAATTATTCCCACCGCTGAGACCGATCCAGCCGTGGTGGCTGCCTTTGCCGCCTTTGCCGACAAAAATCTCGGCAAGCAAGTGGTCTTCGCCAACGACACGCCCAACTTTATTGCCAACCGAATCGGCGTTTCCGTGATGTTTACCGCGGCAACGCTGATGCTGGAGCAGGGGTTGACCGTTGAAGAAGTAGACGCGCTGACCGGGACCGCGATCGGCTGGCCGCGCACCGGCACGTTCCGGCTGGCGGACATGGTGGGGATCGACATTCTGGCGCACGTGGCGGCCAATTTCCCGCAGGGCGTGACGCAGGGCGGTTTTTCGACGGTTCTGGGAGAGATTGTGAAGCGCGGCTGGCTGGGCGACAAGGCTGGACAGGGGTTCTACAAGAAGAGCCGCGGCGCTGACGGCAAAGAAGCACGCCTGGTGCTCGACGTGGCGACGTTCGAATACAGGCCCTCGGCCAAGCCCGCACTGCCAGCGCTTGAAATGGCCAAGAACGCCTCCACGACCGGGGAACGGCTGCGCCTGCTGCTGGCAAATGACCCGGCAAAAGACAAAGCCGCGAAGTTCCTTTGGCCGTTTCTGTCCACGCTTTGGAATTACGCAGCGGACCGCATTGGCGAAGTTGCCGGCAACGCCGTCTCCATCGATCGTGCCATGAAGGCCGGGTTCAACTGGGAGCTCGGTCCTTTCGAAATGTGGGATGCGGCGGGTGTGGCTTCGACCGTGGCGCGCATGAAGGGGATGGAGCTGCCAGTAAGCCGGGCTGTTGAGGAACTGATCCAATCCAACCCCGGATCTTCGTCCGTCTCCTGGTACTCGACCGATGGTCCGCAGTGCTACAACCCGGTGAGCAATTCATGGGAACCCATTCCCCGGCAGCCTGGGCACGCGCGCGTTGCGGATTTTCGCCGCTCCAACGGCGTGGTTCGTTCCAACGCGGGCGCCTCGCTCATCGACATCGGCGACGGGATTGGCTGCATCGAGTTGCATTCGCTGAAAAACGCCATCGGCGGAGATGTGCTGCAAATGATCTCTTCCGTGCTCAAGCCGGACTCGGAAGCGGTGCGCAACTTTGCAGGGTTTGTGATTGCCAGCGACCGCGAGAACTTTTCGGTGGGCGCCAACCTGATGCAGCTTCTGCTGGCTGCCCAGGAAGGCGAGTGGGATGACGTGGCGGCGGTCATCCATGCCTTTCAGCAAATGACCGCGGCAATCAAGTTCTGCCCGCGGCCGGTTGTTGCCGCCCCTTTTGGCCTCACGCTTGGCGGAGGCGCGGAGATCTGCCTGCACTCCGCCCGCCGCCAGGCCCACGCCGAGACCTACATCGGCCTTGTTGAAGCGGGGGTCGGCCTGATCCCGGCCGGCGGTGGGACAAAGGAAATGCTGCTCCGCGCTCTGGACCAAGCCTCGGCGATTGCACCGCCCGACCCCAAAGATCCGCCCGCGCGCTTTGCCCAATCCGCCGAGATGGGCACGGCGCTCAAGCGGGTGTTTGAGACCATCGCGCTGGCCAAGGTTTCCACCTCGGCTGCCGAGGCCCGGCCGCTGGGTATGCTGGCTTCTGCGGACCGCATCACCCTGAACCGCGAACGACAGTTGCTGGACGCGAAAGCCCAGGCGCTGACGCTGGCCGAAGCCGGCTACACCGCTCCGCAGCCGCGAACACAGATTCCGGCGCCTGGCACGGGCGCGCTGGCCATGCTCAAGACGGGCGTTTTCCTGATGGGCGAGGCCGGTTTCGCCTCAGAGCACGACCAGAAGGTCGCTCGCTGGGCAGCATACATCCTGGCTGGCGGCCGCGTGACTGCAGGTTCGCTGGTCAGCGAGCAATACCTGCTGGACCTCGAACTGGAGGCGTTTCTCTCCCTTTGCGGCGAACGCAAGACGCAGGAGCGGATCGCCCACACGCTTAAAACGGGAAAGCCGTTGCGGAATTGACATACGTACGTACGTATGAAATCCTGCCTCACAGGAGGCTGAACATGTATATCGATCCGGAGACTGTGGTCTCTCCAAAGAATAAGGTTAGCCATCTCAAAGTCCTGTTTGACCGGGGCCCCGTTGAACACAGCTGGTCGATAGCGCAGCTCACCTATGACGGACACGAATGCATTGGAATCCGCTGGAATGGCGATAGCAAAGAGAGCAAGAAAGGGGTCCCGTTGGCAAACGCACATCCTGTGTGGTTCATCCTGCCAAGCGAGATTGCTGGCGCGATCAAGGAAAAGGTTGAAGAACTCAACGGCGAGCGCGCGGCCAAACTGCTGGAAGGCTATCGCCAGATGGCTGCCGATCAGGAGCAAGAGGCCGAAGCCGAAGAGTGGACGGAAGGACTGATTGGCGATGCCTATTGAAAGAGGCGAAGTCTACTGGGTCGCATTTGACCCCAGCGTAGGGGGGGAGATTCAAAAGACCCGCCCGGCAATCGTATTGTCGAATAACGCCGCCAACCAAGCGCTGAACCGGGTACAAGTGGTTCCGATTACTTCAAAAACTCAACGTCTATATCCAGGCGAAGCTCTGATCGAAGTCAAAGGAGAAAAGCGCAAAGCAATCGGATCCCAGTTGGCAACTGCAAGCAAGTTGCGATTCGGTACCAGGCTCGGAATCCTCGGCAAGGACGACATGTTACGTGTCGAGGCGGCAGTGGCTGTACAACTCGGCTTGAATCTGAAGTAGGTCTCATGGAATCCTGGCGGAAGATTGCGTTTGCGGGAATTCTTGGCGCGTGCCAGCTAGCCGTGCCGCTTTCTGCCCAACCTGCCAAGTCGGGCTTCGCGCAACTTACGGAGTCGGGGAATATCGTTGTCGCCGGCCGATCGACCCCATACCTCATTCGCCATCTCCCGGTCAGCTCGTTTCCTGAATTGCCGGCAAGTATTGTGGACCTGCTCAACCGGCGGGGCTGCACGATTCCGCAGACTTATGAAGCACACAGACCGGAGAACGTGGTTCACGCCAGCCTGGAGGGAGCCGGCTCTTCCGACTGGGCCGTACTTTGCTCAGCACAAGGCACGGTCTCCTTACTGGTGTTTTTCGTTGGGGACGCGGGTCAGACCGAGGCAACGCCGACAGTGCTCGCCTCGTCTCCTGAGACCGAGCGGCTGCAGGCGCATGACCCTAGCGGGGTTCTCGGCTTCAACTGGGGCATCGATCCGGCCACGCCGCAACAGGTGCATGAAGCGCAAAGCGGCCTGAAGCATCGCCCGGCGCTGGTGGACCACGACGCGCTGGCGGATTCCACCGTGGAGCACCGCACCATCTATCATTTTTACGCAAAGAGCAACTGGTTTTTGCTGGATACGCAAGACTAGAGCCGCAAGCGCGGCGCCTTTTTTCAGATTAGGAGCAGCACCTATGCCGGAAGCCGTACTCGTCAGCGCTGTTCGCACGCCCGTTGGCCGTTCCCCCAAAGGCACTCTCTCCACCACGCGCCCCGATGACCTGGCTGCGCTCGCAATTGGCGCCGCTTTGGATCGCGTTTCGGGCCTGGATCGGGCCGAAGTCGATGACGTGATTCTGGGATGCGCGCAGCCGGAGGGCGAGTCGGGCTGGAATATGGCCCGTATGGCGGCTCTGCGGGCGGGCCTGCCGGTCGAGATTCCCGGCGCAACCGTGAACCGGCTCTGTTCTTCGGGGCTTGAGGCCATCGCGCTTGCCGATCTCCGCATTCGCGCCGGCGGCGACCGCGTGGTGGTGGCCGGTGGGGCAGAGACCATGAGCATGCTGCCCTTCGGCGGACTCAAGCCAAGCCCCAATCCATGGTTGGCCGAGCACTATCCCGCCGCCCTGCTCACCATGGGCCTGACCGCCGAGCGGGTCGCACGCCACTACAGCGTCTCCCGCGAAGATCAGGATGCCTTTGCCCTCGCCAGCCATCAAAAAGCCGTGGCCGCGCAGTCTGCCGGGCGATTTACCGATGAGCTGGTTTGGGTCACGGTGACCACTGCCATTCCCGGCAGGAAAGCAGGCAAACCGGTGGTGACCGAGCGAGTGTTTGCCACCGACGAAGGCCCGCGCGCGGACACTTCTGCCGAGGCCCTGTCCAAGCTCAAGCCGGTATTCCACGCGCAGGGAACGGTAACCGCGGGCAACTCTTCGCAAACCTCTGATGGAGCGGCCGCCGTGGTGCTGATGGACGCCGCCAGGGCGCGCGAACTGGGCATTCAACCGCTTGCCCGGCTGGTTTCCTACGCCGTGACCGGCTGCCTGCCGGAGGAGATGGGCATTGGGCCGATCACTGCTATTCCCAAGGTGCTCAAGCAAGCCGGCCTCGCGCTTGGCGATATTGGCCTGATTGAATTGAATGAGGCCTTTGCCGCGCAGGCGCTGGCCGTGATCCGCACGCTGGGACTCGATCCGGAGCGGGTCAACGTGAATGGAGGCGCAATCGCGCTGGGACATCCGCTGGGGTGCACCGGAGCCAAGCTTATCGCCACGCTGCTGGGCGAAATGAAGCGGCGCCAGGTGCGCTACGGCATGGTAACCATGTGCGTAGGCGGAGGCATGGGCGCGGCCGGAATCTTCGAGAGGCTATAGGACGTGGCTTTGTTGACATCCCATGCCGCATTCCATAGGATGGGGTGCCAATCACTCCAATCAAGGAAGCAAGTGCCCCGATGCAAAGTTCAATGAAGCTTCTCAGGGTATCCTCGATCGCTGTTCTATTCACTCCGCTGGCCTGCCTGGCGCAAAACAATGGTGACGCGGCGAGTTCGCTGGCGGGCTGCGGATGCTGCGGCACGTTCATCTTCATTCCCATCGCGTTTGCGATCCTCAGCATTGCCTTGCTGGTGTGGGTGGCGCGGGACGCCAAGGCGCGCGGAATGGACAGCGCAGTTCTCTGGATGCTGCTGGTTTTCTTCCTGAACCTGATCGGCCTGGTGATTTATTTGCTTTCCCGCCCCCAGGGAAACCTGGTTCCGTGTCCCAACTGCCGCAACATGCGCCTTCAGGCCAGCATCAGATGCCCTCATTGCGGAATCGGCGGCTAAGTCCGGCGACAGGCGCTCGTCGCTGGCTTGGAAGACCGGAGCCCTGGCTCGCGGCTTGGCTGTTGCTGGCCATCCTGTTCGGGGCGGACGCATTGCGCGCGCCACAGCACCAGGTGAGCGTGCGTCTGTTTGCAGCGTCTGTCGCGGGCTACCATCGTTACGTCCATCCGTTGACGGGCCAGTTCATTCGCTGCCGCTACTCTCCCACCTGTTCGGCGTATTCCGTCCAGGCAGTGCGCAAATACGGCATCGTCAAGGGCGGCTGGATGGGCATGCGCCGCATCGCCTCTTGCAGATCGAGTGTACCCATGGGCACGGTTGACCCGGTTCCCTGAAGGCTGGCGGGATCCAGGACAATGGAGCAAAAACAGAAACAGCCGGGATCGCTCCCGGCTGTTGTGGTCTTGGGTCCACCGCAATGAATGAAATAGTCAGGCCAGCGTTAAGCCTTGGCCAGAACCAGGGCCTTCAGGCGCGCGTTCAGGCGGCTCTTGTAGCGGGAAACGGTGTTGTCGTGCAAAACGCCCTTCTGCACGCTCTTGTCGAGCACCGAGACGGTCTCGCGATACTGGGCCTGGGCAACCTTCACGTCACCCTTGGCGAGAGCCTCACGCAGCGTCCGCAGGCTTGAGCGCACACGGCTGCGGTTGGCGCGGTTAACTTCAGTGCGCGTTACGGTTTGCCGGGCGCGCTTGAGCGACGATACATGGTTTGCCATTATTCTTCCTTAATCTTTTGCCCTGTTTTTCTGAGGCATTTCGAAGCCCAGGCCAGGGAGGATGATGCGGGGTCAGAATGCAACACGATCCGCATCCCACGCAATTCCCTAGTTTACGGGAAACCGGGCGGCGGGTCAATTACGGTGATCAGCTGTGCGGAGATTCCCCTAAAAACCGAAACCCGGACCGTCCGGGGAACCGATTTCTTTCCCAAGTTTTTCCCAGTTCCATATCCCGCTTGTCACCTTCATCTGCAATGGGAATCCGAGCTGATGCGCGAGCATGCAGACCTGCCCGCGATGGTGGGCTTCGTGAGAAACCATGTAGCAAAGCATCTCCAGGCCAACCGGCCAAGGCTGAGCCCAGCCGTCTCTCAGGAATGTTTCCACCCGGCCTTCACCATCGCCCAGCGCCTCGGCAAGCATCTCCTCGCACCGGGCGGCGCTTTCAGTCAATGCCGCACGCGCCTCGAGCGACGTGCAGTGCGCCCGGTTGAGCTGTCCAGGGACTTTCAGATGCGGGGCGGTCAACCTTATCCACTTGGTGCGCACATTGTGCATGTGCGTGAAGTTTGCTGCGATGGTGCGCACGTTGCCGGGCGGCTTCGCCTTCCAGACGGCAGGGTCAAGATTTTCAAGAATGATCTGGTTCATGCGATCGTTGACGGCAAAGATCCGGACTGCGGCGGGGCCGAGTTCAGTTCGAACCTCAAGTTCACGCGTCGTCACGGCTCCTTACTCCTTGGCCCATGAGGCTCCTCGGCCCATGACACGCAACCTACGCCAGCGCAAGATTCATGTTGTCGATCGCTTCGTCGATCTCCTGCGTGCTCTTGAAGCCCACCGTTGCGCAGTCGATGCCCGCATTCTTGAAGGCGAAGCGCATGGCGGCTTGGCGGTCTTCGTGGCGCGTGAAGGTTCCGTTGCCGGCGAGCTTCATGCTGATCACGCCCATGCCTTCCTTCTTCACCTGCTTGACGTGCTCCACCACTTCGCTCACGTGGTCCGGATTGTTGTCGTCGTTATAGCTGGGTCCGTCCATACGCGTGCCGTTGTGGTTCATGCGGATCATCGCCACTTCAAGCCATTTGTTGCCGGGCATCTGGCGCAGCGCGGGCAAACCGTGCACTGACGCGCCGCGGGTGCGGATCAGCTTCTTCGATTGCGCCTCAAGCACGCCGTCTTGCCAGCGGCTGGTTTCCGCAACCCAGCCTGCGTCGTGCTGCCAATGCAGCAGCATGATGTCGAAATACTCGGTCTGAGAGGTGCGGCGCATCTCGTCGAAGCGCTTCGCCGGATCGACGCCTTCGTCGGTGGTCACCTTGGTCATGAGCTGATAGCTGTCGCGCGGAAAGGGCTTCAGAGCTTCGCCAAGCATGGCCGGTGTCACGTACGATTCAGCGGTCTCGAAGAAACGGATACCGTGGTCATACGCATAGTGAATCAGGCGCGTGAACTCCTGTTGTCCCAACTTGGCCTGCACGTAACCATTGTTGCTGCCGGTACCGAAGGCCAGTCGCGTGACGTTCATGCCTGATTTGCCCAGCGTAACCACATCGGTGGCTTTGGGAGTTGCAGCATGCAAAGGTAAAGTGGCGGCGGTGCCGACCGCTCCAACGGCGAGCGAGGTTTTGAGAAATTTGCGGCGGGAAAACGGGCTCATGGGGAACCTCCGTGGCTGGCTCGGACGGCGGCCGGAAACAGCCATTGCCGAGATGCTATCACGACAGCGGCGTCGGATTCATTGCCGGCGGGCGACAAATTCTCACTGAACCGTAATCGTGCCCCCGGTGGTCAAACTGGGGGCAGCCTCGGAGTTACCAAGGTAGATGGTGTATGTGCCGGGAGCCACGAGCCAACTGCTGCTGTTGGTGTCCCAGTAGGACATGGGGTGCGAAGAATCGTTCTGGTCGACTTCGATGGTGACGGGTTGCGAGGAGCCGGGCTGGAGCAGAACCTTTTGCCAGCCAACCAGGCGGCGCGGAGGCTCGTTGGTGCTGGCTGGTAATCCCAGGTACACCTGCGCCACTTCGGCTCCGGCTACTGGGCCGGTGTTGGCCAGCGTGAAGGTCACTTGGAAGTTCGGCTTCGACGCCGACGAGAGATTGTTCGCGAGCGTCGGGTTAGTGATCGAAAAAGTCGTGTACGACAGGCCGTAACCGAAGGGGAACAGAGGCGTGTAGTTGTTCACGTCGTACCACTTGTAGCCGACGTCATAGCCCTCGGTGTAGTTGACATTGAAGGGCGTGACGCCATCCGGCGGTTGCGGAATTACGGGCCGCGGAAGCTGGGACACGCTGGCCGGGAAGGTAATTGGCAGCTTCCCCGACGGATTCGTTATTCCGAACAACAGATCCGCTATGGCCGGGCCGCCGTTCTGCCCGGGATACCAGGCTTCCAGCACGGCGCTGACCTGGCCGAGCCACGGCATGACAATGGCGCTGCCGCTCTCGATGACGACGATGGTATGCGGATTGGCGGCTGCAACTGCAGCTAACAGCGCGTCCTGATCGATGGGCGTGGCGCTGGTGAGGTCAGTGAGGTTGAGGCTGGGCTCGTCCATACCTTCGCTGGCCCATTGGCTCACGAAGACAATGGCTACCTGCGACGAGGCGGCAAGCGTGGCGGCGGCGTTCGCGTCGGAGCCGTCGGCGAACTGCACCTTGGCGTTAGGAGCCGCGGCCTGGATTGCCTTGAGCGGCGAAGACGGATCCCAGACCACCTGAGCCCAGCATGGCGGACAGGGGTTGGGGCCCGTGATAGCCCCGCCAATCGGCTGCACCTGCGCCGAGCCTCCGCCGGAGAGGACGGCAACGTCGGCGCGGGAGCCAATCACGGCAATGGATTGGATGGTGGATGCGTTAAGCGGCAACTGGCCCGCTGCGTTTTTGAGCAGGACCGCACCCTGCTCTTCGAGTTCCTGGGCGATTGCAGCATCGGCGGCGGCGGGGATGGGCTGAATCTGCTGCGGGTAATCGAAGATGCCAACCTCAAACATGGCCCGCAGAATGCGGTGCACCATGTCGTCGAGGCGCGACTGCGGAACCTGTCCGGCGGTGACGGCCTGGCCGAGCGTGGAAAAATACTGCTCGTTGGGCTGCTCCTGGTCGAGGCCGTTGTTGGCGGCATCCACGGTGCTGTGCGTGGCCCACCAGTCCGACATGACAAAACCGGAAAAGCCCCATTCGCCTTTGAGCACATTGTTCAGCAGGTAGGTGTTTTCGCAGTCGTACTGGCTGTTGGTCAGGTTGTAAGAGCACATGACCGACTGCACGTTGGCGTCCTTGACGCCGATTTCAAAAGCCAGCAGATCGCTCTCGCGTCCGCCACGGTCGTCGATGATGGCGTTGGCGGTGCCGCGGCCCGTCTCCTGGTCGTTGAAGGCGAAGTGCTTGATGTCGGCTATTACGTGCTGGGCCTGAATGGCGTTGAGATGCGCGGCGGCGATCTTCCCTGCGAGAATCGGGTCTTCGCCCTTGGTCTCGAAGGTGCGGCCATCGCGCGGCTCGCGGCCGATGAGGTTGATGTTGCCGCCCAGGTTGACGTTGATGCCGTAATCGGCCAGCTCCGAGCCGATGATGGTGCCGTACTTGGTGGCTTCCTTGGTGTCGAAACTGGCGGCGCTGGCAATGGAAGAGGGTAGGGCGGTCGCCGGTCCCACACCGTTGCCCACGCCTACGCTGCCATCCGCCAGGTTGAGTTCCGGGATGTCCAACGCGGCGATGCCGGGCACATATCCTGCCGCCCCCAGCGGCACCGAGTAACCGTAGGTAAGGTTGGAGGTTACGCCACCCTGGACCAGATCGAGCTTCTGCGCCTGCGTCATTTGCGCCTGCAACGCGGTGGCGCGTTCGTCGGGAGTTTGCGGCGTGGGGGTGGGCGTTGGCGTGGGCGTCGATGAGGCCGTTCCTCCGCATCCAGATGCAGCGATCGCCAAAGGCATTGCCAGCGCCAAAACCAGCCACAGCTTCCCCGAGGCGCGGGAAGTTCTGGGATTCATCTGACTTGAGAAAAAGTGTGGGGGATTCAGCAGCGAAGTGGATGAGCCGGTATTCACTTTCATCTCCTCGGAGTACCCAAACGAGGTACCCAACATCTTAGTCCCGATGATTTGGGACGGGCAAGCAATGCTGCATTCTGCCTCGCCGGCACATTGGAATTCTCGAACATCTTGACAACATATAAGTAATCGCTTATATATTGATTCATGCAGATGGAGCTGATGAAGGCGCTGGGCGACGGTACCCGGCTGGCGATCTTCGAGCGGCTTTGTACGCGGGAGTACTCGGTCAATGAACTGAAGTCGCACTTTGACGTGTCGCAGCCGGCTGTGTCGCAGCACCTGGGCGTGCTCAAGCGCTGCGGGCTGGTGCGGGAGCGGCGCGCGGGACGTTTTGCTCATTACCGGGCGCGACCGGAAGGCCTGCGTCCCATGGTGCAGTGGCTCAGCCACTACAAGCAGTTCTGGCCTGAAAAACTGAATGCGCTGAGCGCGCTCTTGAAGGAGATGCCCGATGTTAAAGGGAAATGAACAGATTGTGGTGGAGTATCCACTTGCGGCGTCTCCTCAAAAGGTGTGGCGCGCGCTGACTGAGCCGGCGTTGCTTGGCACGTGGCTCATGGAGAACGATATTGCTCCTGTGGCAGGGCATAAATTCACATTCCGTTCCAAGCCGATGGGCGACTGGAACGGCATTGTGGATTGCGAGGTGCTGGAGGTGGTTCCGGAGAGCAAGCTGGTTTACACGTGGGGCGGTGGTTCTGCCAAGAACGACGATTACGGCCACAAGATGGAGACCACGGTGACCTGGATGCTTGAGCAAGCCGCGGATGGCGGCACACTGCTGAAGCTGGTTCATCACGGTTTCCATGCCGACGATTTTGCTTACAAGGTGATGGGCCAGGGGTGGAGAGGAAAGGGCGCTGCAATAGAGCGGGCCGCGGCCGCGGCGTCATAGCTTAATTGCGGCGGGCGGATCGGAAAGGTGGGAGGGCGTCCATCCCACCAAGGTAACCGCAAGGGCACACTTGTCATCTAATTTTTTTGCGCAGCCGATTGACGCCGTGAGATGTTGGCGCTAGTCTCAAGCGCAGATACCCGATTTGGTAGCCCACGCCAACCCGCGGTTTCGCCAGACAGCCCAGAGCTTCGGCTCGGGCCTGCCACTCGCCCTCGGGTCATTCTCAAATCCAATCGTTCGTTTGCGGTCGCTGCGCAGTGCGCGCCTGCGCCGTAAGTCCATTCCAAGCCCACACGCGTGGATGGTGTTCGCCTTCATCCCGCGAAATGCCGATGTTCCTTTTGAAGCCACGCCGGTAATAGCTCAAGGGGGCTGCTTCCGGACAACCTCAACCCAACCACGCCGCATTGGAGGCTGCCGATTCCTTTGAAGATCGCTCTGGAAATCACGCCCAATCTTGAGCCCCTGTTCGGGACCCGCGATGAAAACCTCAGGTTGATGGAAGATAAGCTCGGCGTGCGGATCGATCTCCGCTCCGACGCCGTGCATGTGGAGGGACCGGAAGAGGGCGTGACGCGCGTACAGCGCATCTTCCAGGACTTCGAG
This sequence comes from Occallatibacter sp., assembly GCA_050013495.1. Lineage (GTDB taxonomy): Bacteria > Acidobacteriota > Terriglobia > Terriglobales > Acidobacteriaceae > Telmatobacter. The sequence continues at coordinate 23,466 of JBEKFD010000008.1, read as the reverse complement.
GCCTTGCGCAAGCAGGGCATCAACCCCCACAACGGCGAACTGAACGGAATGCTGCGCCTGGTGGTGGCCGATGCGGCAACCACGCTGCGCTCGCTCTCAGACAGCGGCAAGCAGCGCTCCGCCGGCGTGAAGCGCACCGTGCAGCCGCGCTCCATCAATCAGCGCAAGTATGTCGAGGCCATCGAGCAGAACGACATGACCTTCGGCGTTGGACCAGCCGGAACCGGCAAGACCTACCTGGCAGTGGCCATGGCGGTGGCCGCCATCAACGCCAAGAAGGTGAGCCGCATTGTGCTTGTCCGCCCCGCGGTTGAGGCAGGCGAGAAGCTTGGATTCCTTCCAGGGTCGCTCCAGGAAAAGGTCGACCCTTATCTGCGCCCGCTCTATGACGCTCTCTACGACCTGCTCGATCCCGAGAAAGTGGACAAGATGCTGGAGAAGAATGTCATTGAAGTTGCGCCGCTGGCATTCATGCGCGGCCGCACGCTCAATGACGCCTTCATCATCATGGACGAGGCGCAGAACACCACCGTCGAGCAGATGAAGATGTTCCTCACCCGCATGGGAGCCAACTCCAAGGCCGTCATCACAGGCGATATTACCCAGATTGATTTGCCCAACCCGCGCAAGTCGGGGCTTCTGGACGCAATCAACGTTCTGGGCGGCGTGGAGGGCATTCACTTCTGCCACTTTGAGGATTCCGACGTGGTGCGGCACGCGCTGGTGCAGCGGATCGTGCGCGCGTACGAGAGCGCCAAGCCGCAGCAGCAGGAACTGCCAATGGCGCTCGGCGAGCCCATCGACGGAAGAGCGCAATCGCAGGACAACCGGACACAGGCACAGCCGGTGCACGCGCCCAAACCGCAATAAAGACTCAATTCGCGTAGAATAAAAGATGAATCGGAGCCGTCCGCCGCGGTGGGCGGCCCCGAGCACGATGATCCTCCTTGATCCACATCTTGAGCCCTCCGCCGCGGCGGACATGCCGAAGGCAACTTTGGCCAAGCGGGCGGGCGCGTCCGGCGCTTCCTCTGATTCCAAGGCCACTGCTCGCTATGTTCGGCTCCCCTCCGCCCGCACGTTATCCCGTTTTCTTGCCACTGCGCAAAAGGCTGTGCGGCTGAAGGGGCAGGTGACGGTGCTGCTGACAACCGATGCAGCGATCCGCAAACTCAACCGTCAGTTTCGCGGCAAAAACAAGGCGACGGACGTGCTGTCGTTCCCTGCTTCCGGGGTGGGGGCAGAAGGGGTAGCGGGCGACCTGGCCATAAGCGTAACCACGGCTTTGGGACAGGCGGCTGAGCAGGGGCATTCCCTTTCAACGGAGATCAAGATACTGGTTCTGCATGGTCTTCTGCATTTGGCCGGATACGACCACGAGGCCGACGATGGCAAGATGGCGCGCCGCGAACGGCTGCTGCGGGCGAAACTGAATCTGCCGCAAGGCTTGATTGAGCGAGTTGCTTCAACAGAGGCAGGATGGGCACCGGCTTTGAAAGGGCACGGCTTTAGCCGTTCCGCAAAAAATCCAAAGAAGACTCGGGCTTTAGCCCCCGAGGGAATGCAACTTGCGCGAAAGGCGTTGCCTCAGGGGCTAAAGCCCAGAAATTTATCTAGCCCGCAATCGGCACGACTAAAGTCGGGCCCATTCAAAGCCATAGCCACACCCATTTCCGTAACAAGGGTCAAGCGCCCATGAGCGCACTGGCCATTTCAATGGTTCTCTTGCTGGCGGCGGTGGAAACGCTGGCCTCCTACATCAGCCGCGTCTACGCCGAGTTCGGCAAAATCCTCACCCGCGAAATCGAAGAAAATCTCGACGCATGGGAAGAACTGATTGAGCCGCAACTCGGCTTGACCCGCGAACACGCGGCCATTTCCGCGGCGGTGGTGCAGCAACTGGCGCTTGGCGTCATCGCGCTGGAGTTCGGCGCGGTCTTGTTCGATCGCTCTCCTCACATGGGCCGGCCCACTTACGGTGAGATTGCGCAGGCCGTTCTTGGCGTGGTGCTGGTGGTGGTGTTCTGCAACCAGGTGCTGCCTTCGCTGCTCTTCAACCGCACCCGGGGCCGCTGGGTCAGGCGCCTGGTGTGGCCTATCCGCCTGCTGCTGTGGCTGATGACGCCGATCACCGTTTTTGTGCGCTTCTTCTTTTCCGTTGCATCGCTGGCGGAAACGCCGGTCAGTGAAGAAGAGGAAGCTGCCGTGGACGTGGAGGCGCTGCTCGAAGCGGGCGAGGAAGAGGGCATTCTCGAAGAGAACGACATCGACTTGGTGCGCTCGGCCGTGGAGTTTGGCGACAAACTGGTGCGCGAAGTGATGACTCCGCGGCCGGAGGTCTTCGCCGTCCCCGCCGACATTACCCTGGAGCAATTCCTCGAGATGCTGCGCGAGCACAACTTCTCCCGCGTGCCTGTCTATTTCGGATCGCTCGACAACGTGACCGGCATCGCCTTCGCGCACGACCTGTTGCAGATTACGGATGAGGAAGCACGCACCCGCACCGTGGCCAGCATTGAGCGCGAAGCCGCCTTTGTGCCGGAGACCAAGCGTGGCTACGAACTGCTGCGCGAGATGCAGCGCGAGAAGCAGCACATGCGCGTGGTGATCGACGAGTACGGCGGCGTCTCCGGCCTGGTGACCATCGAAGATCTGCTCGAAGAAATTGTGGGCAACATTCGCGATGAGCACGAGGAAGAAGTCTCCATCGAAGAGCCGCAACGTGAGCCTAACGGCGTGTGGCTGGTCCCGGGAAGCTTCCCCGTGGATCAGTTGGCCGACCTGTTCGGTGAGCCGGTCGAAGTGGGCGAAGCCTATGAAGCCACAACGCTGGGCGGCTTGGTGAGCGAGATCGAGGGGCGCATTCCGCTGGCGGGCGAAGTGGTGCTGCTGGAACCAGCCGGGATGCGCATGGAGATTGTGGCGTCGACCGATCGCCGCGTCGAACGGTTGCGAGTCTTTCCGCCGGCCGGTGTCGAGGTTCCGTCGTCGTGACGCGCGCGGCCGGCCCTCTGCATTGTAATCCTGAGCGGAGCGTAGCGAAGTCGAAGGATCTGCGGTTGCTTTCACAATGCAGATGGCGTCCAAAAGAGGACCGTCGTCTTCGGCTGCATCCGCGATAATAATCGTCAGGAGTATTGCCCCATTGAAATCTGGATTTGTCGCCATTCTAGGCCGGCCCAACGCCGGCAAGAGCACGCTGCTCAACGCGCTGACAGGCGAGAAGGTAGCCATTGTCTCGGCCAAACCGCAGACAACGCGCAACCGCATCGCAGGTGTGGTCGAGGTGCCCGCGCAAAAGGGCGTCCATCCTGCCGCGCAGATCGTGTTCGTCGATACACCCGGGGTGCACAAGCCGGGATCGCACCTCGACCGCCGCATGTTGCAGGAAGTTTACGAAGCGCTGGAGACGCGCGACGTGGTGCTGGTATTGATGGACGCGACGCGGAAGGTGCAGTTGGAAGCGGCTGCGGTTCCAGAGGATGTGGAAAGTGTCGAATCCCAGGTCTCAGAATCGAGACCTGGGGCACCCGGCCAAAGAGAAGAAGCAGGTCCTTCGGCAGCGCTCCGCTCCGCTCAGGATGAAAATGCGGGTAAGGCGAAGAAGGGCGAGCGCACCAACTGGGCGAGCGAGGATGAATTTCTGTTTGGGTTGATTCGCAAAGTTGACTGCCCGGTGTTTTTGGTCCTCACCAAAATCGATCTCGTGCCCAAAGACCATCTGCTGCCGCTGATCGATACGCTGACGAAGCAGTTCAACTTTGCGCAAATCATTCCTGTCAGTGCGCGCAAGCGCGACGGCCTCGACCTGTTGGTGCGCAGGATCGTCGATGCGCTTCCCAAAGGCGAGCGCTATTATCCGCCGGACCAATATACGGATCAGCCGCAACGCTTCATGGTCGCCGAACTAATCCGCGAGAGCATCCTGGTGGAGACCGGCGAAGAAGTTCCTTATGCATCGGCGGTGGTCATCGAGCGCTTCGAGGAACCAAGGCCGTTTGTCCCCCGGAAAAAGGGTGCAGTCCCCGCAAGGGCGCCGCTCACGCGAATTGCCGCGGCCATTTACTGCGAGCGCGACGGGCAGAAGGCAATTCTCATCGGTAAAGGCGGCGCCAAGCTGAAAGAAATTGGCACCGGTGCCCGCCGCAAGATCGAGTCGCTGCTGGGGACGCGTCTTTATCTTGAATTGCATGTCATTGTGGAACCGAACTGGCGCGAGTCGAAGAGCTTTGTCGAATCGCTTGATTGGCGGAACCAACTGGAGCGGCTGGGCGTAGATCAAAGCACGGAGCCGGATGCAGAGGAATAGAAATAAGCCTGTGCCCACTCTCCGATAGTTGGTTGCCAATGTCAGAAGTTCAATCGGATCCATCGGAACCACTCAAATCTTGATTGTTTCTGCTCGATAGCAAAACCACGGATGACGTATCCCGAGGCCAAGGCTCTCGAGCCGACGCGACCAGCAGGGAGCGGCGAACTTCATCGAAACCAATCAGGACACAGTGTCCCTGGTTTTGCCGTAGACTTGGAAATACGCATGATAATCTTTCGCAGAGCGGCAAGCCTTTACTCGCGGTGGATGACCGTCTGCCTTGCGCTGCTCTGCGCATCGGTCGTTACACTATCCGCTCAAAGCTCCACAAGCGTTGCGCCGGCAGCCGGCCCAGGGAACAATCCGCCTGCCACCCGCATCCACGGCACCATGGTTCTGGATGCGCCGTGGCGCTTTCAGGTGGGCGACGATCCCCGCTGGGCCGATCCAGGGTTTGACGATTCCGCCTGGCCCATTGTTTCGCTCAGCCAGGCCTTGTCCGAGCAGGGTTTCGACGCATATTCAGGCTATGGCTGGTACCGTGCGCGGCTGCAACCAGCGCAGCTTGCTCAATTCAATGCTTCCGGCATCAAGACCCTGGACCTTCTTGTCACCGGCGATTCCATTGGACAGCTCGCGGTGTACGTGGGTGGCGTCGAATCCGGACACACGCAAGGCATGACCGACAACCCGTCGATGTATCAATCGCCGCCCCTGATCGTGCACCTGGCGCAGCCAGCGGCAGACGGCACAATCGCGGTCGCCATACGCACCTGGGCTGGCCCCAGCGCCACCATTCGCCGCGGACTGATTGACAAAGTCGAGCTGGGCGCGCCAGACGACATTGCCGACAAGCTCACCGCCTCCACGGACCGCCGATGGGATGAACACCTGCTTGCCGGCATCGGGGTGAGCTTCCTTTTTCTGTGCGTGGCCATTTTGGGCTTCACGCTCTACATCGCGCAACGCAAGCATGCGGAGTATCTTTGGCTGGCGTTGCTTTGCCTGTCGGTAGCATTCATGGGAGCAAGCGAAACCGCCTATGGGCTGGCGCTGCTTCCGTTCTCCGTTTTTCGTGTGCTCGCCCTCTGGGGCAGCCGAATTTTCATGGCTTGCACTTTGGAGTTCATCCTGCGTTTTACCGGGAGCCAGAACCGCAGGGTTGTCCGCATCTTTCAGATATTTGTCCTCGCTCTCCCTATACTGGCCCTTGTCCAGCTGGAGCAGATCTACGAGTATCTCGCTGTCTCCTCCGAAGTGGCTTTCACCGCCCTCGTGTCAGTATTGCTCTTCCGCGCGTGGCGTCACGGACGCCCCGACGCGGGCGTGATGCTGGTACCGTTCTTCCTTGCGGCCACGGCGGACTCTCTCGACACGGTCCTCGATTACGCTGTCAGCAAACACTGGATCGCCGAACAATTTGGCCTGCATGAATTCCACCTGGGCCCCATTGCATTCCCCATCAGCACCGCCAGTTATTCTGTATTTCTTGGCAGCCTGCTGGCGGTCATCTTCTATCGCTTCATCCACGTGAGCCAGGAGGAGCAGCGCTCTTCCGCCGAGATTGAAGCCGCGCGCAGCGTGCAGGCCATGCTCATTCCCACGCAGTTGCCGTCGAACCACAACTTCATGCTGGAAAGCGCCTATCTGCCCGCCAACGGCGTGGGCGGAGATTTCTTCCAGGTGCTTCCGCTCAAAGACGACTCCATGCTGATCGTAGTGGGCGACGTAAGCGGCAAGGGCTTGCAGGCAGCCATGAACGCCAGCACGCTGGTGGGCGCGCTGCGCAACGAGACCTCGCACGATCCGGCTACGGTGCTCAACCGGCTAAATAACGTGCTGTTGGGTGCGGAAGCCGGGCCGGGCGCGCCGATCAACCAGAAGGCGGCAAGCTTTGCCACATGCGTGTGCGCCCGCGTCTACCCTGACGGAACCATGGTGGTGGCTAACGCCGGCCACCTGCATCCCTACCGCGACGGACGGGAAATGGATCTGGCTGCCGATCTGCCCCTGGGCGTGATCCCCAACATTCAATATGAGCAGGCCACTTTTCAGCTTGAAGTCGGCGACCGGCTCATCTTTCTCTCCGATGGCGTTGTCGAAGCCTCCAACGCCCACGGCGAACTGTTTGGATTCGAACGGACGCAGCAGGTGAGCAATGAGAGCGCGCGTTACATTGCCCAGACCGCCAAGCGCTTTGGCCAGACCGACGACATCACCGTTGTGTCCATGTATTTTGCCTCGCGCACCACGCATCGCGTCCCACACAAGGTGCCTCAGGAAGTCTGAGCGGCGCGGAAAATTCCCGGCACATTGAAGGGTACGGGCTTCAGCCCGTACGCCAAGCGCGGATGTCGGTCTACGGCTTTAGCCGCCGAGGGAATGATGACTCCTGAAACCCGTGCCCCAGGTGCTAAACAGGTTGCGGAAAAACTCGCTCTCGCGAGAATTCTCGGCCGCTTTGTAGCAGGGCACGACTTCAATAGCCTGCTCTGAGCGAAGTCGAAGGGTACCGCAAGTGCCGAAATAGCTGCCTGGGCTTCAGCCCCTGCGGGCTGTTCACTTCTCCTGGATTGATGGTTTCTTACGCAGTCTTTGAATTCCATACCCTTCACGCAGACGCAGTCATTCAGCAGATTTTAGGCACCGCGCACCTGTCCGCGGCCATTGGTTTTTGCCGCATACATGCGCGCATCGGCGGCGCCAATGACGGCATGTACCGTGAGGCCGTCAGCGGGCGCGCTGGACAGGCCGATGCTGGCGCTGACTCGAAGCTTCAATCCCGGCCGGATCGGAAAGTGCGTATCCATCAGCGCGCGCAGCATTTCCGTGCAATGTGCCTGCGCTCCTTCAGCGCTGGTCTCCGGCATCAGAACCACGAACTCGTCGCCTCCGTAGCGAAAGCAGAGGCTGCCCACGCTGCACAGCTCCTGCAGCCGGCGGCCGGTGTGCGCCAGCAGGTCGCTGCCCACCAGGTGCCCGTGCGCGTCGTTGACCAGCTTGAAGCAATCCAGATCGAGAAACGCCAGGCTCACCGGCAGCTCCTGACGCAAGCAGCGTTCCAGTTCCCGGCCCAGTACATCGTAGAGGTGGCGTGCGTTGTAGAGGCCGGTGCAATCGTCGGTGATGCTCAATTGCTGAATGCGGGCCACGTCGCGCGCGTTTTCAATGGCGATGGCCGCGTGGTCGGCCAGAATGTGCAGAAAGGCGATGGTGTAGTTGGTCATTCGATCGGCGCGCGGGTTGAAGATCTGGATCACGCCGTGGGTTCCCTTGCGCCCGCGCAGCGGCATGGCGATGACCGACCGAACCCGATGCGGCTTCACACCGTGCTCGCGGTTCAGTCGCGGGTCGGTCTCCGATTCAGGAACAATGAGCGTCTCCCCGTGTTCCACCACCCAGCCGGCCACGCCCTCGCCCACCTTCACGCGCAGGTCGCGCAGCGTCTCCTGCTCTCCGCCCGCGGCAATCGCGTAGTAGAGCTCCTGCTTGGCTTCGTCCAGCATCAACAGCGTCCATAACTCCGCCTCGATGGTGCGCTCCATTTGTTCCAGGATGGTGCGCAAGATGGTATCGAGATCGAAACTCGAAGTGAGCGAACGCGTTAACTGGTGAAAGACAAGCAGATCAGCGAGCGGGATGCGGTTTTCCGTCTCGTTCGTCATTCAGGGGGCCCGATGGTGGGGGAGACTTGAGTGCATTTTGTCACATCGGCAGGGGATTCGGAAAGACCGGACCGTATAGATCGATCCCTCTGGCTTTATCCAGTTTTGGGGCGGCGGCGGCCTCGCGCTCAGCCGCCGATATGCACCATGGAGCGCGAAGGCTTGAGAAATCCCGTTTCGCCGATGTGGTGGCGAGCTTCCTTTCCCTGAACTGTACGGTGAATGAAGGCGCGTAGTTCCGCGTCCGGCTCGCCGGCGCGCAGGCGCCCGTAAAGGTCGTGCTCCATCTGGGAGAAAAGGCAGGTGCGGATCTTGCCATCGGAGGTCAGGCGTACCCGGCTGCATGCCCCGCAGAATGCCTGGGTGACGGGCGCGATGATGCCGATCTCTCCCACGCCGTCAGCAAAGGTGTAGCGGCGCGCCGTCTCACTGGCCTCGCGCGGAGGCAGTTCAACGAGCGGTAGTACGCGCCCAATGCGTTCAACAATCTCGCAGAGCGAAACCACGATCTCCGGCGTCCACAGGCGGCCCTCTTCGAGCGGCATGAACTCGATGAAGCGGACGACGACGTCTTCCTGGCGGGCGAAGTGTGCGAAGCCCTCAACCTGATCGTCGTTGAATCCACGCAGCAGCACGCAGTTGATTTTGAGAGGCGTCAGGCCCGCGGCGCGCGCGGCGCGAATACCGCCCAAAACCTTGTTGAAGCTGCCGGGAACACGCGTGATGCGCTCGAATGTGGGCGCGTCTACTGCGTCCATGCTGACCGTAACGCGGTTCAGTCCGGCTGCCTTGAGCGGGCCGGCGAGCGAGTCCAGCAGGTGTCCGTTGGTGGTGAGCGCCAGGTCAAGCGGTTCGCCTGTCAGGGTGCGCATGCGCGCCAGTTCCTCGACCAGTTCGACCACGCCGCGGCGAAGCAGCGGCTCGCCGCCGGTGAGCCGCACCTTGGTGATGCCCAGTTCGACAAAGAGCCGGATCAAGCGCAGGTATTCATCGATGGCCAGTTCCGCATACTGCGCTCCCACTTCGCCCGTGCGGCAGTAGACACACTTGTAATTGCAGCTGTCGGTGATGGAGACGCGGAGATCGTGTATGACGCGGCCGTGGCTGTCGGTCAGGCCGCCGAGGGTGGGCGCTGGGGAAGAACTTGAGGAAGCAAATGCCATCTTCAAATTCAAGGCTATACTGTTTCCGCAAAAATTGCGCGGCCTTGCATTGAGCCGGGTGCCCCATCCTTGCCACGTCTTTGTCTTTGTGGCGAGGGTGGGAGACCCCGTACCCAAACCGGCTTTTTCACGGGGTTCCGCCGGGCAGCGGCGGAAGAACCAGAAAATTCAGCAGAGTGGCCAAGGGATCAAGTGCGGGATTGGTCTGGGAAAAGTCCAGGCTGCCGCCAGCGCAATCGCCTGCATATTGCCAGGCGAGGATTGGGCAGGGCGCACCGGTCGCGGGTGTGACCAGTGCATCGTCCCAGTCAGGAACCGCAGCACAGCCACCGTCTGGGTAGCGCGCAATCCATGCGCCCCCGCAATCCGCGCCGTTGGCCATGGCCTGGGCCAGTGCCTGCCAGGTTGGGTTGTCTCCCCGTGCCGCGTAAATGCAAGGACGCAACGTAACTCGGCCGCCAGTTGCATCGCTGCTGGTTTGGGCCAGAGCCTGCGCCCAGGCGGTGTAATAGTCCACCGAGAGACTCGGCTTGCCTTCCACATCGAGAAACATGAAGAAAGTGTTGCCCTGTGCGGCCAAGGCATCCGCGCCGAAGGTCGCCAGAAGATCGGCAGCGTTTGCCGCGGCATCGGCTGCGCCCTGTACCGCCGTACTGCCCACTTTGAGAGTTTGGTGCGCGATGGGCAGTACGGGAATGCCGGCCGCGTTGAGCGCCGCACTCTCCAGCGCGTGGCGATACTCGACGTTTCCCACGGTCTGAGGGCTGGTAAAGTAGCGTCCCCAGAATGCGGGGACAGCGTTGAATTGGCTGATTGCCAATTGAATCAGGTCTTGGCCCTGTAACTGGCTGGTGACCGGTACAGAACTGTCGACTCCCGGCAAACCGTTGGCCACGACTGCCTCCAGTTTCTTTCAGACTTCTGCGAAAAAGGTTGGGGCGACATATTGGATCGCGGGCTCAGTCGATGCGCGGTGTTCCCTTGCGCAGCACGATTCCAGTGATCCCGAAGACCACAATGATCCCCACTGCAATGGCGAAGTAGTAAGCCATGGGGTGCGCCCATCCAGGCGAATAGCTCAGATCCTGGCCAATCCACAACAGCAGAACGGTAGCAATCACGGCAAACTGGCCGGCGATGACGAGGAAGGTGTGGCCCAGGTCGCGCCGTTTATCGAGCGCCTCCACCTGGTCGGGGGTCAGGTTGCGCTCTTCAGGGGGAAGCAGGGAATTTGCCATGATATCTCTCCTCAACATTGGGGGGCGCCGCACAGGATCCTGGATGGCTTCGGTGCCTTGTTGGCGTCAGTTTCGATTCAATCACAGGTTGCGGGCGCAGCGCCAGCGGGTGCGTCAAATGCACAGAAACTGCGGGATAATTTTGCAGGGCGGGACGCCATATTTACGTTAATAAAGATAGAAGCTCTGGATTTCTTCGCGATAGCTGAGTAATCTTTCATTTATTCGAATAGACTTAGGGCCTGACCCTTAAGTCAAACCAGGTTCAAGGCAACGCTAGTCCATGCAACAGTCCGCGGGAAAGAAACTCGGACCGTACGAGATCGTCGCGCTTATCGGAAGTGGCGCGATGGGAAAGGTCTATCGCGCCAGGGATGTTCGCCTGGGCCGAAGCGTGGCCATCAAGGTGCTCCACGCCAATGTAGCCGACGATCCCCACCGCCTGGCCCGCTTTGAACGCGAAGCACGAGCTCTGGCGGCGCTCAATCATCCCCATATCGTTACCATCTTCTCGGTTGAGGAAGCCGACGGGACCAGCTTCTTGACCATGGAACTGGTCGAAGGGAGGCCGCTTGAGCGAGTGATTCCCGCCGCCGGTTTCCCGGTGGAAGAATTTGTCGAGTTTGCCGGGGAACTGTCCGACGCGCTGGCCGCCGCGCACGAAAAAGGAATCGTCCATCGCGACCTGAAGCCGGCCAACATCATGGTCACCAACGACAGCCGCATCAAGGTGCTGGACTTCGGCCTGGTCAGGGACCTAAGCGCGTTTGGCGATGAAGACGCCACGCGCGCGTCCGCAGGCGAAACCCAAGCCGGCATGGTGGTGGGGACGCCTGCCTACATGTCGCCGGAGCAGATTGCCGGCGGACCGGTCGACCACCGCACGGACATCTTCTCGCTGGGTGTTGTGCTGCACCAGATGGCCTCCGGGCGCCATCCCTTCGCAGGCGGGTCTTCTCCTGAGAAGATGTCTTCGATATTGCGCGACGTACCGGAACCGCTCACTGTGCTTCGGCCCGACATGCCCGTCGAGCTGGCGCGCATTGTGCGGCGCTGCCTGGAGAAGGACCCGCGCCGCCGTATGCAATCGGCCCGCGACGTGGCCAACGAAATCCGCGATCTAACCCGGCCTGCATTGTCGCAAGTATCCTACCCGGCCATGGACGCGCCCAATGCCTCGTATGCTCAAACGCAGATCGAAAGGCGGCTACCGGGCGGGTCAATCTTGAAGACCAGGCGCGAGCGCGTCAGGGCCCAGGTGAATCGAGCGCTGCTTGCCACGATCGTCATCGCGGCGATCGTGGTTCCTGCTTTGTGGTACCTGCAACGCCCGTTGCCCGCTCCGCGCATCACCGGTTATACCCCGATCACCAACGACGGCCGCACCAAGCTTCTTGCGGGGACCGATGGAAGCAGGGTCTATTTCACCCAGAGCTCTCCCAATTCCATTGCCGAGGTCGGGGTGACCGGCGGAGAGATTGCGCAGGTTCCGGTTGAGGTCACGGGAGCGGATATTTCCCTGGTCGACGTTTCGCCGGACGGGTCCAGTTTCCTCGTTAATTCCGGGGGACGCACCGCAACCGGAACGATCTGGAACCTCCGGGTTCTAGGCGGCTCCGTTCGCCGCCTGGAAGATGCCGCCGCGTTTGACGCCGCCTATTCGCCAGATGGAAAGACGGTGGCTTATTCCACCAAGGACGGCGACATCTGGCTTGTCGAAAGCGACGGGAGCGGAGCTCGCAAGCTGCCCTCGGTGGGAGGCCATGCCTATCTGCTCGCCTGGTCGCCGGACGGCAGTGCCATTCGTTTCACAAGGGACGATCGAATTTGGGAAATCTCGTCGAACGGCACAAATCTTCATCAAGTGCTTCCCGGCTGGCAACACCCGGGCACACAGCTCTGCGGCCGTTGGACCGGGGACGGAAACTTCTTTCTCTTCGTGGCTTCAGGCGAGATTTGGGCTCTCGATGAGCGGCGCGGGTTGCTTCGGCGGCCTTCCGCGGTGCCGATCCTGCTCTCCGGCGGGCCAATCCGCTGGGCTCCGCCCATCCCTGCCAAAGACGGCAAGAACATCTTCGCGGTCGGCTACCACTTCAAGGGCGAGCTCTCCCGGCTAGATCCCCGGACCAAGCAACTCCAGCCTTTTCTCGGGGGCATCTCCGCTGACGGCCTTTCCTTCTCCAAAGACGGAAAATTCGTCGCCTATACTTCCAACCCCGACGGCGCCTTGTGGAAAGCCAGACAGGATGGCAGCAAGCCCATCCAATTGACCGATGCGCCGATCACTGCCTTCCTGCCCCGTTGGTCGCCCGATGGCAGCCAGATTCTTTTCACGGATATGTCTCAGTTGCCTGCTACGGTGAAGGCCTACGTCGTCCCATCGGAAGGGGGGAGCCCGCGCATGCTCCTTCCCGAGGACGACGGCTTTCAGACGGATCCGAATTGGTCGCCGGATGGGCGCAAGGTTGTCTTTTGCAAGGGCTGGAACCAGAATCAGAGCCAGAAGAGCGTTCTTCGCATTCTCGACCAGGCCAGCCGGCAGGTGACAACGATTCCGGGATCGGACGGCATGTTTTCTCCGCGCTGGTCTCCAGACGGCCGGTCGATTGCCGCAATATCTCCGGACTCGAAAACCCTGAGCGTCTTCGACATCGCGACGCAAAAATGGTCGAGCCTGTTTCAAGGGGGACTTGCATCCTATCCCGCGTGGTCAAAAGACAGCCAGTTTGTCTACTTCCTTGATACGGCAAGGGGCGACCAGGGCGTTTATCGAGTCCGCGCCGGCGGTGGCAAGCCGGAGCAGGTCGTCGATCTGAACGATCGCCATCTGGCCGGGCTGTTTTCCGGGTATTGGCTGGGGTTGGATCCGAACGATGCTCCGCTGATTCTGCTCGACACCGGAAGCGACGATATTTACTCCATAATCCTGGAAGACGACTAAGCCAAAACCCGCGCAAGATGAGATTTTGGTCCAGCCAATGCCGCCAGCCAACTCGCTAACTCGCGATCCCGCGTAAGCGGGGCTAACTCGCCGCTCTTGTCCCCGGAATCAAGACTATTCGGACAGAAATGCCAGCGACTGCAATTGCGTAATCTCAAACGGCTTGCGGCAGCGAATGTTGGCGCAGGAAACCTTGTCGTCGCGGCGCACCATGTACGACTGTGCCTTGGCAAAGCGGGCCCGGTCGCGCTCGTCGGCGCCGCGGGGCAGTTGCGCCCGCTTGCGGCGAACAATCCAGGTAACTTTATACTCGCCCGCCTGGCCGCACTTGGGGCAGGTTAGGGTGTGATTGCGCAGTTCCGTGGTCTCGTTGAAAAATTCCCGCTCTTCCATGGTCTCCGGCTCTTCCCCTCAAGCCGATTCTATTCCATACTCATGCTTGCCCATAATGGAACTCGAAGCCTAACCTCGAATCTGGACACATGACCAAACGCAAGCCAGGAAAGTTTTCCGTCACCAAGGCCGTCAAAGCCAACGCACGCGAGCGCGTGGGCCAGCCCAAACCGGCGCGCGTCGTGGATACGGAGCCGCGCACCGGCCGCGAGGCCAAACACAAGCCCAAACTCGAAGAGATCATTCAGCGGGAGGAGTAACCATGGCCAAGGCAGTGGGCGTAGGCGGAGTGTTCCTGGAGGCGCGAGATCCCCAGGAGATGGCTGCCTGGTATGCGAGCAATCTCGGCATCCAGGCCCAAGACGGAGGGTCGCTGGTCTTTGACGGCCCGGGGTCGGCAGGCATGACCGTCTTTACCCACTTCCCCCTCGGTACAAGCTATTTCGGCGACGGCGCCCAGCAGGCGATGGTGAACTTCCGCGTCGACAACCTGGACCAGCTGCTGGCGCAACTGTCCTCGGCCGGAGTGCGCATCGATCCCAAGCGCGAGGATCACGGCTATGGGCGCTTCGCGTGGATCTGGGATATCGAGGGAAACCGAGTAGAACTGTGGGAGCCGGCGCCGTAGGACAAACGGCATGTTCTGCGCGTGTCGTGAAACCTGCCGTAAGACATGCTTTCGATTGCAGTAGGACGCTGTGAGACATTGCCCAGTCTTCCAATCACGTTGTCTTACGCCATCGGAGGATCTGAAATGGGGTCTTACGAATACTCTGGGGTTGGTGTATGACCGCCTTACAAGTTGTAAGACCGACTTGCCAGGATGAATCGCCACGTCTCACATGGGTCTGACACCGTCCGACAAGCGCAAGACAGAGAACGGAAAATGTCTTACCATGTCTCACAATTGTCTTACTTCTGTCTTACGTTGCCGTACCGCTATCTTGCAGCCATAGCCGAATGTCTGATGGCGGAATACGTGCGTGTTTTCATGTCTTACGTCCGTAAGACGGCAGAAGTCGCAAAGCAGGCTGAAACGTCAAACGGATGCACTTAAGGTGCTTAAAATCATATGTTTGGATGTTAGGAAACCGAGAATGCCGGCACCTCGCCTATGCTGCAGGCTGCGCATCTAGCCACGAAGCGAGCTCCGTGTGGCTCCGCTCGCGGGCAAAATCCGCGGCTGTCTTGCCCGCGTCGCTCTTGCAATGCGGATCGGCGCCATTCGCAAGAAGCAGCTCCACCAGGTCACGGCGATTGGCGATCGCGGCGGAAAAAATAGGCGTGAACCCTCCTGCCTGCGCAACGTTGACCGGAGCGCGATGTTCGAGCAGCAACTTGACCGTTTCCGCATTCTTGCCTAGCGCCAGCGCCGCGTGCAGCGCCTGGTTCTGTTGCGGATTGCGGCTGACCGCATCCACCCGCGCGCCCGCCGCGAGGAGCGTGGAAACGGCCACAGGCGTTCCAAAGGCTGCGGCGAGATGCAGCGCCGTCCAGCCGTCGCCGGAAAATGCGCTGACTAGTTCTGCATCCCCATCGAGCAAACGCCGCAGGCGCGCCTCGTCACCAATCGCCGAGGCCTCAAAGAGGTCGAGCGCGATGCCATCGGCCGCCAGCCGAGCAAGGAGAAAGTCACGCACCAGTGTCTGGCCGTAGTAAACAGCCCAGAGCAGCGCGGAAACTCCCTGCGGGTCGCGCCAGGAGGCAAGCGCGGGGTCGGCCTGGACTTGGTCGGCCACCTCGGCCGTGGCCCCGGTTTGGATCAGTTTGAGAAAAGGCGAGCTCATGAGTCCGTCAATGATGCGCCACGCTGTAAGGTCCGGGTAACATCGGCCCGGCTGGCTTGTCCTTTTCCGCCGTCTCGGGATTGCCCTGAACCGCGGTGCGATTGGAGAAGATGCGGAACTGTACCACCAGGTCGAGCATCACGGGGACGGGTTTTCCGTCCTTCATGGCCGGGGAGAATTTGGCCTTGCGAATGGCCGCCACGGCGTTCTCGTCCAGGCCAAATCCGATGGGACGAGCTACAGCGATCTCGCCCGGCTTGCCTTCGGCGTCAATCACCGTGTGGTAGAGGGCCATGCCGGCCACGCCCGCATTCTGCGCAAATTCGTTGGATTCCGGCTCGAAGCTGGTGAGCAGGTGTGCCTTCTCATCCACCGTGTTCTGGCGCAGGATTTGAGCGTCCGCAGGCCGGTAGTCGGCCTTGGCCGCGACGGCTTGGTAGTAGAGCTTCCAGAAGTCGGGCATGGCGGCCATCATGCGCTGGTCCAGGCCGGGAGCGAAGATGGCATCCAGAGCGTCGCGCAGCAGGCGGTTGGCGTGAGCCGGAGAGGTGGTGGTGGTCACGCTGGAGGGGTCTGCGGGGCGCTCGGCCTCGGGCGTGGCGGCGATGGAGGCTTTGAGCTGATCGGCCTCGCTCATCTCGCCTGGCTCCGATGCGGAAGAAGGCGCGGAAGCGGCGGTTGCGGCAGAGTTCTCTTGCGGCGCAGGCGTTGCCGGCGCCTGCGCTGCCTGGTCGGGCGAGGCGGTGGCCGCTGCCGGACCCGGCGTCGATGCCTGGGCCCCAGAGGTGGGCGCCGCCCCGGCTTGCGGCGTGACCGCCGCGGTTCCCGACGGATGCTGACTCGCCGTCGTTCCTGCCTTTCCCTTTTCCTTCGACGATTCCTTCTTCTTCTTGGGATTAACCACTATCTCTCGGTCAATTGTGATTCTAACTACCTTTTTTTGGGGTGTGATGCGGACCTTGTCATACGAGGTCGAGGAATCTTCATAGGCCAGTTGTTCGTTGAAATGCAGCCCGAAGCGAGCGCCTTCCAACTCCACCTTGTGCTTGGTCAGCCGCACGTGGTCAACCTGGACGACGCTGAGCGTGTAAGAGCCCTGCGGCGAGTGGCCAACGATATGGCCGTGCTCGTCAAAGTTGAGCGAATCTCCCAGATAGCCGCCGCGCAGGTAAACCTGCTTGCCCACCAGCATCTGCTTCAGCTCTCCTTCGCTGATGCCTGCCGGCTGGGTGGGGCTGGCCGCGGGGGCCGTCTGCACATCAGGCGTCGCGGCCTGGGCAGGTGGAACCGCCGGCTCCGCCGCTGCCGCCGGTTGCTGGCCGGGAGCAGGCGTCGCAGTCCCGGTGCCCTGCGTCTGCGCGGCGTCCGGAGCGGGCGTCGGCGACTGCGCGGGGCTGCTCTCGGCCGGCGCCGGGCTGCTTTGGGCAGGCGTTGGTGCGGCTGCGCCGGGCGCGTTCGCCGGCTGCTGGCCAGGGGTGGGCGTCGTAGTCCCTGGGGCCGGGCTTTGCGTTGCATCTGGAGCCGGGGGGGCGGGCTGCTGGGGCGTTTCCTGCTGGGGCTGTTGCGCGCGGGCAGCCAGCGGCAAAGCCAGAAGAGCGCACAACGCAATGGCGGCACGCATGCGCGGAGCGGCCGGAGCAGATCGGAAGAGACCGAGAGCCTTCAACATGGGGGGAGCCTTCGAGGCCCACTTTATCAGGATTTGACCTCATTGCGGCCCAATTTCGACCGGAATGACCCATAAGTTGCAGCCCCTGATTTCGGTGTATTTACTTGCCTTTCCCGTTTTGGTGCAATCGCCACAGAATCCGACGGAAGAGCCCTAGAATCCGCCGCGTGTCGCGCTCGGTAGGCGCAAGCCTGCGCAGCAGTAGCCGCAGATCGTGGCGATTCGCCGCCTGCATAGACCGCGGCGAGTAGCCGGCAGCGGTCATTACGTCCTCAATGACTTCAGCGAGCCGGTCGAGGCTGCCGGAGGGCGCGGCCGGCGCGTTGATTTCTCTGTTCGGAATTTCTTCGAAGGGTCCCGGCTTCAGCCTATGCGTTGAACGCCCGGCGCAGGGTGCGGGCGTTAGTTCATGCCCAGGACTCTCGTCGAAGGGTACGGGCTTCAGCCCGTACGTCGAGCCTGCAGACTGACCGTGGGCTTTAGCCCCCGAAGCCAACTCGTAAAGACAAACCGCAACCGCCTGACCCAGGTTCATCGAAGGCTGGCGCGGATCGGTAGGAATCTCCACCAGCAATTGGCACCAGGAGAGGTCTTCCCGCGTCAGCCCATGCTTCTCCGGACCAAAAACCAGCGCAACGCGGCCGCCTCGCCTTATCTCCGCAACCACCTGCGGCGCCAGCGCAGGCAGTGGAACCACCCGCTGTTCTGGCTTGCGATGGGTGAGGGTCCCGGTACCGATTACCAGGGTGCAGGCGGCCACGGCCTCAGCGAGCGTCGTTGACTCTTTCGCATTTTTGAGAAGTCCCGGCGCTCCCACGGCCGAGCGGGCCTCGCGCCAGTGCGGAGCGTACGGTGCAACCACGGTGAGGCGCTCAAAGCCAAAGTTGGCCATGGCGCGAGCCACCGCGCCGATGTTGAGCGGATTGCGCGGGGATACCAACACGACCTCAACGGATTGGGCTTCAACGGGCAAGAGATGATTGTAGAGCTGCGGCCATTGCTACACTTCAATTACGTATGGTTCTCAATGCGGATTCTGATACGGATTCCCTTTCTTCTGCCCCTGAAGCGCTGTGCGCAACGGCGCGCTGGTGTTACACGCGGGGCTGGGTTCCAGCCACCAGCGGCAACTTCAGCGTGCGCCAGGGTGAGCGAATTCTCATCACCGCCAGCGGCCTGGACAAGGGCGCGCTGACACCGGCTGGGTTGCTGGAAGTGGACCTCGAAGGGAATATGCTCACTGGTGTTGGAAGGCCTTCCGCAGAAACCGGCCTGCACCTGGTGCTCTACAAAGCGCGCCCCACAGCCGGCGCAATCCTGCATGTGCACACAGTGTGGAACACCCTGCTCTCCGGCTTCCATGAGGCCGCGGGTTACGTGGCCCTCAGCGGCTACGAGTTGCTCAAGGGACTGTCGAATGTGGCTTCCCACGAGCATGTCGAACAAGTGCCGATTCTCAAGAATTCGCAGAACTACGCAGAGCTCACCGCTCAATTGGCCACAGCGCTCGGCAAATATCCCGAAGCACACGGGGTTCTGCTCAGCCGGCACGGGCTTTATACTTGGGGGGAATCGGTAACCGAGGCGCGGCGCCACCTGGAGGCACTCGAATTTCTCTTCGAGGTGGAAGGCCGGAAGGCGCTGGCCGGCTAGGTGTAGGAGTTGGCACCGCGGATTACGTGCTGCCGGCGTTTCGATTGAAGGAGCACATATGGCCGTTCTCCGATTTCCGAACGAAGACCGAGTCATTGACGACGAATCCGAAATCCGAACCAGCCTGGCCGCGCTGGGCATCGACTACGAGCGATGGGATCTGTCGCGCGTGCCCGCAGACGCACCGGCCGGCGCAGTGCTCGCAGCCTATTCCGAAGAGATCGACGACCTGAAAGAACGAGGCGGCTACGTGACCGCGGACGTCATCGACGTGAACCCCGATACGCCCAACCTCGACGCCATGCTTGCCCGCTTCGACAAGGAGCATACGCATTCTGAAGATGAGGTCCGTTTCATCCTCGCCGGGCGCGGAATCTTCTTCCTGCATCTCCGGGAAAAGGTGGTTTCCGTCGAGGTCGGTCCCGGCGACTTGCTGCGCGTGCCCAAGGGAACCACGCACTGGTTCACGCTCTGCGAAGATCGCCGCATCCGCGCCATTCGCTGGTTTCAAGACACCGCCGGCTGGACTCCGCAGTACACCGGCACCGGCGTCGATCGCCAGTTCCAGCCCCTCTGCTTCGGTCCTGCCTACTTCGGCCCCCGCGCGGAGAGCAGCCTGCGCCCATGAGTACGGACTCGCCGCGGGTCTACCTGCTTGACGTCGAAGGAACCGTCGCTCCCATCGCATTCGTGTATGAGCAGCTGTTCCCGTATGCACGCGCGCACTTCGAGTCGTTTCTCGAACAGAACCGATCGAATGCCGCCGTCGCCGCCGATCTGACTCTCCTGGCCCAGGAAAACCGCGCCGAAGCTGATCCGGGCGCTCCCGGCATGGCCCCGGTTCTCTCGCACAAAATCGATCTTGTCATCCTGAGCGAAGCGTCCTTCAGCGGAGTCGAAGGATCTGCTTTTCGGAATGCCGCGCTCGCCTACCTCAACTGGCTCATGGACCGCGACCGTAAATCCACCGCTCTCAAAAGCCTTCAAGGCAAGATATGGAAAGCGGGCTTCGAGTCCGGCGAGTTGAAAGGAACTCTTTTCGCCGATGTGCCCGATGCACTGCGCCGCTGGTCCGCAGACGCCAGAGTCGCCATCTACTCTTCCGGATCAGTTGAGGCGCAACAGTTGGTATTTCGCCACTCCATCTTTGGCGATCTTACCGGCCTGATCTCCGCCTATTTCGACACCCGCACCGGGCCCAAGCAGGCCAGCGCGAGCTATGCGGCCATTGCGGCGGTCATGAGCGTCGAGCCCCACGAAGTCCTTTTCCTTTCCGATGTGGTGCGCGAGTTGGACGCGGCCCGCGAGGCCGGCAGCCGGACTCGCCTGGTAGCGCGGGAGGGCAATGCGCCGGTTGAAGACGCGAATGGACATATGGTCGTTGAATCATTTGTCGTTCTGTAGCTTCTAACGCTTGTGATCCTTTCCAATCCAGCAGAAACGGCATTGACTGAGTTGACCCGCGTTCCGTGGGTCCGCTTCGCCGTGCTGGCGCTCAGCTCTGTCTTTCTTCTGATGGAGCCTTTTCGGCTATCCCTGGACTTCGGCCTTGCTGAGGGCGCTGATTCGGTGCGCCGCTGGGGGATGGCCTGTGTTGTGCGAGGAATGCGGGTGGATGTATTCTATTTCCGCTTTTGATCTTGCCCAGTTCGACACTTCCGTCTGCGCCGAGCGGCCTCCGGGATAGTGGGGTCCAGGCTGACTGCGGTCTGTACTGCGAGAAGGCGGCTTGAAATGGAAGACTTTGGGGCCCAGGTCGAAGCTTGGAAAATGGGCCAAAAACGACGCCTCCCAAAGGCGCAGCTGCCTTGCTTAAAATGTAGAAACTTGACACAAGTCCAGTTTGACCCACCCGAAAAGTGTCCAAGTTGCGGGGCAAGATTTCTAGGGGAAACGCCCCTGCGCTATAGGCTTTCGATGCTGCTCTTTGCCCTGCTCTGCGTTGGGATGGTGTGGCTCTTTGTCCATGAAGCGACCAACGGGGACTTTAGCCCGCGCAAAAATCCGGGATTGCCGGGGATGCTAGAGTCCCTCTTTCAGCACCCGGCATTCGGTTGGCTCGTGGCCTTGATTTTGGTAGGCATTTTCGCCAGCTACTTCAAGTTATGGATTTTGGGGTTTTTCCGGTCCATACAAGCCGCGACCGGCTCGGCTAGGGCTCGGGTAGAGTGGGCGAGATACAGCCTGAGCAATCATGGTAAGCTGCCTCTCGAGACGTTTGCATGGGTATACGCGCGTGCCCAATTCACGCCCTACTATGAGGTCGGTCGCGATTTCGTACGATGGAATCGGCGCCTCGCACTCGAAAAGTACGGCGCGAAGCTCTCCCCTGAAATGCGGTCGCTCCTACAGGATTTGCAGTGGGTGGATGGCTTCGTCGGCTGCATGGGGGATAGCTGGCTCCTGTTTAAGGAGGATTTTGAAGTCTGCGGAGCCGACAGGCCGGCGGTCCTTGATTTCGTCGCTCGGATAAAACTGACTGGTGCCGCAGCCGCGGCAGGCACAAATGGGGAGCCCCTGCTGCGATGGATCGCCGAAAGGACGCCCAAGAGTGCGCCGCAGTTGCGAAAGGCGCTCATTGACGCATACAGGCTATCTTAGAATGCTGTGCAGGCGCGACGGACGTAGAACTGGGCATCCCTTGCAATCGGACATTAGGCGATTGAATGGGACCGGCAACTGCATCGGTGCCGGCAGGATCCAGAAAACAGTGTCCCGCAACGACGGTCGGGGCGAACTGCGATAACCTCATCAAGTGAACTTTTCCAACCCAGCCCAGAATGCGCTGACCGAACTCACCCGTGTTCCGTGGGTGCGCTTTGCCGTGCTGGCTCTTAGTTCGATCTTTTTTCTCGTGGACCCGTTCGCAGCCATCCCATCGTTCCTGGCCATTACCGAGAGCGCCGATCCCGCGCGGCGCAAGCGCATGGCGCGCAAGGCTTGCCTCACCTGCTTCATCGTACTTACCAGCTTTGCCCTGGGGGGTCAGCTGATCTTCAGAATGTTTGGAATTACGCTGCCGGCATTCGAGATCGCTGGCGGCCTGATTCTACTGCTCATCGGCCTGGACATGCTGGAAGCGAAACGCTCGCCCACCCAGGAGGCTTCGGGTGATACCGAAGAAGCCTCGCTCAAGGAGGACGCCGGCATTGTGCCGCTCGGCATTCCCATGCTGGCCGGCCCCGGAGCCATTTCTTCCGTCATGGTGCTGGTCGGCCAGGTCCCAACGCTCCTGAATTGGGAGATGGGGGCCATTCTCGGTTCCATCGCGCTCACCAGCCTCATTAGCTATTTTGTTCTGCCCGCTGCGGGCCGAGTCCGCCAGGTGATGGGCGAAACCGGCATTCGCATCCTGGTGCGTATCATGGGCCTGCTGCTGGTGGCGCTCGCCATGCAGTTCTTCGTCAACGGGCTCACCGACTTAGGCGTGATTCAGCGCCAGTGAGGGCGCTTTTCCCACAGAAATGGCCGCTTTCCACAGGCGGTGCGCTTGCGTTCCGGCGGGTGGGTTGCTATTCTCGGGAGGTTGCAAAGAGGGTTACACTGTTCCGGCGTGTGGATCTCGGCTCAACGCTTGCAATACGGGGTAGCATGTGCTACTCTTTGAGAGTTGCTCAGCAGTAAGTAAGGCAGTAAAGCCTCCCGGTGGCCGTGTGGCCTGCCCGTAAGGGAATTGGGAAGCCAGGTAATGGAACTAGTTCGTTGGGTCAGGTGAGGCAAGAGCCCCTGAACCCCTGTAGGGAATCCCTAGAGAGAACAAGCCATTGCACGACCCAGGAGTTTATCTCCTGCGAGCCCTATCGGCTCGGGCGGTTTTTGCGCTGGTCGATCTTTGATATTTTGCGCAGTGCGATGCCTTCGAGGCGGGGAATCATCTTTCCCGGCTGGTCTGGAATTCGCCCCCAAGGAACGACCGCCAACGTTAAGTTGGAACGGGAGTTGAAATGGCCTTGAGCGAAGAAAAAGATTAGCTTGACATAAAGTTGAAACTTCGATAGTTTTAGAGGGTTCGCGCAAAAACGCCGGTTGTTGCTCTTAGGAGTAATAACGGCGAGCGCAACAAGTTCGAGGACACCCCGGCGTCACAGCCTGGGCCTCGATCCCAAAAGAGCCCGCTCAGGCGGTCAACTCTCAAGGATCTTTGACAAATTGGTTGAACATGCCAGTCGTGAGAAGGGATCAAGTTTGGCTTGATCATTCTCACAAGGTAAGAGTGCCTGCGTGCACCCTGCTCTTCTGCAGCAATGCGAAGACAGATGCGCAGGCATCAAGTCGACTCTCGCTGACCTCCGTCAGAGGGGAGCCGACATCAGGTTTCAAACGAGAGTTTGATCCTGGCTCAGAATCAACGCTGGCGGCGTGCCTAACACATGCAAGTCGAACGAGAAAGGGGAGCAATCCCTGAGTAAAGTGGCGCACGGGTGAGTAACACGTGACTAACCTACCCTGGAGTGGGGGATAACTGAGGGAAACCTTAGCTAATACCGCATAACACCTACGGGTCAAAGGAGCAATTCGCTTTGGGAGGGGGTCGCGGCCGATTAGTTAGTTGGCGGGGTAATGGCCCACCAAGACTGTGATCGGTATCCGGCCTGAGAGGGCGCACGGACACACTGGAACTGAAACACGGTCCAGACTCCTACGG
>JBEKFD010000007.1:0-48213 GCA_050013495.1 Occallatibacter sp. | reverse complement strand
AGTGGCTCGTCACTCTCTGCATCACGCCTGTAAGGTTGAGCACGCCGAGCAGAATGAGCATGAGGGCTACGCTGAATTCCATGGACAGGCCCAGGCGGGGTGGAATCTCAACCCCGAAGAGGATGATCAGCGAGCCAACGATGAAGATGGTGATGGTGTGACCCATTCCCCAAATTGATCCGATGAAGGCCGCGTTGCGGATGCTCCGCTGCTTGCTGACAATGGTTGAAATGGCAACCACGTGGTCAGCATCGGTGGAATGCCGCATTCCTAGGATCAGGCCCAGACCGGTCACAAACAAGATAGGGCCAAGTCTCTCCCTCGACAGCATGTGTACGCCGAGGTGCACGGTGGCGAGTGCCTGGATTGCGAGTGCCAGGCCAAGGATTGTTATGAAGCAGGAGGAAGCGACCGGAAGCCAGCGCGTTGTGAGTGGACCGTCCATCTTGAGACGCGTCATGAATCGACGGGCGAAAACCATCAGCATGCCGAATCCAATCAGCACGGCCGCGAGTCCGATGCTGAAGGCCACGATCAGGAAAAAGCCCAGCCCAATCCTGTGCAGTGCGAATGCGCTTAAGAGAACGATCAGTGCCGCGGGGCACGGGATGATTCCGCCAACGATGCCGAGAGTGAAGAGCTGAGTCAGACTCACAGCTTGCGAGGGCTGCGCGATGCCCTGAACATTATTGCCTTCTGTCTCTTTTTCCTGCGAACGCTTCCAGAACATCCAGTGGGCATGGGATGCGCCTGGGGCATGGGAGTGGTCCGTAGCAGTGCCGGTCAAGCGGCGCATGAGCATATAGCAGCCGAGCCCGGCAATGGTGATTCCGGATAATGTGCCGAGCCAGGGATAAAGTTGCTCGGGCACAATGTACCGCGATGCATACAAAGTGATCGCGCCAAGCGCGAATACGCCTGCTGTATGCGAGAGTGTGACGATGAGTCCAAGGAGAAAAGCATGACGCGCGGTCCCCTTGGAGCCGACAAGATAAGCAGCGACAATTGTCTTGCCGTGGCCAGGCTCCAATGCGTGCAGCCCGCCCAGGCCGATGGCGATAAGAGCTGCGGTAAACAGGAACCACAAGCTCAGATGCTCGGTTTGAATCAGCTCGGTGAATTTGCTGCGCGGCGTCTTCTGCCGATTTGCCTGGAGATTCATACCTGTCGATACTGAGGACGTAGGCGGCGTTGCGACGGCGGAACTTACCGGCTGCGTGTGCGCGGTCGGCCGCATTTCTCTTGCATGATTTAGCGCGGCCGCGGCCACAGGTGGCGACTGAGGTGAGCGAACCTGCGGCGTCTCCGAGACTGCCGTCGGCAGTACCGCGATCAAAGAGGCTTCGAGAACCTGCGGTGGACTGGTCAGCAGGTCGGTTGGATAATTGCTCAACTCGCCGCTGCGGTCCGTTGCCGGAACCGAACTTTGCAGCAATGAACCTGCGGAAGCCTGGGCAACAATCTCCTTCCATCCGGTATGTCCCGGATAGTTGTTGTCAGCATAATGAAGGGTTGTATGTTGCCGGCCAAAAGTGGATGGGGTCGATGGAAAGGCAGCTTCGTAGACGAAACCCATCTTCATCGTGGGCAGGCCGCCCGCACCCGGAGGGAAGATGACTGCGCTCGATACGAGATGAAGAGTAACCGGATGGTTATCTACGTCGAGGATCAAGCCGTGACCCAGATCCGCACCCCGTGCGGCCACGTAGTTGATCGCTGCAGCGGAATTCGGATCGATCGCAGTGGTTGCGATGTTCGCCTGCTGCAGTTCCTGGAAGGTGGGGATCTCGGCCAGATCAATGAAATAACGGACGCGGATCCGATCGGCTTCGAGCGTGATTCTGGAGTAGTGGTTGACGCTGAAGTTGCCCATGGGGTGGGCCGAAGCCAAACGGCCCACGCACAGAAACAAAAGTAGTGACAGAAATCTCAAAAGCCTTTTAACGCGCATGGGCATTTGAATCCTCCGTTGCTTTGGCTTGCGCGTCGATCGCAGCGAGCTTCTGTTTCGCTTCATTTGCATAGACCAGGTGGAAATGAGGATTGATCTGGAGAGCCTGTATCAGTTCCGTGCGGGCCTGCTCGCGCTGTCCCAGCCTCTCCGCAATCATCCCTGCGTGAAACAGGAGCAGCGGGTCCCGCGTTCCGAAGCGCATGGCTTTCTCGCTTGCTTTCGCGGCCTCTGCAAGTTTGCCGTTCTTGTAAAGGGCCCACGCCAGCGCATCCCATGTGTATATGTCATGCCGCACTTCAAGCTCTTTCTGCGCAAGATCGAGAGCTTCAGTGAGCTTCATATCATGGTCTGAATAAAAGAGAGCGAGGTCGCGGTTATGAAGCACCTGGTTGATGTGCCCGAGCAGCCCAATGTACTCAACCAGCGCAAACTGCTTCTGAGCGTTCGGCTGGTTTCCGGTTCTAGCATAAAGATCTCCGAGTTCCGAGATAAAGATCGGCATTGGCACTACGGCAATTGCTTTTTGGTATAGCTCAATCGCCTCCGCATATCTACCGCTATTCGCTCTGAGCCTGGCGAGCGCAGCCAACGCGCGATAGTCACCGGGATGCGTGTTGAGTGCAGCAAGATACGCCGTATCGGCTGAAGCGAAGTCGCCGACCTGCGTCTCATACTCTCCCAATTCGTAGGAGAGCCATGCGAGATTCTCGCTTGGAAGCTGAGCTTCCGCTCCCTCTGTAACGGCCGTCTTCATTAGAGCGATCGCCGCGGCCATATCTCCCGCGATGAACTTGAGGTAAGAGAGCCGGCTGTCTCGCGCATATGCGGCGCGCGGACCGAGGGTCATATCGCGAGGCGTCAATCGGCCATAGGCCGCGGCAGCTTTGTCATATTCGCCCATGTCTGCGTAGGCGTCGCCGACGATGGCGAAGGGCGAGACGTCGCCTGTTCCAAGCGACAGCGCCTTCAACGAATAGTTGAGCGCGTCGGCGAAGCGATGTTCTCCCATGCACACCTCGGCCATCGTTGCCAAGGCTGTATCTGCCGAGAAATCCGCTGAAACAAGGTCGAGGGACTTGGAAAGAGACTCCTCTGCGAGCTGATAGTCGCTTACATCGCCGCTCTCCCTGGCGCGCTGGAAGTACGCAGCGCCCAGGCCGGCGTATGCAGCAGCGTCCTTCGGGTTACGCGCGACAACGGCCTGGGCACTATGGATGACGTGAGCGGTTCCGGTGGGCGCAGGCGTCAGAAGGGATGCCGGCACCGGAGCGAAAGTATAAGCACCGTTCGTTAAACCAACGACGGTGGATGGCGCTGAGCGATCCGGATCTTTCGCAGGGGCCTCGGACGCATTGGGACGAGTGGTCTGGGCGGGATCGGGTTCTTTCTCGATCCTGGTTGCGTTTCGCTCGCGGCCATCCGCCTTCGCGACGAGGCTTACAGATTGGAAGGCGTCGACGACAAACTCCGATGCGGGATTGGATTGAATTGAAAGCTTGAAGTCCCGAACAGCGTCTTCGCTGCGGTTGAGCTGTTGGGCGATGTGGCCGGCGTGGTCGAAGATCTGCGCGTTTTGGATTCCGACGGAGATGGCCTTTTGCACGGGGGCGTCCGCCTCCTGAAATTTCCCATTGTCATAGAGTGCCCATGCGTATGCATCGAGGGTCCACACATCCTGCCGCTTTGCAACTTCCTGCTGCGCAAGCCTCAGAGCATCCGGCGCGGATTCAGGGCTTGCCGCGTACATAAGAATGAGATCGATTCTTGAATTGTCTGTAGCCGTCTCCGGCGAGCTCGCCAGCTTTTCGAATTCCGCAAACGTGGCGCGCGCGTCAGCCGGCTGTCCTGCCGCTTCCTGCGCTGTTGCCAACTCATAAAGCTCGTGCGGATCTTTGTCCATCGACGCAGCCTGCATCCAAAGTTGAACCGCATCGTTGGCTCGATTCTGGGCCATGCGAACGCGTGCCAAGTTTTCCTTCGTGTAAGGATAGCGAGAGAATGTTTGCTCGGCCGCTTCCAGCGTCTGCGCCGCCGCGTCGTTCTGGCCCGATTCGATTTGGATGGACGCAATCTGGTTGTCAATCCACGCTAGTTCTTCCACTTCGGCAGGCGAAGTCTGCGCGTATGCCATTTTGAGAAAGTCGATTGCGCCGTGCGTATCGCCGTACACCGTTCGCAGTGTTGCCCCAACCAAAAGCGCCGGAGTGTTACGCGGCCGCATATTCATCATCCACTGCGCATTCGTCACCGCCTCTGAATAGTTGCCGAGCCCGATCTCCGCCTCGGCCATATATCCGTAGGTCATCACATCGTCCGGAACGTGGTGATTGAGAGCTTTGGCGCGTTCCAGCGCCTGGGCGAACTCATGCCTGCCTAACATGAGGGCTACCTGCGTTTTCTGCAACTGGAAGTCCGTCGAATCCAGTCTCAGGCCTTCAGTGAGAGCGTCGTCCGCATCGTTAAAGTAATCTGGATTTGCAGTCTCACGAGCTCGCCGGAGATAGGCGGTCGCCAGTTCGTTGTAGGCCTGGACCTTTTTGGGATCGGATGCAATCTGCTGCCTGGCTGCCGCGATGCGCAGTTGGGCGGGAGTCTGTTCCTGAACGGCCGCTTCGCCAGGCGCGTTGATCTGTTCGGGCGCGGCCACGCTACCTTGTTGGGCAAGCGCCGAAGCGGAGAGGCAGACACCAAGAATGAAGAACGTTGCACGTGGAGATCTCATAAGGTACCTCTTCTCTTGAGTAGCGGCTCTCTGCGCAGAGACATGCTCCGCGCAAAGAGCCGTGTTAGGGTCAGGCAGCCCAGATGGGCATTACTGAGGGCAGGCCGAAGAACCACCCTGGTTGAGCGGTGGGGCATCGGAGTTCTGGGCGCTGGTGGAAGTCGGCTGATCGCCGCATCCGGTTGAATCGCCCGGACTGATATGGCGACTGTCGCGCCCGCTGTATGCGTAGTGAAGATAGGGAAATGTTTCTTGCGGAGGAACGTCGGTTGCGTTGACGCCGTCGCCGAGCAGGTTGTTCGGCGCGACATTGAATTGAGGGCCGGCCAGAATGCCGCCGATGGCCACGCGCTCAGTAATATCGACAACGTCATCGGTGAGTCTGCGGCCATTGGGATAGCCGGCACCGTCACCAGCGATAAGGCCAAGACGCTTGCGCGAGGCGAGCGGCGTAGCCGGCACACCTGTGTTGAGACGCATGAGGTCGGCGATGGGCCCGGCTGGAGTGCCTGCCGGGGCAATCGGCGCCGCATACGTTACCAGAGGCAGTAGATCGACCCTGGGCGGAGCGGGAATGTTGAATCCGTATACGGCATTGAACACTCTCGCGATGAGTGGATCGAGATCGAACGCAGCAAACTGACTGTCGTTCACCGGCTGCGACATGCTCCAGTAGTCCTTGCTGCCGGTGCCGATGACCAGTTCGTTGATCAGCGGATTGCCGAAACGCTGAATCTGGGCGAGAGCGGGGGTTATCGGAAGCAGGCCAATGTTGCCGGGGGGCTGGGTTGCGCCAGGGGATTGGATGATGGTGATTGCGGGCCTCGAGGTTGTCGCCCAGGCGCCAATGGTTCCCTTCGGATCAGTGGATGTGTGGAGAGCCCCATCGCTGGTAAGCAGAGTAATGGGAACCTCGATGGCGATGGCGTTAACGTTGAATCCGGCAACCGAATCGGCGGCAGAATTGAGGTGGTCGTCGGCGTCCTGAGCTGCGGTGAGTGCTTCAACACCGCTGCCGGCGCGGTAATTGAGGCTATCGAAGGTCGCGCCCAGGTCAATGAAGAAAGGATCGGCAGCCGTGCCGGCCCAGACGCTAACGCCGGATACGCCGCTGCCTCTCAGGTTGTAGATTCCCTGTGCGGCCAGCGCATCGTAATCCGGCATGGTGCGCTCGCCAATGTTGCTGGGTACTGCGATAAGCGGACTGCCGGTGGAATTGGTCAAGGGAGTGATCTTGCCGCCCTTGATCATGCTCACGGTGAATGTCTGCTGCAGGCTCAGGCCTGCGGCGCCAGCGCCAGTCAGCGAAGTGATTGCAGGAGGCACGATCGGAGTGCCGGGAGGAACCGGCGCCGGCGAGTTAGGCGGCGCGTCAACCCCGTTGCCCGCGCCGGCGAAGCCGACAGGAAGACCGGCGTCGAGGATGTGGGTCTGAAATTGGAATTGAAACGTCACGGCCGGCAGCGCGGTTTGATTGTTGTCGACCAGGATCTTATAGGTGATCGCCGGGTCGAAGGGGAAGTAGTTCGGTCCGTTGCTCGGCTGCAAGAACGGATCGACGCACAGAATAAACGTGACGTACCCTGGTTTGTCGTAGCTGACAAAAGCGTAAAAATCGGTGATGTCAGCGGTGTGATCCAGGGCGGTGATGGGCGCCTCCCGATGACTCGACGCAAATGCGCCGGGCGGGACGGCAATCAGCAGACTCAACGCGAGTCCAATTGCGCGCTTCAGAGTTGACATAAGGCTCTCCATGCTGTTTCTGGGACGTTGAGGAATGGAAAGGCTGAACGAGGAGGGAGAGGATGGGGCAGGTTCAGGTACTCGCCATTCGTTTCTTGGTTTACGCAGACTGCCTGGTGCTGGATTGCGCGTGCTGCGATGGATGAAACGCGACATTTCGCACTCCGGATTCCCAGGTAGTGAGTTACTCGCTTGGCCGGGTTGCGCTAACTCGTAAAGCGCACGCACCGAGTTATGCGTCGTGCACCGTAACAAGTTCCAGCGTTTGCGCTCCGGAATTGAGAGTCACGCATTTTTCGACTTTGAAAGGCTAAGTGCGCTGCAAGGATTTGCGCCGCACCAGGCCGGCCAAGCCTAAGAGACCAGTGCCCAGGAGGAGCATCGTGCCCGGCTCGGGAGTGGGAGTAATCGAGCCGCTCACCAGGAAGTCCTGGAAGTCGACGTCTATGCCAATATTCCCCGCGGTATCAAGAACCAGGGATGGGGCATTGGTGTAGTCGTAAGTGAATGCAATGAAGTTGGAGTAATCGCCGAAACCGTCGCCGAACGGAATCCCGTCCATCAGCAGGTTGCCAAACTGGTCTCCGCTCAAGCCCGAGCAGTTGCCGCAGAGTCCCCAGACCCAATTGATGGAGTCGCTTCCAACTCCGGTGTAGCCGCTGATTCCGTATTCGTAACCGGTCAATATGCCATTGACCCCGGTGATGGAACTGTAGTTGTTGGCAAAATCCACGGTACCGGTGAAGGTAGCCCCGGATGCAAAGTTCAGGGTGACATCGTCTGTGTTGTCGGCTTTCGCCGCCGGAACTGCGGCGACGGAACCTACGGCAAAGGCGACGATTGCGAGCGTTTTCAGACATTTCAACATGTAGCTTCTCCCTTTCTCGGCGGCGATCGTCGTGCGGCCCGAGTTTGGTTGACGAGTGTCGCCGGGTGAGTTTCTG
Source organism: Occallatibacter sp. (assembly GCA_050013495.1). Lineage (GTDB taxonomy): Bacteria > Acidobacteriota > Terriglobia > Terriglobales > Acidobacteriaceae > Telmatobacter. Next base: position 40,850 of record JBEKFD010000007.1, on the reverse strand, counting down.
TTTTTGTCAATGGGCGTACCCCCAGATACGCCTGTTTTGCGTGGCGGACTATTTGATCGCGTGCAATCTGGTTGAGCAGACTGGCGCGAATCGACGACTGGACGCGAGTACGAGCGCAGACCTCAATTCCGACTTGCGACTTTCCTGAGTCACTACACTGGTTTGGGGGAGGGAACACCTGAAAGAGGCGGGGGCAGATTGATGAGGCCCTTGCGCTCGCCGCTCGTTGCAATGGATACGGGCCGGTTTGGAATTCGGATTGCGCTTTCACGAAAAAATGAAAACTTTCGAATCCGTCAATCCAGATGCCCAGGTCGCCTCGTATCTATTGACACAGAGTCGAAGCAGGCATGAAGCCACGGCTCTGGAGATCGAAACAATTCCGTTCCGCGGGAAAAGCCGAAGACTATTGCTCAACATTCCAGCAAGCGTGTTTTTACGCGCGGTCAACGCGGCTTTTGTGAATCGCAGGCACCCCAATTTGAAGGCGTAGAGAACATCACGTTTCCTACATTCACGATAAGTGTGCCGATCACCAACGAGTCCCAGATCGACAGCACATATTATCTGAGCGGTGAAGTTTCGGGAGTTATCGGCGCATACACTCTCAAGATGGTGGTGTGCCTCCCCACAATTCCATCGGGGCACAAAATCAGCATGATTTGCCAATTCGTCGGTCGTTTCGAAAGTAGGCTTCGGTCGAGATGGAACCGCCTGGTGCCCAAGGAGCTCATTGAAAAACAGGCCGAAGCGCAGAATGCGGGGTCGGTAGGCACGCATCTCCCATCGGTGATCTTCGCTCCCATTGAGAATCGGTTGAAGAGATCGCTCAGGCGGCCAGGTCGTAGCGATGATGCAGACCACCGAGCCTTGGCATTGATACAGCCCTGCAACCATTGACGGGTCTTACCCCTGTTTGGCGGCCCGCGGGCGTTGCTTTCGCCAAAGCAAGATGCGTTCGGTCCTCGTGATAGTAGTGAACGTATTCGTTCATGAGCCGCTTCAATCGCCGCTCATTCACGACGATGACATGATCGAGCAGATCCCGGCGACAGCTGCCGACCCAACGCTCTGCTACGCCGTTCTGCCACGGGCTTCGGAAGCTGGCGCGTTTGGGCTCTATACCGAAGCTCTTCACCGTGTCGACTACTTCTTCATTGAAATTGGACCCGCGATCAAGGATCAGGAATTCAGGTGCCGAATCAACCGGGAATGCCTCGCGCAGTTGCTGCCTTGCCTCTCCGAAGGTAAAGGAAGCCATCGAAAGTCTCTCAAAAGATTCCATTCGTTCTGGAAAACAAGCTCTAATTCGTCGCTTGCAGCCGAGCGCTCGAGAGAAGGCCGCAAAGCAGGCGATCGAGCTGTTTACAGAAGAATGGAATAAAGAATTGGAAGACAAGCGCGCATTTGGGGCGGCCCTCCCCGGTTATCGGGAACAACTGAAAACCTTGGTTGAAACGACCGCCACGGAGATTGCCGATTGGATGGATCCTGAGACTAGGGAAGTGGTTCTCCGCGGAATCGAAACAACTTGGGCCGAACTCAAGCCGGATAGATTCCGGAGGATTCTTAGGGTTCATTGGCGTTCACTTCTTGGGGTCAATGCGATCCTTGCAACCCCTGGCATGGGTAGTTCGATTTCAACGGAAGCTTGTCCCGATGCAGACGCAACAATCTGCTGTGGCCACTCGGCTGAAAAAAGGCCATCCTTTTGATGAAGCGACTTGAGTTGATCCGGATTCGGCCATACGGGCGACCCCATCGCCAGCCACGCGCCTCGGACATTCGAGTGATCGTTGTCGATTCGCTCGATCTTTGCGGAATAGGTCTTGCCGGAGTCAAGCCCTTCTACGTTCAGAACCACTCTCCTGGCCAACTCTGGGACGCCCTTGGAGAGGCTCTGGGAGGGGACAAGGGATGCAATCAGAATCGAGATATCGTCCTCATTGCGGGTTGCAATGACGTTCACCAATGCGCTCGCTCGTCCGCCTCCGACTGGGCCGGCTTTCAAACGTGTGCCCTGCATTTCATTCAAGAGATAAAACGCCCAGTACGACGGCTTGCGAATCTGATCGAGGCCGAGAAGGCCGTAACCGCCGTGGAAGAAACTCTTGGGCGCACCGGACTCTTCAAAGTAGTCCGTTCCAGCAAAATGGAACATCATTTCAAGCGAGTCGGATGAACTCATAACACTGCCAACGGACCACGCTGCGCCATAAGGGCCATCGTTTACTTCGGAGTCGTTGGCTGCAGATGCGCCCCATTCGGTGAAGATGACGGGGGTCTTTTCGAGCCCATACCGCTTGAGAATAGGGCGCCAATCGGCCGGAGAAGACCAATACACGTGCATGTCAAAGAAGTCTAGGGGAGCGCTTGTACCTCCGGTGGCAAAGTTTTCGCTGGTGACATGCTTGAGAAACGGGTCGACGGTGGTTGAAAATATGCCAACGGGACCTCCAACACGGAAGGCCGGATCGACACTCTTGACGGCAGTCGCGGCGTAGTCGTAGAGGCGGAGATATTCCTCGGGGCTTCCCTTCCAGAATTTCTTCAACCAAAGGATTTCTAAGTCCGGTTCATTCCACACTTCGAAATACCATTGGCGTACCTGTTCGTTGCCATAGCGCGCTGACAGGTGTGCTACAAATTGTCGAACGAATTCTCCCCAGGCTTTGTAATTTTTGGGGGGCGAGACAATACCGTAAGACATTACGGTCTGCTTTGGGTTTGCGGCGAGGCACGCCGGCATGAAGCTCAACTCGACAAAAGGCATCATGCCATCGGCGACTATCTTGTCATAGATGGTGTCAGCACGCGAGAAGTCGTAGGTCCCATCCTGTCTGCAGACCACTCCCTCACTAAGAATTCCGTGGGCTCGTATATACCGCATCCCAAGACTTTCATGAAGGTACTTATTCGCTGCACGATATTGCGTGCCGGCATCCTTGATCTGCGGGCTCGCATCCCCTTTGAAGACATAGCCAAGGTGATCTTCGCCGACTCCGTTGCTCCAGTTGTTGCGCAGTAGCTGTCCTGAGAGGTCGGCAGAATTGATCTGAAACGCTACCAGGCCCGGATCCGAGTCATTCGATTGCCCCGCTGCTGCATCAGAGAACTCGCCTGGATGGCTCCCGTCCTGCGCTCGGACTTTGTAGTAATACGTAACCCCTGGCTTCACTGTGCCGTCGGCGAAACCAGGCTGCGGAACCGCTAAAAGAAAGTCTGGCGGTAGAGTGGCTTCGAAGAATCGGCGCAGAACGAATGTCAATGCATACGGGGCCAGCTGGCCATAGTGGCCGTTGAGGGAATCTGCACGGAATACTTCATAAGTCGTTGCTCCGTCCACCGACTTCCAGTGAACTTCAACGAGATGACGGCTTCCGACCGTTTGTACATTTCCTGGCCGCTCTACACGATGAGAGGTCGGCTCACTGCTTTGCGCGAATTGCATCAGCAGCACAACTGCTACCGCAAACACCAACAGGACGCCGCCGGCGGTCCAAAGAGCGAAGCGCACAACGCTCCGCAGCAAAGACGAATTTACCTTCTGAACTTGCATCGGAATGAATTCCTCAACTCTTGAAGGAAAAGTCTTTTGGACCTACGGAGGCCAAGATGCTGGCTCATATCGATTCCCCTGTAGGCCGGAGTTGCTTGCGTTCTCTGTCCATCCGATGGTCCCAGCCATTTTGCCGGTACCAGTTCGCGGTGTCGCGCAAAGTTTCCGCTACTGGGCGGAAGCGGACCCCAAACTCGCGTTCGGCCTTAGTACTGTCGAACTTGATACGGCCTCGAGCCTCTGCCATCAGGCGCACGGCGGACAGGCTGATCAATACAGGCTTCTTGCTGAGGAAATGCCATGCCTCATTGACTGCCGCGAAGACGTACAGGAATGCGATCGGTATTTTGCGCTTAGGAGCAGGTACGCCGGTTGTGTGTTCGAGCAGTGCAAAGAGCTCGGCCATCTCCATGCACTTCCCCGCCATAAGATAACGCTCACCCCGGCGTCCCTGGAGCGCCGCCACAACTTGGGCTTCGGCCACGTCCCGTGCATCGACCACGGTAAACTCCGCCGGGGGAATACCGGGGAGCCTGCCATGCAGGAAATCGAGAATCAGTTGACCGGAGGAGGTAGGACCGATGTCGCCTGGGCCGAACATCCAGCCAGGCAGCACCGTACACCCCGAGGCGTCCGGATGGTTCCTCAAGAACGCCGCCACTTCCTGATCGGCTTGAATCTTGCTCCGCGGATAGTCCGGCGCTTCGTCAAACGGGCGAGACATGGTCTCATCAATCAATTGGCCTGGTTTGCCGGTGAGAACTGCCCCGGAACTCGTATGGACGAAACGTCGAACTCCGGCACTGTAAGCATGAAAGAGCAGATCTCGTGTGCCATGCACATTGACGCGAAAGAGTTCGTCGCGATGTCTGCCGCCTTCGAAGCTTTCACGAAAGTAGGCAGCCGTGTGAAACAGAACCTCTACGCCCTGCAAATGCGGGGCGAAGCCCGAGACGTTCGTCACGTCCCCGATGACGATTTCAATCGGTAGACCTGCGAACTGCACTTCGGCCTTTTCCTTGGTGCGAGCCAGCGCCCTAACATGAAAACCGTGCGCCAGAAGACGGCGCACGAGATGATTGCCCAACAAACCAGTGGATCCGGTGACAAAAGCAACCTGAGTTGAAGATCCCATAGTGCAACCTCCTTCGATTGTGGCGGCTCGGCACATCCGTGGAATAGTGATATGCGAGCAACTGCTCGCGATTATGATAATGCGAGCATAAGCTCGTATTGTCAAGAGGCCATGTCAGAAAATTCACAGGACAAAACCCCGCGCCGCCAGGAACGAAGAAGCGAATGGCTGAACTCTTACGCGCGGCGGGACAAGTCTTTGCCGATGTGGGATATGAAAACGTCACAGCCAACGCCATCGCGGCCAGGGATGGGGTGTCTCCAGGAACGCTTTATCAGTCCTATCCAAACAAGCAGGCGATCGCGGAAGCGCTCGCCAACGAATATGCTGCGAAGAATCAGGTCCTTGCAGCCAGATGAGTGCGTCTCTCAGACCATCGTGGAGTGTTTTAGGCTCGCGATAGCGCAATACTGACCACGTAGAACACGAAAGAAATGCTGACGCCTATCAGAGGAGAGCTGAAGAAGTAGAGCCTACTCACGACAACAAGACACACAAGCATCGCTAGCCCGACGAGCAACAGGAATGGGGACCGAAAAAGAAGTTGATCGTGGGCCAATGCGAGGTATCCGTAAATTAAGCCGAACAAGATGAGCCCCATACTATGGCTGGCATTGAAGCCCATCCAACATCGCCACATTGTTGTTTCCTTGGTAAGGACCGGCGAAATCCTGCTCATGCTGACTTGTAGAGCAGGATCGCGAGGCGCGAGACTTGTCCCCCAAAACGTATAAGCGAGATGCATGGTACCTAGGGTAAGAAGGATGCTCGCACTTAGAACCATCAACAGTCTGGCAGTCATGACGCTCCCTTTCCTTTAGGAGTTATCGGACTCCCAGGTCTCAAAGAGAAACCTGGGATAGCCTGCTTAAAGTTCAGGAAGATTTCATTGCCAATAGACGATCTTGATTTCGATCTTCGTTTCAGGCTGATTTACTGCGAATGTCGCCGATTCAGGAGTGGGCGGACCTTGCGTCGTATCGGGGTTGTTCGAAATTCCGTATCCCTTCTGCGGAATCCCCGACGCGTCGAATTCCATCTTTCCCGTCAGGTTTTCATCGTGTATTACCCCTACGGCGTAGGCTCCAAGCGGCAGATCCGAGAACACGGCCGTGGCGCTCAAAGTCTTCGGATCGATCTCGAGTCTTTCCGATTCGACAACGCCGGCTGGGTCCAATGGAAAACCTTTCCCGTCGCGGAATAGATCGATGTTGACCTTGCCTTTCGCATTCCGAAATCCAGTCAGGTGAATGGTCAGCGTGGACTTGGCGGGTGCTGGTGCCGACGCGGGTGCTGGCGCCGTTGCAGGTGCAGGCGAAGCGGGTGCCTGAGTCTGAAGGGTTCCAATCGAGAGTGCCAGCATGGCTCCGCAAACAAATGCGCAGCCGGCAATTCTCTTGAAGGTCAGACCGGTGATTGTCATTTCAAATTTCCTCTTTTCTTTCAACGCTGATTTGTGAAATGCTTTTCAGAATCTATTGGTGCGGCCCTGGTAGAAAAGCTTGTCCGCCTGTTCGTGCGGGGCTATTCCGCAGTATCCTTGGGGTTCATTGGCGTTCACTTCTTGGGGTCAATGCGATCCTTGCAACCCCTGGCATGGGTAATTCGATTTCAACGGAAGCTTGTCCCGATGCAGACGCAATGGTCGGCTGTGGCCACTCAGCTGAAAAGAGGCCACCTTTTCGATGAAGCGGCTTGAATTGATCCGGACTAGCCATACGGGCGACCCCAATGGCCATCCACGACTGGAAATTGAGCCGGTGGGACGCCGAGAAGTTTTCTGCACAGGAAAATCCAGGATGACCTGGCCGGATGCAGTTGGACCCATGTCGGCAGGGCCCACAATCCTACCGGGAAGCACAGTGCGCGCTGAGGCATCCGAGTGACTCTTGAGAAACGCGGCCACTTCCTGATCGGCTTGAATCTTGCTCCGCGGATAGTCCGACGCTTCGTCAACAGGGCGAGACATGGTCTCATCAATCAGATGGCCGGCGTTGCCGGTGAGAACAGCACTGGAACTCGTATGGGCGAAACGTCGAATTCCGGCACTGTAAGCATGGGAGAGCAGATCTCGTGTGCCTTGCACATTGACACGAAAGAGTTCGTCGCGATGTCTGCCGCCATTGAAGCTTCCTCGAAAGTGGGCAGCTGTGTGAAACGGAACATCGACGCCAAGCGGATGTTGAGCAAAGCCGGAGACATTGCATATGTCCCCCGACACGTGCTCCACCGGAAGGCCCCCAAACTGCGCTTCGGCTTTGGACCTAGATCGAGCCAGGGCTTTCACATGCGATCCGCCACCCAGGAGTTGGCAAACCAGGTGATTGCCGAACAGGCCAGTGGCGCCCGTTGCAAAGGCTGTGGAAGGGAATGCACCCATGAGATATTTCTCCTGTACATCGGCCGCCAGGCGACACAAGTGCTAGGATAAATACGAGCATATGCTCGCGATAAAACATTAATACGAGCATATGCTCGTATTGTCAAGAGGCTATGTCAGAAAACTCACAGGGCAAAACTCCACGCCGCCAGGAGCGGGGAAAGAAGCGAATGGCTGAACTCTTGCGCGCGGCGGGACAAGTCTTCGCGGATGTGGGATATGAAAACGCCACGACCAACGCCATCGCAGCCAGGGCTCGGGTGTCTCCCGGAACGCTTTATCAGTTCTTTCCCAACAAGCAGGCGATCGCGGAAGCGCTGGCCAACGCATACGCTGCGAAGAATCAGGCACTGCACGAAAGCTTCTTTGAACTGAGCGCTGCCGAGGTGCCGCTGCGCGACCTGATCGACCGGCTTGTTGGTTCGTTTCTGGAATTTCGCCGGAATGCCCCTGGATTCGAATCGCTATTTGTCGGATCAGTCGTGTCGCGCGATTTGGCGGAGCGCGTCCAAGCGCTTCATCTGCAGATGAAGCAGCGCATCGCGGACCTCATTCAGATGCGTGCGCCGCATCTCGGCCCCAGGATGATTCAGACCGCGGCAGAGACTTCGTTGCAAATCGTCAAAGCGATGCTTCCTCTCGCTCTGGATGGCTCTGCGAAGCAGCGCGAGGTTGGAGAGCGAGAACTGAAACTGGTCCTCGAGCGATATCTCGAACCTCTGGACCGAGTCGAATCGACGTCAGCCAAAACGCCGCGAAGAACGCGACCCCGTTGAACTCCGCATGGAAGCGATGCTCGGCTCAAGAGACTCTGGGATCAGACCCACTCCCGGTCCAGACGCAGTTCAGAAGTTCCGTCATCTGACAAGAACAGGCCAATGCGCGTTTCCCGTGCGGCAAATTCTGGAAAACGCGGCCGGCGATCTTGCTCCGATTGAGATTTCGATGCGGATTACTATCTGCAGTATTACATTCCGACCGGCGCGCAGGTAATCCCAGTTTGGAAACCTTGCGAATGATAAAGGTCGCTATCGCCAATAGAACGAGCAAACGGGGTGGCCACTTAACTGGCCATTCGGTAAAATAGTGCCCATTGGAGCACAGGCCTGAAGGATTCAGGCCGTTGTTGAGACCCCGACATTCCTCAACGCCGCCGAAAGAATCTTCGATGAGGCTAGGCCACCGGCTTAAGAGCCTCGGTGTGTGCACTGGTCCGTTATCACAAACCGGCGATGGTCTGAGGTTCGATAACGCCACCGTCGCCGAAATTCAAAAGCTCGCCGCAGTGTTCATGATGTAGGATAGGCCGATGGAGACCGAGAACCCCCATGGCGCGCAAGCTAAAGAAAATAAGTAGGTTGATGAGGTTATGGAAGCTCTTTTGAACCTACTTTCCGGGCCGCGCGTCGAAGTCGATATAACCAATTTAAATCGAACGACTTCGCTTCTTGAATATCGACTTCAGCCTTATACGTAAGTTCACAGCTTTCACGGTGTGGGTCAACCCACACCTGATCTGACGAACCGCCCTTCCCCCGCCACCTAGGTCAGCAGGCGCCCGAAGTCTCACCTTATGGGGGCAAGGTTTCACCTTATGCGTACACCCACACCAGATGGAAGCATCCCCAGTTTGCCGCTAGCTGCAGCCGCTCGTCGATCCGCAGCTCATGCAGCGGTAGCAGCTTCCGTTGCGAACCATGATAGCCCCGCAGGTGGAGCAGCTCGGCGCATCCCCCATTTCATACATCTCGCGCATGGCGTCCGATGCGTGATAGATGCCGCGGTCCTTCAGTTGCGGCCCGTGCGTGGGGCTGGCCGCCGGAGCTTGCCATGCCTGCGGATCGGGCGCAATGCCGCCGCCCGCCACCGGGCCCCCGGTCTGATTGTTCACCTGGTGCAGCCGCTTGGCCACTTCTTCAGCCAGCCTGGCCAGGTGGTTCTGCGATGCGATCGATTCGTCTTCACCCTCTGCGTCGGAAATCAGGCTCGGTGAAGCAGGCAGTTGCGGCGCCGATGAACTGAACCCGGCAAACAGCGATAACTGCGTACCCGAGAGGAAGCGCAAATTGAGCCAGCGGAAGATGTAATCCATCAAGCTCTTCGCGTAGCCGATCTGCTCGTTGCCCGTCCAGCCTGAAGGCTCGAAGCGCGTATGAGCAAACTTCTCGCACAGCACCTTCAGCGGCACGCCATGCTGCAACGCGAGCGAAATCGAGGTAGCGAAAGCGTCCATCAGGCCGGAGACCGTCGAACCTTCCTTGGCCATCTTGATAAAGATCTCGCCCGGCTGTCCGGTGGGATATAGGCCCACGGTAATGTAGCCCTCGTGCCCCGCGATGGAGAACTTGTGGGTTATAGACGCGCGCTCCTCAGGCAAGCGGTGACGCACGGCGCGCGGCGGACCGTTGGGATCCTGCGCCGGGTCCTTTGCGGGCACGGCGCTCATCACCGGCGCGGCCTTCAGTAGCGGCACTGCTGCAGCCTTGGCAATCTCATCAAGCGCATGCTGGAAGGCCGCGGCAGCGGCAATCACCTGTTTGGCCGTCACTTCGAGTTTCTCGCCGATCTTGGTTTCCAGGGCCTTCATATCGGCTTCAGCTGGCGCATGGCCCGCGGAGAGCTGTGCCAGCACCCGCGTTCCCGCGGCATCCAGCGCCGAAGGCTCTCTCTTCTTCTCGTCCATGCTGGTGTTCAGCGGCTGCGTTCCCTTCGAGCCGTCACGGTAAATCGCCACGGCCTTGATGCCTTGCCGCCAGCTCTCGGCGTAGGCCTCGGCTACATCTTCCACGCTCGCCTCGTGCGGCAGGTTCACTGTCTTTGAGATTGCGCCAGACAAGAACGGCTGCGTCGCGGCCATCATCTTGATGTGACCCATGTATTGAATCGACCGCGTGCCCTTGGCCGGCTTGAAGCTGCAATCGAACACCGCTAGGTGCTCCGGCAGAATTCCCGGCGCGCCTTCAATGGTGCCTGTCGCATCGATGTAGCTGACAATGGCGTTCACTTCGTCGTTGTCGTAGCCCAGCTTGAACAGCGCGGCTGGAACTGTATTGTTCACGATCTTGATCATGCCGCCGCCCACCAGCTTTTTGTATTTCACCAGAGCGAGATCGGGTTCAATGCCCGTGGTGTCGCAATCCATCATGAAGCCGATGGTGCCCGTCGGCGCGAGTACTGTGGTCTGCGAATTGCGATAGCCATGCTTCTCGCCGAAGATCAGCGCCGTGTCCCAGCTCTCGCGGCTGGCGTCGATCAGCGCATCAAGCTGGGGCACGTTGAAGGGATCGCCGGTTTGACGCGACGTTCCGATGTTATTCACCTCCGCGCGATGCATGCGGATCACATCCAGGAACGGCTCGCGATTGACGTAGAATCCCGGGCATGCGCCGCCCTGCCGCTCGACCGACGCAGTCAACGGCGTAGCCGATGCAATGGGCGGGCAATTAGCCGCAATTACCGCCGATTGCAGATAAGCCTGCCCGCACATGATGGCCGTGAGAGCAGCTGCAAGGTCGCGTCCGGCAGCCGAGTCATACGGCAGCCCGAAGGCCATCAGCAGCGCCCCCAGGTTCGCATAGCCCAGCCCCAGAGGCCGGTAGTCATGCGAGTTCCGTGAGATCGATTCGGTCGGATAGCCGGAATTATCGACAAGAATCTCCATCGCCGTAATCACAATCGAGATCGAGTGCCGGTACGCATTGATGTCGAACACGCCCGCCGAATTGACATACTTCATCAGGTTGAAGCTGGCCAGGTTGCACGCCGAGTTATCCAGGAACATGTACTCCGAGCACGGATTCGACGCGTTGATGCGCGCCGTGTTCTTGCTCGTGTGCCACTTGTTGATGGTCGTGTCAAACTGCATCCCAGGGTCGCCGCAAAGCCATGTGGCCTCGGCAATCTTCTTCATGATGTCGCGTGCTTTGTAAGTAGCAACCGGCTGGTGACCCTTCACGGTGTAAGTCGTGAAGTCGCCGTCGGTCTCATAGGCGCGCATGAACTCGTCGCTCACGCGCACGGAGTTGTTTGCGTTCTGGAAGAAAATCGACGAATACGCTTCGGAGTCCGGACCCGACCCGTCGTAGCCCGCCTTGATCAGCGTGAAGGCCTTGGCCTCTTCCTTGGCCTTGCAATCGATGAAGTCCATGATGTCCGGGTGGTCCACATTCAGGATCACCATCTTCGCCGCGCGCCGCGTCTTGCCGCCGGACTTGATGACCCCGGCAAACGCGTCAAACCCGCGCATGAAGCTCAGCGGACCTGAGGCCTCGCCCCCGCCCGAAAGCAGTTCCTTTGATCCCCGGATCGTCGACAGGTTGGTGCCCGTGCCCGACCCCCACTTGAACAGCATCCCCTCGGTCTTAGCCAGCGTCAGAATCGACTCCAGCGAGTCGTCGACAGCGTTGATGAAGCACGCCGAGCATTGCGGATTCCTGTAACCCGTCGCCGAGTATTTCACCCCTCCCGTCACCGCGTCCCAATGCCAGTTCAGCCCGTCCGAGAGCGGCTCCAGCCGGTCGCAACCCACGTTGAACCACACCGGCGAATTGAAGGCCACCTTCTGCGTCAGCAGCATGTGCGCCAGTTCGTCGTAGAATATGGCCGCGTCCAGTGAACTTGCAAAGTATCCGCCCGCTATGCCCCAGTCGCGGATCGTCTCCGCAACCCGGCCCACCAGTTGACGCACACCCGTTTCGCGCTCCGGCGTCCCAATCTGCCCGTGCAGGTACTTCGACGCCACAATGTTGGTCGCCGTCATTGACCAGTCCACCGGAACCTCGACCTCCTTCTGCTCGAAGATCGAATTGCCTTTGGTGTCGGTAATCGACGCCGTTCGCTTTTCCCACTGCACATCGTCATATGGCGACGATCCCTCCGTGGAAAAACGGCGGGTGAAAGTCAGCCCCTTCTGGGTGGAGAGTGTCTGTTGGGTGATGGAGCTCTGCAGGTAGGCCTCGTTCATTTTGAATCCTCTCAATCGAGCGAAATCGGTAAAAAACTCTCCCCTCACAGGCGAAATCCGGCCTGCATGAGGGCTTGGGCGTGCTCTTGCGAGACACGGTAAAAGCAGGGGGGCAACTAGCGCGACAAAATTTCTTTCGAACGGCCTGCCGGAGGCTCTTCACTCCAGCTCTCGTTACAATCCATTAACAGCCGCAGATGAAAAAATACCGCTCCCTGTGGTGCATGTCAACAACAAACCACAATATCTTGTATTTCGCTGTCATTCCTGGCACCTCATTGCTAAACACGGGCATTTGCCTGTGGAAAGCTCAAAACAGCCTTGTCTGGCGCGGGCTCTACCGCAATTCTGCCTCGAAAGTTGTGCAAATCAGAAAGCCAGCCGGCCGGACGGCGCTTGATCCCGGCCCAATCCGTATCCTTCCCAAAGCCTAGCCCCCGCCGGAGCCCTCCACAAGACGCAAAACAGGTGCAGTTTGTGCGCATCACTGTGGGAGTTGTGGACAATCGCGCCCATTTCATTAGATGACCTTGCAGGGCGTCGCGGTTCTAGCAGCCCAGGCGGCGAATGCCCCGCGCCGATCGGCAAGAGTGCGTGATCGGTCCCTCCCTCAGCCGAAAGGCCGTCACGAAATTCGAAGGCGATCAACACATTTTCCTTATGTATTTTGCGTACACTGGTTAGATCATCATGAAATCCCATGCGCCGCAATGCCTGTTCGCCTGCCTCTTATTCGCTTTCATGCTTCCAACGAGTTTCGCCTCTGCCCAGGATGCTGCCGCTGGCCTGGACCCCGCACTCCTGGCCAAGGCAAAAGCAGGCGACGCAGCCTCCGAGTACCTGGTCGCAATCGAGTATCAGAAAGGCGACATCGTCCCGCGCGATTTTGTGCAGGCGGCAGACTGGTACCGCAAGGCCGCCGACCAGGGCTACGCGCTGGCGCAGTACCGGCTGGGCCTGCTCTACCAGCAGAAGGAGAGCGGCATCATGAAGGACGATGGCCAGGCCGCCGCATGGCTGCGCAAAGCCGCCGACCAGGGCAATGCCCCCGCGCAGGCCGCGTTGGGCCTCTGCTTCAGCCAGGGTACCGGCGTGGCGCAGGACGACGCGCAGGCCGTGGCCTGGTACCAGAAAGCCGTGGCGCAAACCAATCCTGAGGCCATGGTCGGCCTTGCGCTCATGTACGACCGTGGCCGCGGCGTTCCCAAAGACGGCAAGCAGGCCTTTGCGCTGCTCCACCAGGGCGCCGACCTGGGCTCCGCCGAAGCCGAATACCAGCTCGGCATCGACTTCGAAAACGGCCAGGACGTGAAAAAGGACAAGAACCAGGCCGCGGACTGGTACCGCAAAGCCGCCGACCAGGGAAATATCTGGGCGCAATTCAATCTCGGCCAAATGCTGGCCTCCAAGCCCGCCGAAGCTTACTTCTGGCTGAGCCTGGCCATGAACCACCTCGACGGCGACACGCTGCTCAAGGCCACCGTGCTGCACGACGACGCCGCATCCAAGCTCAAGCCCGCCGACAAGGCCCAGGCCGACGACCGCATCAACCAGTGGCACCCCACCCCCGCCGCGCGCTAACTCGCAATCGCTCGAAGAGCGACGATTACCGAGGGAGCAGGGGTCTTCAGACCCCTGATAGATGCCGGAAATAGAGGTGCCTTTAGGCACGGGGCGGTTTCCAATCCGCTTCAAAAAGCCGCAAAAAACAACCATCGTGCTGCGCGAATGATCATGCGAATCGCGGACTGATAGGCTGATTCTGTGCCCGATTCCAACCCATCCCCGCTCCACTGGAAGCCCGTCTCGGCCCCCGGCCCCACCACCCTGCGCGGCCGCTATGTAACGCTCGAGCCGCTCAATGCCCAGCGCCACACCGCAGCCCTATGGGAAGCCGTCCACGGCCACGACGACCTATGGGAATACCTCTTCGACGGTCCCTTCGCCACAGAGGCCGATCTGCGTATGTCCATCGAGCAGAAAGAGGCCGCAAACAGCGCCGTTTTTCTAGCCATTGTGCCCGCCAAATCCGCGATCCGGGAGGGAACAGGGGCATCCAGGATTTCGGAGGGAGCGGGGGCATTTATGCCCCTGAATGAAGGCGAAAACGCGCGGCCTTCAGGCCCGGCATCTTCCTCCGCCGCCACAGCAGCCGGCTACGCCAGCTTCATGCGCATGGAACCAGCCCATGGTGTGGTCGAAGTCGGCAACATCCTGCTTTCACCCGCCTTGCAGCGCACCACCGCCGCCACCGAGGCCATGTACCTGATGGGCCGCCACGTCTTCGATGACCTGGGCTACCGCCGCTACGAGTGGAAGTGCAACGCCGAAAACGAGCCCAGCCGCCGCGCCGCCTTGCGCCTAGGATTCACCTTCGAGGGAATCTTCCGCCAGCACATGGTCATCAAGGACCGCAACCGCGACACCGCCTGGTTCTCCATCCTCGACCACGAGTGGCCCGCAAGAAAAGCCGCCTTCGAGTCCTGGTTAGCCCCCGCCAACTTCGACGAAAACGACCGGCAACGACACACGCTATCAGAAATTGCCGCCACTCAGCGCTGACCGCTCATCACATCGTCGACCGTCCTTCGCTCCAACATCACGTTGTACAGAGATCGCAGAGAGACCGGCATTCTATTGATGTTGATTTCGCGCGCATGTTAAGTTATTTATCTGCCAGAACCGAACTTTCCTCCAGCCCAACCCCTCTCTCAAGCATGTACTTAAAGGAGATTCAAACGCCCGGCCAAACCCTCCTCGTCCTTCTGGCCCAAACCGGCGACCGGGACGCCCTGGAACGGCTTCTCCGTGAAATTCATGCGCCGCTGCGCCGCTACATCACCAGTCTTGTCGGCGCCGCCCTCGCCGACGACATCCTTCAGGAAACCGCGCTTCAGATCTTCCGCAAACTTCCGTTCCTGCGCGAGCCCGCCGTATTTCGACCATGGGCTTTCCGGATAGCCTCGCGCATTGCTTTCTCCGAACTCAAACGCGCACGCCGTTGGGAGCCCCTCGACGCCGCTCCGCCTGAACCCCTCGCCATAGTCAATTCCAATCTCGGTGAGCCTCCCGACGAAGCCTTCTTCACGCTCCTCGACCACGTCTCGCCCGCCAGCCGAGCCGTCCTCCTTCTACGCTTCCAGCACGACCTCTCACTTGAAGAAACCGCCGCCATCCTGGAGATTCCAATCGGCACCGCCAAGTCTCGCCTCCACTATGGAGTCTCCGCTCTTCGCAAACACTTCACCTCCGAAAGGAAACCAGCATGAGCCCTGAACAAAAGCAACCCAACTCCGAAAATCCAAACGCGGAACTCGCCTTCGTCCAGCAAGCCCTCGCAGCCGCCGACAGGTCCGAACGTACCTCTCGCATCATTGTTGGGGTGCTCGCCATTCTTGCCGTGGTCGCCTTTATCTGGATGCACCTCCACATGTTCCCGCCAGAAACTCTGGGCGGACTCCTTCACTCACTCCTTCGCGTCGACCTCTTTTTCCTGGTCCTGCTGTTCGCCATCACCATGTACCTTCGTCAGGTCATGAGCAAAAACACTCGCACCATCCTCCGGGCCCTTGCCAATACCCGTTCGCGTTAACTTCATCGTCCATCCGGCCTGTCGTTGCAAGAAAACGCCGCCCGTTTCCAGGCGGCGTTTTCTTTCAATTGAAATATCGGGCGCCCCCGGTCTCGATTTGAGACCTGGGATTCCAATCAGTCGCTATCCCTTGGAGTCAATCCGCATTCCATAGAACGATTTCCGCACGAAGAACACCGACACCAGGAAGAATGCCACTGCCAGCACGTGGGTGAGCATCGGGTTTTCACCGCTGAGCGTTACGGCAAGCTCCACGGCAAGTAATCCGAACAACGTCGTGAACTTGATAATCGGGTTCATTGCAACCGACGAAGTGTCTTTGAACGGATCGCCGACTGTGTCTCCGATCACGGTTGCGTCGTGCAGCGGCGTCCCTTTCTGTTTCAGGTCGACTTCTACGACCTTCTTCGCATTGTCCCAGGCGCCGCCAGCATTCGCCATGAAGATCGCCTCGTACAGCCCGAAGATCGCAATCGAGAACAGGTAGCCGACAAACAGGAACGGCTCCATGAACGCGAACGCAAGCGTAGAGAAGAAGACGGCGAGAAAGATGTTGAGCATTCCCTTCTGCGCATACTTCGTGCAGATCTCTACCACCTTCTTGCTGTCAGTGACCGACGCCTTGTCCGCGCCTTCCAGATGGATGTTCGCCTTGATGAACTCGACCGCCCGGTAAGCACCCGTGGTGACCGCCTGCATTGAAGCGCCGGCAAACCAGAAGATCACCGCGCCCCCGCAAATCAACCCCAGCATGAAGGGCGCGTGCAGCAGGGAGAGCTTCTCCACGTTAGTGGTCAGTCCGTGCGTCAGGGCCATGATGATCGAGAAAGTCATCGTCGTTGCGCCCACCACGGCAGTTCCGATCAGCACCGGCTTCGCCGTTGCCTTGAAGGTATTGCCGGCTCCATCGTTGGCTTCCAGCAGGTGCTTCGCGCGCTCGAACTTCGCGTCGATGTTGAAGTCCTTCTTCAGCTCGGCTTCGATCCCGGGAACATTTTCGATCAGCGACAATTCATAGACGGATTGCGCATTGTCGGTAACCGGCCCGTAGGAGTCCACCGCAATCGTCACCGGGCCCATGCCCAGGAAGCCGAACGCCACCAGGCCAAACGCGAAGACCGCCGGAGCAAGCATCAGTATCTCCATGGACGGCCCCGTGCTGAAGTAGTAGCCCAATCCCATGAGCGCGACCATGCTCAATCCCAGCCAGTAGGCCGACATATTGCCGGCCACGATTCCCGACAATATCCCCAGGGAAGCTCCACCTTCCCTCGACGATGTTACGATTTCCTGCACATGCCCCGACTTGGTTGAAGTGAATACCTTGACCAATTCGGGTATGAGCGCGCCCGCCAGGGTTCCGCACGAGATGATGGAAGCCAGCTTCCACCACAGGGTTCCGTCACCAAGAGTTGGGATCATGTAGTACGTGACGATGTAGGTCACGATGATGGAAACGATGGACGTGAGCCAAACCAGCGAGGTCAGCGGCGCCTCAAAGTCCATCTCGTCCGAGTTTGCGTATTTCGCGTGAGCGATTGCGCCGTTCAGGAAGTACGCGCCGGCACTCGAGACCAGCATGGCCACGCGCATCACAAAGATCCATACCAGCAATTGCACCTGCGTCGTAGGACTCTTGACTGCCAGCAAAATGAATGTGATCAAAGCCACGCCGGTGACACCGTAAGTTTCAAAGCCGTCGGCGCTCGGGCCCACGGAGTCGCCCGCATTGTCACCCGTGCAGTCCGCGATGACGCCAGGGTTGCGCGCATCGTCTTCCTTGATCTTGAAGACGATCTTCATCAAGTCGGAGCCAATATCGGCGATCTTGGTGAAGATGCCGCCGGCAATACGCAGGGCCGCGGCGCCCAGGCTCTCGCCAATCGCGAAGCCAATGAAGCATGGGCCCGCATAATCGGCTGGAACGAACAAAAGGATGAAGAGCATGATCAACAGTTCGACCGAGATCAGCAACATGCCAATGCTCATGCCGGCCTTCAGCGGAATCGCAAAGAGTTTATACGGTTTACCGGTCAATCCTGCGAATGCCGTCCGTGAGTTCGCAAATGTGTTTACGCGAATTCCGAACCACGCCACCCCGTAGCTGCCCGCGATGCCGACCAGGCTGAACCCCAAAATGATCGGCAGCGTAACCCAGATCGGTTTATTCGGCACCGGCGCCAGATAGCCGAAGTACAGCGCGATAATCACCGCGATGAAAGCCCAGAGCAGAAGAATGAACTTGCCCTGCGTCACCAGGTACGTTTTGCACGTTTCATAGATCAGTTCGGAAATCTCGCGCATGGTGCGATGGACCGGCAGGTTCTTCAACTGCACATAGATCGTCAGGCCGAACAACAGGCCGCCCACGCAGAAGAGCAATCCGATCGTCAGGAGTGCATGTCCGTTCATGCCGAGAAAATTCACGCTCGACAAATCCGGCAGTACCAGGTTGGCCTCGCCTCCGCCCGTCTGTTCCGGCTGCGCGTAAGCGAATGTCGGAAGCAGCAGCCCCATCCCAAGGAGTGCCGCCGCGATTCTGTATTGGCGCTTCAGAAATGACTTCGCGCCTCCCTTGATTGCCGCGCCAATTTGCTGCATGGCCGCCGTGCCGGTGCCTGCGCCAATCACCTGGCGCATGAACATAAAGGCCGCTCCGAACGAAAGCACGCTCACAGCCAGAAAAAATTCCACCCAATTCGTTACAGTCACAGTTCCTCCCGAGTTAAGGTTTAATGCCGAATCACGAAGATCCCCAGGAAACGCGACCCCTTTGAACACTGGGGCAAAGCCACGGGAAGCCTATCATCCGCATATGCCGCTGTCGAGTGATTGCAGTCACAAGCGGCTGTACACTCGAATTTCGCCCCGCCGAACACCCCTTCTAGCCGAACACCCCTTCTAATTGAGATAATCGCTCCGCCAGCATGGGGAAAAGACGCTATTGCTCAAGCCCCGCTCCGCAATCCCGAAATGGGCCGTTCCGATAGGATGCAGAAAACGCGCCCGCTGTGCGCGCTCAGGGCCAAGCAGTTGCCTATTATCGCAGCGGAATGTCGAACTTGTCTTCCGGAAATCGAACCTGCAAGTTCTCGTCGGCCGGGTCGTAGACCTGGCCGTCGGGCCACGTGTGAAGCTTGAACAGCACCAGCACGTTTCGATTGCTGTCGTCGAAGGCGCGAAAGCTGGCCACCTGCTCCACCGAATAGCGGCTGTGCAGGTCCTCCAGCGCGCCGCGGTCGAGCTGGTTCCAGCAAGCGTACCAGCCAGGCTTGTAGTAAGCGAGCTTTGAGGCGAGATCGGGCAACGCCAGCACCGGGCTCGGCGAAGTGAACAGGTCGTTCAGCGCCGGATGATGCGTAACCAGCATGATCTCGTCGCCGCTCACCGATACCAGCGTCCGGTTTCCGTTGGGATGCTCATCGATGTAGCGAGTGAGCCGCTCGGCAGCGTTCACAAAGCTGTATTCCGGGTGCAGCGCGTAGTCCAGCGTCCATGCCCCGTTGATGCCAATCGCCACCGCGACGAGCCCGATGAACGCGTACCCTGCCACGCGTGCCGGGCCGCGGCCGGGTCCCTCGTCACGTTCATTTGGTTCGCCTGAGGTATTCGGATATCCCAGAAGCGCATGAGCACCCTGCGCCACGATGAAAAAACCGAAGAACGCAAGAACCGAAAAGTACCGCGGCTGCGGATGGTCCTGGTAGGTCATGAAGCCGATAGTTCCTGCAACCGCCAGCACCGAGGCTCCAAACACCGGGTCAAGCAGCAGATAGCGCGTCCATCCCCTTCGCCATCCCACGCCGACGCATGCTGCCACCAGCCCGGCCAGCGGAATCAGGATCAGGTCCACCCACAGGCCGCCGTGGAAGGACCACCACAAGCTGATCAAGGGCCAATAGAATTGCTGTGGCTTGACGAATTTGTTGATGTAGAAGAGATACTCGTAGTCCGCAAGCAGTCCCAGCCGGATCACCAGCCCCATCCATAGTCCGTAGCTAACCAAAGCAGCGCAAGCCGCGGCTGCCACGCAGCGCAAAATCAGCCTTCGTCCCATGGGGCCACGGTCCGGGTCCAACCGTCCGGGCACGGACCCGGGGCAGCGCCACAGCGGCAGCACCATCGCCCACAGCAGCGCCGGAAGCAGAAAGATTGCGTAGGTCTTGGTCAGCAGCATCAGCGTAAAAATCAACCCGATCCCCGCCGACGCAACCATCGGACGGCGAAACTCCGGCAGCCGCACCGCCATGTTCACCGCCGCAAGTGTCAACGTCGTCAACAACGGCTCCAGAATCGCCAGCCGGCTGAAGCAATATAGAAAGGGGCTGGTCACCAGCAGCGTAACCGCCAGCAGCGCCATCCACCGCGGACCGCGCGTCCTCAACAGCATGTAACTCAGCAACAGGTTCGCGAAAAAGAACGCGATAGCCAGCCCGCGCGCCGCCTGCACCGTAACGCCCGTGAAGAAGAACAGCAGCCACTCCAGAAATGGCCAAACCGGCACCGCCGGCGCAGGATTGAAATCCCCCGGCGAATACCAGTTGCCAAACAGGTGCGCCCGGATGGCCGCGTTTCCATACCAGCCCTCGTCCGTATATTTGGCCCAGTCCATCCACCACGGCGAGTGATTGGGAAAATCGGCTCTCAGGTGCAGGGCATGCAAGATCGCGAAGCCGCCAATCAAGATCAGCCATGCAACATACCACCAACGTCTTAGCCAGATCATCCGCGCCATTTCTCCGCATGCCGAGCCATTCCGATATCAACTCCCTACAGCGTGTTACATAAGTCTGCCTAGTAACAGTCATCCACCAGCTTCGCTGACCCACGGGGAATGAAACTGTGCCCCATCCATCGGACGTCTTTGTTTTTGTCCGATGGGTGGGTCGGCATGAACCCGGGGCCCCGTACTGATTTATCAACAACTTACGAGCTTGATTCTTTCTAGGGCACGGCCGGGGCACCCTCCTGGGTCGCGTGCCGAAAGCGGCCTGAAAGACGAGGGGTTTTAAGCCCTGCGCGATTCAAGCCCATACAAGATGCCATTCTTGGAAAACACTCCCTAAGCATTTCACATCTCTGCAGGTTCAGCGGCTTTCTCAATTGGCATGAGGTATTCGCGTCTGAATCCCTTCCCAATTTCCGTGGTTCCAACCTTCCCACACCGCCATGTATGATGTTTTAGCCTCAAACTGGGAGACCCCTACCCTTGCAAATCAATCGATTTATTTATGCGCTGGCGCTCACCGCGTCGTGCGCCGCGGTCGCTGTATCGCAAGCCCCGATCCCCGCCGCGGCGTGGCGCATCCCCATCGGTACGGCTCCCCCCAACCCCGGCGGACAGCGCACTGAACTGCACGGCATCAACATTGACGACGGCTACTGGCAAGGCGCGCCGGTGGGCGGCTTTGGCGCGGGGACATTTTCGCGCTCTGAGCGCGGCCACTTTGAGCGCTGGCATATCAAGGCCGGCATCCACAAATACCAGGACGTGCCCACCAACCAGTTCGCTGTCTTCGCGCAAACCCAGGGCGGAGCGCCTGTCTCCATGGCCCTGGCCGTGGGCAAACCCAAGGATGGAGCCCTGGACAGTTGGAACTGGAATTATCCCTCCGGCGATGGAGAATACGCAGCCCTCTATCCCAGGAGCTGGTTCGCCTACGGTACCAAAGTTCTCCCCGTCAAGCTCACCGTTGAGCAGTTCTCTCCCGTTCTGCCCAATAACTACAAGGAAACCAGCTACCCGGTAGCCGTTTATCGCTGGACGGCGGATAATCCCTCCGCGAAGCCGCTGACCGTCTCCATTCTCTTCTCGTGGACCAACATGGTGGGCTGGTTCCGAGACCAGTCGCGCAACTTCGACAATGCGTCAAACCAGCAGAATTTCAATCGCTTTGTGACGGAAAAAGTTGACAGCGCGCCCGGAAGCGGGCAGATGTCCGGCATAGTCTTCGACCGCCTGCGCCAGGGCTCTGTGCAGGACGAGTGGGATGGACAGTTCGCCATCGCCACGCTGCCAGGTGACGGCGCCGAAGTCACCTACCTCGCCACCTACCCAACGGGCGGCGACGGCTCCGAGGTGTGGGATCCATTCTCGAAAGACGGCCGCTTGCCCAACCAGGCCCAGCCCATTGCCTCAAGCGGAGACGCCTTCGCCGGCGCATTTGCGGTGCGCTTCACGCTCGCTCCGCATGAGAAGCGCCTGATTCCTATGGCGCTCAGCTGGGACCTGCCCATCGTCCAATTCGGCGGCGGCCGCAAATGGGATCGCCACTACACCAAGTTCTTCGGCAATGAAGGCACGCACGCCTGGGAGATCGCCCGCACCGCGCTCGAGCATCACGAAGAATGGAGCCAAGCCGTTGACACGTGGCAGAAGCCCATCGTGACCGATGAGAGCAAGCCCGCCTGGTATCGCGCCGAGCTGTTCAATGAGCTCTATTACCTGGCCGACGGCGGCACACTCTGGGGGCAAGAGCGGCCCGAGCCTGTTATCGCCGCCAAGGCGCGAATCAACGACCGCTTCACCTACATGGAGTGCTTCGACTACTCCTACTACGGCAGCCTCGATGTCCGCTTCTATGGATCGTTCTCCCTGCTGCGCTTCTGGCCGGAGATCGAGAAAGAGGAGATGCGCGAGTACACCGACACCATTCCCGAGTCGAACCCGCAGCACTACGTCTGGGGATGGAAAACGGCCCGCGAGCATCGCACCGTGGAGTACACGCGCAAGGTGCCCGGCGCAGCGCCGCACGATCTCGGATCTCCCGGCGAAGACCCGGTCGTTAATCCCAATCAATACAACTTCCAGGATGTCTCCAACTGGCGCGACTTGAACTCGAAATACGTCCTTATGATTTGGCGCGACTACGTGCTGACGGGCGCGACGGACGATGCCTTTCTCCGATCCAGTTGGACCGCCGTCAAGCAGGCCATGGAGCACCTGAAGCAGTACGACACCAACGGCGACGGTCTCATCGAAAACGGCGGATTCCCCGATCAGACCTACGACGAGTGGACTGCCACCGGCGAAAGCGCCTACACCGGCAGTCTGTATCTTGCCGCGCTCAAAGCCACCGCGCGCATGGCAGACAAGCTGGGCGAGTCCGATACCGCCAAGGAGTACGACGCGCTCGAAGAGCGAGCCGCCGCGGCCTATGTGAAAAGGCTCTGGACCGGCACGTACTTCCGATACGCCGTTAAAGGCCTGGACACTGAAGCGGTGATGGGCGAGCAACTAGCCGGGCAGTGGTACGCAGGCCTCACCGGCCTGGGCGACCTCGTCCCCAAAGTGATGCGCGTCTCCTCCCTGCACAAGGTCTACGACACCAACGTACGCAAATTCGCTCACGGAGAGATGGGCGCGGTCAACGGCATCGGCGCGGATGGTACGCTGCTTCACACCAACGATCAGATCGAAGAAGTGTGGACCGGCTCAACCTTCGCCATCGCCAGCCACATGATCGCCGAGGGCCTCACTGCAGAGGGCTTCGCCACCGCCAAGGGCGTCAATAACGTGGTCTGGCGCGACCGCGGCTACTTCTTCCGCACCCCGGAGGCCTACGACATCCACGGCCTCTTCCGCGCCAGCATGTACATGCGCCCCGGTTCAATCTGGTCCATGGAGTACGCGCTCGACAAGAAGTAGGACTCTGGCTTAATCCGCTGCCCAAGCTGGGTGCCCCAGGTCTCGATTCCGAGACCTGGGCGCGATCACGGTTTATCCGCACGCAAAAGTGCCTATTCGTACGCCAGCGCATCAATCGGGTCTTTTCGCGCCGCCATCCACGCCGGATACAGCGCCCCGCAGATAGCGCCTATAAACGCAATCCCCGCACCCCGCGCCACCCACATCCCGGTAATCTCAAAATGCTGCATGGGGAACATGTGCACCATCAGCAACTGCACGCCAAACGTCCCGGCAATGCCCAGCACAACCCCAGCCAGCGCCATCGCCGCCGTCTCGCGCAGAATCACGTCCACGATCGTCATCTTCGACGCACCCATCGACTTGAGAATCCCAATCTCCCGCGTCCGCTCGAGCACTGCCGTATACATCGACTGAAAAATCGCCAGGAACCCCACCACCACCGCAATGAACGTTACCACCTCGAGCGCAATATTGAAACCCGGCAGCTTGTCCGGCGTCATCTCCTCCAGCCATTCGTCGACGCTCTCCACGGGATAATTTTCCAGGCCACGCGTCGCATGAATCTCCTGGATTACGAGGTCGTCGTTGGCCGGGTCGTCCACCTTGATAAAAAACTGCGAAGCCTTGCCTTCGGCATCCGTAATCTGTCCCACGGTTTCAAGCGGCATCAGTTTGCGCCCGCCCTTGCCGTGTTCCACAATTCCCGAAATGCGGAACGGGTGACCGAGAATCTGAATCGTATCGCCCACGTGATAGCCCTTATCGGAGTTGGCAAACACATCGTCCACAATTACATCGTTGGGTCCCTGAAACCGCCCGCCGGATAGATAGACGAAAGGCTTCAGCGCATCGAAACTGGGGTAGTCGATCCCAAAAAGGATTTCGATCTTGCCTGCCGTATTGAACTTCTGGTTTACCGGCGAAGCCACAGCCACATGAGGCAGCTTGCGTAGAACATCCACAATTTTTATCGGCATCGGCGCGCCGCTCATCCCCGCAAAGATGCTGGAATTCGGGGGCCGCATCATCAGGTCCGCGCCAATGCCGCTCGTGCGCTGCTTGGTGTCGTTCAGCATCCCCATGAAGACACCCGCGATGGACAGAATCATGATCACTTCAATGGCCACCGCCAGCACGCTGATGATGGAGCGCACCGGCCTGTGTACCAGGTTGGCAAAGATCAGCTTGTTCATTTCTAAGACTTGGCTCCGAGGGCTGCCCGATCTCGCAAAAACCCCCGCATTCAGGGTATCAGCCTTACGCATTGAAATCCGCTGCCTCGCCCGATTCCTCGCCCAGGCGCGCATCGGCCACTACGTGATCCACATCACTCCATGGTTCCATTGTGGGGTTTCTACTTCACTAACAACACCCGATTTGGCATCTTGGTCCCACATTGATGAAAATAAAGGGAGAACCCATCATTTGCTTTGACGGGAGCCGCATCCCGGTTTATTGTGAGAGTTGAAACTTTAGGGTACGTTACTCGTTTTGGCACGTTACTCGTTTTCAGGTTGTGAAGATGGGCAACTTCGGCGAAGACCTGCGCATGGAGCGGCTTTCTCGCGGCGTGGCGTTGGAAGAAATCACGGCGGTTACAAAAATCAGCCAGCACCACCTGGTGGCCCTGGAGCAGGAACGCTTTCGCCTGCTCCCCGGCGGCATTCTTTCCAAGGGAATCGTCCGCGGCTACACCGGCGCCCTGGGCCTCGACCAGCACGACTGGACCGAGCGCTTCCTCAAAGCCTACAGCGCCTCCGGCCAACTGATCGACGACGACCGCGGCTGGACCGCCTTCGCATCCAACGTCGGCAAAGCCCGCATGCTCCGCCGCGATGCCATGGAACTCCGCCTCCGCTGGGCGGGAGCCATCGCCCTGTTTCTCATCGTCGCCGCCGCCGCCTTTTTCACCGTGCGCTACCTCGGCGTCCGCGCCGGCTGGTGGACCACGCTGCTCCCCGCGCGTCAAGCCGCCGCGGTTCAAATCGCATATTCTTCCGCGCACCATGCCGTCTCCCGCAGCCTCTCCTGGCTCGGCTACTAAACCAAAGTCACTTGGCGAAGCGTTTCAAACACCCTCCATCACCATTGAGCGCCAGTAACTCCCCATTCGCTGTTAGCCTTTGCCCGCCACCCTCCGCTGCGATACCATAGTCGGATACACCCCAGGCCAAGGTCTGCCGGTGCAGGCGTGTCAAATCGACGCAGGCTCCGTAAACTATTCAAAAGTCGTCGCGGCAAGCCAAATCCTTGAATCCCTTCAATGGGTAGGAGTTTACATTTGAGCGATCGTTTCCTGTTTACCTCTGAGTCAGTCACCGAAGGCCATCCCGACAAGATTGCCGACCAGGTCTCTGACGCCATTCTGGACGCCTGCCTGGAGCAGGACCCCTACAGCCGCGTTGCCGCTGAAACCCTCACGGCTACCGGTTTGGTCGTCATTGCCGGCGAAATCACCACCAAGGCCTACGTCGACTTCCAGTCGCTCGTCCGCGGCGTGGTCGCCTCCATCGGCTATGACAACGCCCTCTACGGCTTCGACTCCAACACCTGCGCCGTCATCTCCAGCATCAACAAGCAGTCCGGAGACATCTCCCAAGGCGTTGACACTGGCGGCGCCGGCGACCAGGGCATGATGTTCGGCTACGCCTCCAACGAGACCCCCGAGTTGATGCCCGCCGCCATCTCTCTGGCCCACAAGCTCTGCCGCCAGCTCACCAAGGTGCGCAAGTCCGGCAAGCTGCCCTACCTGCGCCCCGACGGCAAGAGCCAGGTCACCGTCGAGTACGACGAAAACGGCAAGCCCTCCCGCATTGACGCCGTCGTCATCTCCTCGCAGCACGCTGAAAGCGTCAGCAACGAAGAACTCCACGCCGACATCCTCAAGCACGTTATCCAGGCCGTGCTTCCCGCCGAGTGGCTCGACGAGCACACCAAGTACCACATCAACCCCACCGGCCGTTTCGTCATCGGCGGCCCCATGGGCGACACTGGCCTTACCGGCCGCAAGATTATCGTCGACACCTACGGCGGCGCAGGCCGTCACGGCGGCGGCGCCTTCTCAGGAAAAGACCCGACCAAGGTCGACCGCAGCGCAGCCTACATGGCCCGCTACATCGCCAAAAACATCGTGGCCGCCGGCCTTGCCGATCGCGCCGAAGTCCAGCTGGCCTACGCCATCGGCGTCGCCGAGCCCGTCAGCGTCCGCATCGAAACCTTCGGCACCGGCAAAGTTGGCGACGCCAAGCTGACCGAACTCGTCCGCAAGAACTTCTCCTTGACCCCCAAGGGCATCATCGATAGCCTCAACCTCCGCCGCCCCATCTACCGCCAGACCGCAGCCTACGGCCACTTCGGCCGCACCGAACCCGACTTCACCTGGGAAGCCACCGACAAAGCCGCTGCCTTGGCCGAGCAAGCCGGCCTAGTAGCCGCCGCCAAGTAGCCGCAGTCAATCAACCGTCTTCAAGTCGAAAGCCAGACCGGGCCTCTGCCACAACGCAGGGGCCCGCACTGTTTAGCGAAGCAGTTGCACGTCAATGAACCAGCCGCACCTTAATGAAGTTTTGTAAGAGGGCACGGCTTCTATAGCCCGCCCTAAGCTAAGCGCACTTCAGCGGAGTCGAAGGACCTGCTTGTCGGAAGTTCCCACGACGCCAAACACGGCTTCCGAAAAATGCCGGGTGGGCCTCCATCCTTGCAACGTTTTTGTTCTTGTGGCAAGGGCCGGATTCACTTTCCCTGACACAACCTTAAGAGCTCCTCCCCAAATCGCTCCACCTTGGCCGGACCCATCCCATCGATGCTCAGCAGTTCTCTGGGATTTTTTGGCCGCGCCGCTGCCACTGCTGCCAACGTTCTGTCATGAAGGACCACATAAGCAGGCACCTTCAACCGCTTCGCCTCCGCCGCCCTCCATTCCCGGATGCGCCCCGCCAGCGCCTCACCCTCTGCAGTTAGAGGTTTGTGCTCAACCGCCACCACCGCCTTAACCCCGCCGTTCCCCCGCGGCTCATTCATCGCCGCCAGTTTCGTTTTCTTAGCCCGCACCGGCGCCCGAACCCGCCCGCGATACTCCTCCACGATTCCATCGCTGATCAACAGTTGCAGTGGCGCAGCACGCATCTCCCGGCCCGCTTCCGTAAGTCGCACTTTGCGGAATTTCAGGACCTGGCCATCCTTCTCAAACTCTGCCTCCTCGATATCGATCAGTCCCGCCTGCCGCAGTGCTCCCAGCAGCCCCTCGTACTCGTCCCGGCTGATTCGACCCACCAGATCCAGGCTCTTCTGCAGCGTTCCCGCAGCTTTGTAGTCCACCCCACGCAACTCATCGAGCAGCTTCCGCGCAATTTCCAAGTCTGCGCCCGAGGCCCGTCGAAACTGCCGCAGCACCGCCCCCCCCGGATCGCACACATCGCACACCCCGCACGCCAGCTTCGCATCCTCAACATCGCCGAAATGCCGCACCAGCGCCGACATCCGGCACTCGTTAAGCTCCGTGTAGCGCAGCACCTTGGCAAACTGCTCCGTGCGATACTGCGCCTGCTCGGAATAGGTCTTCTTCCATCCAGGCCCGCCCGCAGTCACATTTCCGCTGTAGTCGCGCCGCGCCCCGCCGTGAATCTCCAGCTTCTCCAGCGCCTTGTCAAACTCGTCCTCGCTCAACTGCGAACTCGCACGCAACTCTTCCACCAAGCGCGGCTCTTCACCCAGAGCCTTGAACAACTGCGCCAAATGTTCCACCGGCGGATAATCCCTGTTCAGAAAAAAGTCGTGCGTCCGCTGATCGGCATAACTATGCATCAGGAAGGTGCGGCTCATCGCCCCATCGCGCCCCGCGCGTCCAATCTCCTGGTAGTAGCCTTCCAGCGTAGCCGGCAGTCCGGCATGAATCACCGTGCGTATGTCCGCTTTGTCGATCCCCATGCCGAAGGCAATAGTCGCCACCACCACTTCCAACTCCCCCGCCTGAAACGCCGTCTGCACCCGCTCCCGAGTCTCCGCATCGAGGCCGGCATGGTACGCCGCCGCCGCAATCCGCCGCCCCCACGCTGTCCCAGACAGCTCCGCCGCCAGCCCCTCCGCCTGCTTTCTTGAGGTCGCATACACAATCGCCGGCCGCCGCTCCCGTGCCGCCAATAAGCGCGCAATCACTCCCGCTCGCTCGGGCACCCCAAGTTCCACCACCTCGATAGCCAGGTTGTCCCGCCTGAATCCGTGGATAAACAGCGACGGCTTCACCATTCCCAGTTGTGCGGTAATGTCCGCCTGCACGCGTGGTGTCGCCGTAGCCGTCATGGCCAGCACCGGTACCGCTGCGCCCTCGCCACGCAGCCCTGGAAGATACTGCCCCAGCATCCTATAGTCCGGCCTGAAGTCGTGTCCCCATTGCGAGATGCAATGCGCCTCATCAATCGCAATCAGCGCCAGCCTTCGTTTGGCCAGCATCTCGGGAAACCCCGGCACCCGAAGCCGCTCCGGCGCAATAAACAGGAACTGTAAGCCGCCTTGCAAATAATCCACGCATGCCTGCCGCGACACGCTGCGATCGAGTCCCGAGTGAATGCGCGCCACGCGCAAACCGAGCGCCGTCAGCTTTGCCGCCTGGTCATCCATCAGCGCAATCAGC
This sequence comes from Occallatibacter sp., assembly GCA_050013495.1. GTDB lineage: Bacteria > Acidobacteriota > Terriglobia > Terriglobales > Acidobacteriaceae > Telmatobacter. Next base: position 11,941 of record JBEKFD010000007.1, on the reverse strand, counting down.
GGGCTGATCACCAGCGCCGTGCCGCCACGCGCAAGCGCCGGCAACTGGTAGCACAAGCTCTTTCCTGCGCCGGTCGGCATCACCAGCAGCAGATCGCGCCCTTTGAGCGCAGCCTCGCACACCTCAAGCTGATTGGCCCGGAAGCGCGCAAACCCGAACACGGATTGCAGCAATCCGGCCAGATCGTTCGAGTTGGCCAGTTCGTTCGAATTTGAAAGAGTCGTCACAGCAGAGTTGGGCGCGCATCGCAACTTCCGAGCAGCTCTTGAAGAGTCCCTTCTAACTGTACTCGAACCGCTGCGCGTCTCTGTCGCCCGCGATCATCGATCCGCGCCGGCTTCAGCGGCATCCGGCGCGAAGCTAGCCGTAAATCCAAGTCGGCTCCAGAATCGCGTCAGCAGCGCCACCGTCTCAACGCTGGTCCTACTCGTGGTCCGCAGCAGAATAGTCCTGCTCGCCCCTTCAGTGAGACTCGACGCCTCGGCCTCAATCGCGACACACCGGTCCGCCCGGTAGGTGCAACTGGCCAGGTCGGCAATTGAGAGCCGCGTCGTCGGCGTGGCGAACACCGTGCGAGGCGGAGCCATGCGGTCCAGCAGGCAAAAGATCTCCAGCTTCGATTCCAGCTCATCCGGCACGCAGTCAATCGCCAGGTCGGCCCCCCGCACCGCGTCTTCAATGGTGAATACGAACGCCACGCCCGCATCACGCCCATCGCCCAGTGTCGACACGCCAAGCTGCCGGCGGAGATACTCCTGCGCATGATGCAGGTTATGCGGCATCACGTCTTCCAGCAGCACGCGAAAGCCTCCGCGAGCCGCCGCCAGCGCCAGCCACCGACCCAACGGGCCGGCCCCGATAATCGCGACAGTTTCAAGCAAGGGCTGGCTTACTAGAGGGCCAACGCCTTGGCCACATCCTCGGCGTTCGGCGAAGCTTGTTGCAGGTGTTCAGCCACGCGCGCCCGCTCGTCGGCAGTCAGCGTAGGAATCGTCGCCAGCACCCGGCGCAAGGTTACGGCAACATCGTCAATGTAATTCATCAGGCGGATCGCTTCTCCGGACAGCGGCATGGGACTCCTCGAAGTTTGAATTGCTCTCCCCATTGTAGGGGGTTCCATTGGGAAGGGGAAATTGCATCGCGCGGCTGGGGCTTGGAAGGAAGATAATTGAGGGTATGCAAGAGCCTGGCTACAATACCGCCATGAGCAACTCATCGGAGTCCGTGGCGCAGGCATTCCTCCGCGCGATAAACCGCCAGGATGTCGATGGTCTGGTCGCTTTGATGGCTCCGGATCACCGCTTTGTGGATTCGCTGGGCAATGTCGTTGCCGGTCGCGAGAAGATGCGGGCGGGTTGGGCCGGTTACTTCCAAATGGTTCCCGACTATTCCATTGCCATCGACGAGACTCTCTGCGATGGCCCCGTGGTCCTGATGCTCGGCCTGGCGGAAGGAACCTATGCCTCCGGTGGAAACATGAAGCCCGAAAACCGTTGGAAGACCCCGGTAGCGCTCCGAGCGCAGGTGGAAGACGGCCTTGTAACGGAATGGCGCGTCTTTGCGGATAACGAGCCCCTCCGCGAGTGCATGAGGAACTCGGGATAAGATCGCGCCGAAAGTCCCGTCTTGAAAGGGCACGACTTCAGTCGTGCCAAAAGCCGCAAAAAAAAGCCCCGGCTTAAGCCGCCGAGGTACGGCTTCTCGCAATCTCGACCTATGCCACGGCCGCGAATGAATGTGAGTGGACTCCGATAAACTGGCGCACTGGCTGTTCGAATGTAATCCGGCAAGTTATGCAGTCTTGAAAATCTAGGTATCCAGGAATAACCGCACAAATGACAAGCCGCACTTATCGCTAAGTGCGGCTTGGGGCCTTTCGGCCTGATCACGTCCCGAGTTGCTGGCCCCCGCACTTTGCGGTCGCGCCGGTCACGGATTACTCCATGCTCGACACTTGACTTTCCTCTGCTTCACGCGGATTGCTCCGCGCTCCGCATCGTATGCCCCGTGTTGGCCACCGATTTTACTCGGCGCCCACCACTTAGCCCCTAGCACCGTTTGCAGATTGCTCCGCTCCCGCCGCTTGGTGCCCGTGCTGGTCGCGGGTCACCCCGCGTCACGGATCGCTCCGTGTTCAGCACTTGGAACTCCGCCCCGCCTACGAATTGCTCCGTACACGATGCCTTGCGTTCTACGTCGCTCATAGATTGCTCCATGCTCGACGTTTCCCGCTCCGCGCCGCTCGCGGATTGCTCCGTGCTCGACGCTTGGCCCTCCGTGCCGGTCTACGGATTGCTCCGTACTCTGACACTTTGCGCCCTGTGTTGACTCGCGGATTGCTCCGTGCTCAACACTAAGTCCCGCCCCGCCACAGATTACTCTGTGCCCGACGCTTGACGCTTTGTTCCGATCGCGGATTGCTCCGCTCTCCTCACTTTGCGCCCCCGTGTTAACCGCGGATTACTCCGTGCCTAACACTTTGAGCTTTGCATCGAACCCGGATTACTCCGTCTCCGACACTTATCGCTCAGCACCGAACGTGAATTACTCCATGTTCGACACTTGGCTCTTTATTCCGCTTGCGGATTGCTCCGCATTCTTCACTTAGTGCCCTGTGCTGACCGCGGCTCGCGCCGTGCCCATCACTTATTGCTCCGCGCTGGGACCTTCTGGTATTCCTTACTCAACCCCACGAATGAAGCTGTTCAGGTTTACCTAGCAACCCGGAATGAAAGTAACTATGCTCCTTTTGAATTCCTGATGTCAATAACTTACGGATAGATATTTCTGTGGAAATAAATGCAATTTAGTGGAAATCTTTTTGCCTGTTTTGCAGCCCGTTTTTGGAGCTCTTTTAGCGAGAATCGCACCACAAGTAGTGCATTTTTGGAGGATAACTCGCGACCGCTAATCCGGTCTGCATTCTCTCGTCCAAATAACTGGCCCTATTGCCGGCAAAAATCTTGATTCGCAGCTGAATCAGCGAGCGAATTGATGAACGGCCGCGGCCAGAAGCGTCAGGTTGAAGGCCGCGTGGGCGGTCATGGCCGGCCAGAGAGACCCGGAGAGAAGGCGGCAGAGGGTGAAGACTCCTCCGATGCACGCCATGAGGAGGATGGCGAAGACCGCAGAGCCCGCGCGGAGATGGAAGCCGGTTGCGTCGTGCCAGATTCCGTGGAGATAAAGGTAAATCAGCCCGAACAGCAGCGAATTGACGAGAGTGGCAAACGCCGCATTGAAGCGAAGAGAGAACGCTTGCTGAATGAAGCCGCGGAAGAGGATCTCCTCGCCGACTGGGTTAAGGGAAATGGCAGGCAGAGCATACAGTGCGAACAGGCTGAGCGGAGACACGAGTCCGCGCATCTCTTCGAAGTGGAGATAATTGCGGATGCTGATGCACCAGTTGTTGGGCGAGTCGCCGTAAACCACCATGCCCAGAGTGAAGAAAGCCAGCGCGCAGGCAGCCCCGGCCAGCAGGCTCAGGAGCACTGCGCTAGCAGTCATGCCCCGCTGCAAGAGCCCAATCTGGCGGCGGCCGCTTTCCGTGAGAAAAACGAACGGCAGCGCCCACATGGCAACCGTCTGCAGGAAGAAAAGTGCCTGGAGCGGATAGGGACTGAACATGGCAAAGAAGCGCACGCCTGCAACAAGGGCCAGAACAGCAAGCGAGACAACCCAGGGAGGACCAATGAAGGCGATCCAAAAAGGCTTGAGAAGGTTCGGTTTTTGAGGCATTGAGGCCGCTCGCGGATCCATGATGGCGGTTCCTTCCTGTGCTGCCTCTTTCGACGAGGCTCAGTCGATTGATGACTGGGAGTCGTTGCTGGTCACAAGCCTACAAGTGGCAGGCGGAGCGGTCAAATACAGCCAGGCGGCCCACCCTCCCACGAGGAGTGGACCGCCTGTTTGCATTCCGGCCATGGAATCGAGAATGCCGGAAATCTCTTGCTTCTCATCGAATTTGCGCTTTCCCGGCAAACCAACCCGGCATCAAAGCGTTCGCTTGAACAACGGCGTAGCGATCAGCAGAGTGCTGATGCCGAATACGAAGAGAAAAAGGAGATCGTATCGGATGGCGACGAACCCGCCGTCTTTGAGCAGAACGGCTTTGAACCCGTGCACGCAATAGGTGAATGGGTCAATTACGGCGATAGCGCGCAGCCAGGCGGGGAACGCGTTGATGGGATACATTGCGCCGGACGGGTAAAACAACAACAGGTTGAGCACCCCGAACATGGCGCGGGGAACCAGCGGATCGTCGACGCGGACCATCATCAGGAACATCATGCCGTTGAAGGCGATGGAAGTTACAATGATCAGGCAAAGAATTTCAAGGTCGGCTTCGGGATGGAAAATGACGCCGAGACCGGCCACCAAAGATCCGATCACCGTGAGGCAAATGCCGGAGAGGACAGCTTTGATGGCTCCTGCAGCATTGAGCCCAAATACTAACTCAAGCTTGGTGATCGGAGTTACAAGATAGCCTTCATGGACGCCGCGGGCCTTGTCGTCGATGTATAACATTCCGCCACCGATCATGACGGAGATATACATGGCCAGCGCCACGCACGCGGGGAGAAGAAACTTCATGTAATTGACGTAGGGATAGAGCTCGACGATCTCAAGCGCAATGGAGTTAGCCAGGCGCGGCTGGATAACAGGCGTTGTCAGCGCGGTAACGAGCGATTGCATCTCCGACTCCAGGGAGCCGGAGGTGAAAAGGTCTGAGTTATCGACCACAAAGCCTATCTCCGGGGCGTCGTGCAAGTAGACTCGCCGGGAATATTGGGCGGGAATGACAACGGCAGCGTCGATCTTCCCGGTGCGGACGTCTTCGCGGGCCTGCATTTCGTTTTTGTACTCCATCGTCGTAAACGTCTTGATGTTGACGGCGATGGCGTCAAAGCCTTCGCGGAGTTTGACCGCCTCAGGTCCGTGATCGTAGTCGACAATTCCCACGTGGGCGCCTACAATTTTGCCACCGAAAGCGTTGCCCATGATGAGCAATTGCAGAATCGGCATCATCAGAGACATGATCATGAGGGTGGGCGAGCGGAAAAACTTGCGCATCTCGCGCTCGATAATGGCGAACATTCTGTTCATGGCTGTTCTCCCGGACGCGGCGGCAATCTGAAGACGTCTGGCTTGACCTGCTCGTCGCGGAGCTGACGGCCGGTGTAGTGGACGAAGACGTCATCCAGAGTTGTGTTCTGGACACTGAGGGAAGTTAGCGTCTCACCGAGCGAGGCAGCTAACTCGACTAACTGCATGGTGGTCTTGGAACCCGATGAAGTTAGAACGCGATAAAAGCCCGCCGACTCGGCCTGCACGCTGGTAACTCCTTCCAGGCTTTCCAGGCGGGCCTTCCACTCCACGGTTTCGCGATCGAAGTGAACTTCAACCACGTTGGCACCGGGGACGCTCTGTTTCAGTTCGATAGGCGTCCCCAGCGCCACCAGATTTCCGTGATCGACTATTGCAATGCGGTCGCAAAGCTTGTCTGCCTCTTCCATGTAATGGGTGGTGAGCAGCATGGTCAGGTGGCGTGTTTTTCTCAATTTGTCCAACATTTCCCAGACGGCGATGCGGGAGACGGGATCGAGGCCGGTGGTGGGCTCGTCGAGAAAGAAGATGTGCGGGTTGTGAACCAGGCCGCGCGCGATTTCAACACGGCGGCGCATGCCCCCTGAGAGCGTCTTCACCTGCGCGCCGCGCCATTTGACCAGGTCCACTGCTTCAAGAACATCGGCGATGTTTTTCTCGCGCTCCGCCCTCTGAACGCCGTAAAGCTTGGCGTAAATGTTCAGGTTCTCTTCAACTGTGAGGTCGGGGTCGGAAGTCAGGGCCTGGGGAATGACGCCAATCATGCGGCGAACGGCGTCAGGGTCCTTGGCAACATCGTGGCCGGCAACGATTGCATTGCCGGCTGTGATGGGGACAAGCGTCGTCATCATGCGGATGAGTGTGCTTTTGCCAGCGCCATTGGGACCGAGCAGGCCAAAGATCTCACCGTCGTCGACCGAAAAACTGACCCCCTTGACGGCCTCAAAGCTCCCATAGCGCTTGACGATGTTCTTCACCTCGATCGCCGGAGTCGCCGGCCGCGGATCGTTCTGCGATTTGAATGAGAGATCAGGCAGGGCGGCGGGCATCATTGCTTCACCAGCTTGTTTTTCGGGATATATACTTCCGCCGTCATGCCGGGGACGTACTTCTCCTCGGGGTTGTCGATCAGCAGCTTCAACTGGATGGTCTTGATGTCGCGCTTGCGGCTGCTCACGTCGCGCTGCGTGGCGAAGTCGGCTTCGGTGGCCTTGTTGATGACTTTCCCTTGCAACGCCGCTCCGGAGGGCATCCCTACCCGCAGGGAATCGCCTAGCTGCACGGCATCGGCCTGGGTTTCAGGCAGCGGTGCGTAGACCCAGGTCTCGGTGAGGTCCATGATGGTCACAATGGTGGCCCCGGCGGCCACCACTTCTCCCTGGCGGGCGGCGCGCACGTTGACCCTGCCGCTCACCGGGGCAAAAACCTGCGAGTAGCCTAACTCGACCTTGGCTTCTTCGGCCAAAGCACGCGCGTTGGCGGCTTGGTCGCGCGTCTCGTCGACGGTTCGGGCGGCAACAGTGGCAAGCATCTCGTGCGCGCGAGCCTGGCGCAGAGAGGCTTCCGCCGCAGACACGTTGTCGCGCGCCGCATCCATGGCGGCCTTGGCGGCTTGCAGACTGGTTTCCGCGTCGTCTTTGGCCTGGCTGCTCATGATCCCCTGCAGGGCCAGCGCGACGGTCCGGCTGGTGTCGGCCTGTTGATGCGCGTAGTTGGCCTGAGCCTGGGCCAGAGCGGCCCTCGAACTGCTGACCTGCGCTTCGGCATTCACCGTGGCGCTCCCCGTCTCGCCGCGCATCTGGCGCTCGGTCTCAACGGTCTCGCCCAGCTTGAACTGCTGGCTGTTCGCGGTGGCCTCGGCTGCCTGCCGCGCGGCCCGCAGGTCCTCGCTCTCGATAACGGCTAAAAGTTGGCCGGCTTTCACTTCCTGGCCCTCATCCACAAGAAGGCTCTGGATGCGCCCCGGAATCTTGGAGCTGACCAGAACCTCGTTGGCGTCAACGGTTCCGATCAGTTGCAGATCGCCCGTCGGCCGGACGGTGACAAAGTACCAGATCAGCGCCCCTACGGTGAGCAGGCTCAGGATCAAAAAAACTCGATTGCGTGCGTTCACTTGTGCCTCACTTCAACTGCCGGCGAAACGGCAGGTTCGATCTTGTGGTTTTCGGTCCCCACATTCTGAAATTGATGTGCCGGTGGTTCAACGTACTGAGGCATCGGCGTATCTGCCAGCACCCGGGCGGCGATGCGGCCTCCGTGCTCGCGGTCCATGAAGATTGACTGGCCCAGGTATTCGACAGTGGCCTTGCGGCGAAACTCCAGCGCCGATGGATGGAACACCTCCATCTCCGAAATCAGCCGCATCAGGGGGGCGGAGAGAAAATAGAAGACGTTCGGCCCCAGCGTTGCATACATCAGCTGCGAAGCCTCAACGGGAATCAGCTCGCCCCGGCGAACTCCCTCTTCCGCCGCCGCCATCATCCTGTCGCCCATGGGTCTGAAGAGCTTCTCCACCAGCGGGCTCAGCGCGTTCGCTTCGCCCTTGCGCAGGCGGATCATCTCCTGCTGCATCAGTGTCTGGAAGACAGGCTGCGAGTAGATGCGGTCAAAATGGTTGAGCGCCGAACGCAGCAGCCGCTCGCCCGCCGAGCACTCCCGCCCCAGCACCCCCATGCTTGACGCCGCAATGCGCGAGGCCACGGCTTCAAGGGCTGCGGCGTAGAGCGCATCTTTGCCGCGGAAGTAATAGTAAAGCAATGCCTTGTTGACGCCGGCGGATTCGGCAATGCGCTCGGTACGGGCGCCCGCCAGCCCATTGGCGCTGAATTCGCGTGTGGCCGCTTCCAGAATCCGGGCACGGGTTTGGTCGGCGCGGTCGGCGTTGGAACGGGTTGGAGTGGGGTTCATCATTAATTAACTAACTGGTTAGTAAATTACACGAGAAACAAGAAGTTTGCAAGCCTCGCAATCATCAAAAGCCGCAACCGTGGATTCCGGAGGGAGCATGGGGCTTCAGCCCCATGAATTACCACAAGGTTGCAGCGCCTTTAGGCGCGGGCTTTTATAGCTTCACCGCGATTTGGAGGAAATTGAACTCCAGTTGAACCTCGAATGAACTAGCTCAATTAGCTATAGAATCAACATCTTATCGGCATCGCTCTTAGAAACAGGCACGCTCGGCCGTTAATCGGCTTTCGCACTTCGCCTCTCAGGCAAAAAAGCTGATCACCGGTGGGGGCCCGGATTCGTCGGTTTGATTTCCGCCGTCTTCTTCCGGCGCGCGAAAGGCGGATTCGGGCTGTTCGTCGGAAGCGTCGTCTTCCGAGCTACGAGCGTACCTTCCACCGTTGGGGGAATACTTTTCATCTCCGGTTCGGGCCGAGTTCGCGACGCGTTCCATCGGTAAAGGATCAAGAGCCGCCTGGATCGAGCGCGCAAGCGGCAGCGGCATGAGATTTACAATTGGTCCGATTCCCATGTTCACTCCTCCCTCGAAAGCTTTCCATGGGTACCACTATCGGCGTACGCGGGGTAGAACTTTAGTCCTTCTCCAGAAATTATCTGAAATCATTTCGGCGTACCTGACCAATTTATCCGCTAACTTGCCACTCACTATCCACGCGAAATGGGCTAACTTGCTGAATTCAATTCCCAATCCCATCAGCAGAATAGGAATCAGCCGGCAGAAACCGGACTTAAGCCAGAAATTGTTAGACTGAGATCATGATGGATGAACTGGAGTTCCGCAAGGCGGCGGAGACAGCATTGGAAGCATTGCTGCAACACCTGATTGCGCGCGAAGAAGAGGACGAGTCCGGCTTTGAAGTCGAGGGCGGTCAGGGTGGACTGCTCAACGTGATCTTCGAAGAGCCGCCTGCCAAGTTCGTCATCACTCCCAATGCGCCCATCCAGCAGATCTGGATCTCCGCCCTCTCCACCAGCTTCAAGCTTGATTGGGATGCAGCAGCCGGCGCATTCATTCTGCCCCGAACCGGTGAGCAGCTCAACCCGCTCGTGGATCGCCTGATCGCCGACCACCTCAAATCCTGAAGCCGCCCGGAAACCGCTCATTGCGCTCGAACTCGCAGGAGCCTGCCCCGCGCACCCGCTCGACCACAGCATAAAGAAGAGCCCGGCAGCCATGCCGGACCCCTCTTTAGCAGCAAAGCCGTCTACTGCAGCGAATAGACCGTCTTCAGGACCTTGTTCGCCACGGTCTTGGGAAGTGGCGCGTAGGATAGGCTCGCCGCCTCGCTCTCGCCGGAATTGATGATCCAACTGAGCATGTCCTTGATTACCTTGCCCTTGGCTGGATCGGGAGACTTGAGTGGAACCAGTAGCCAGGTGAAGCTGGAGATCGGATAAGAGTTCGCTCCCGGCGCGTTGGTGATGGAGACGCGATAATCCGCAGGCAACTGCTTCATGCTTGCCGCGGCTTCTGTTACGCCGTCAATCGACCCCTTCTCCCAATTCCCTGCCGCATTGCGAACCGCACCAAAGCTGATCTTGTTTTGCAAAGCATAAATGAGCTCGACGTAGCCCAGCGCTCCCGGCAATTGGCGCACCAGGCCTGCAACGCCTTCATTGCCCTTGCCGCCCACACCCACTGGCCAGCTCGGCGACGTGCCCTTGTTCGGACCATTGGCCCATTCCGGGCTCACCTTGCTCAGGTAGTCAGTAAAAATGTACGTCGTACCGCTCCCATCCGAGCGGTGGACCACGATGATCTTCTGCCCTGGAAGACTCACCCCGGGGTTGTCTTTGGCGATACGCCCGTCGTTCCATGTCGTAATCTTTCCCAGAAAAATGTCCGCCAGCACATCCGGGCTGAACTTCACGTCGTTGACGCCGGGCACGTTGAAAATCGGCACCACGGCGCCCAGCACGGTGGGAATATGGATCAGCTTGGTCTTGGAGGCGGCGAGCTGCTCGTCTGTGGCCGGACCATCCGTTGCGCCAAAGTCCACCAGTCCGGCCGTCACCTGCCGGATACCCCCGCCCGAACCGATCGACTGGTAGTTGATCTCGACCCCTGGGTGGGCCGCGGCGTACTCGCTAAACCATTTTGAATAAATTGGATAGGGGAAAGTCGCCCCCGCACCTGTCAACTTCTGCGCCTGCGTCGCGCCCAAAGCAAAAAGCAAAAAACCAACAACGATCAAAGTCTTCTTCACAGAGTTCTCCCTTGCAATAGACTGCCGCATCCCATTCTCTACTGTGAATGTTACGGGCATTTGAATTGCGGCCGCCATTGTCGGATTGTCCCGAACGCTGTGCCAAAGGAACCGTTCCGCCGATCAGTGTTCAACGCGGTCTCTCCACTTTTGTGCCAACCCCTTGTCGGCCAGAGCCTTGATGTAAACCCCGCCCACCACCGACCGCGCCTGGAACCCGGCCTGTCTGCCGGTCTTTGTGTCGTACCAGTCCGTCAACGGCACCCGGCTGGGCCCTTCGTTGATCCAATTGCCGGTGCGGTCGAGAATCTGCTTGTAAGCCTCGGCCTCGTCCGCCTGGCTGGTATCGGCAAGGGTGGCCGTCCACACCGACCAGTCCAGCTTTGTATAGTCTGCGCGGTTGTCCAACGGCAGCCCAAACTGATTTAAATGCTGCAGATAGAAAGCGAGCTCGGTCTTGCGCACCTTCGCCGGGAACAGCTTCAGATCCAGAATCTGATCCCACACCAGGTTGTACTTCTGGCTCCACGTTCCCGATTTGTCAAAGGCCAGCTTGTAGTGGTCGCCATCCAGCGCCATCCCCCGCCATTTGCCGGCCATGTCTGTTGCCAGCGATGCATATTCGTCCGCCACTTCCGGCTTTCCCACGCCGCGCGCCAGCACTGCGTAAGCCGCCAACGCCTCGATCGCCTTGATGGACAAATTGGCATTGTGCGCCAGGTGGCCGGCAAAGTCGTCGGTGGAGAGCTGGTTGGCCGGGTCCAGCCCCTTGTCGCGCAGGTACTCGGCCCATTGCGTAAACTGCGGCCAGTAGATACGGGCAAAATCGAAATTGCCCAACTCGCGCTCCATCGCCGCCACCAGGATGAGTAGATTCCCGCTCTCCTCCACCGGCATCTGGTCTTCCTCGGTGCGTTCGCCGCCTCCATACACCTGCCCGTCTGCCAGCGGATACGTGCCCAGATCGTGCGGAGCAAACGGCCATTTCCAGCGCGGCAACGCGGCATATTCCAGCACCGGCTTCAACTGGGCTTGAATCAGCACAGGGTTGAAGAAGAGAAAAAACGGCGCAGAGGGATAAAGCACATCCACCGTCGAGATGCACCCGTTGGAGAAGTTCTCCTTCGGAAACAGCATCGGCGTCCCGTCCACATCCGCGGCAAAGCCGTGCGCCGCCAGCGTCTGCCGGTAGGCGAGAATGGCCAGTTGCGCATAGGCCTTTCCACCCGTCTTGTCCAGATCCGCCGTCAATTCTCTGTCAAACGCAATTCCCCGCTGCTCGAGCGCCGCATATTGGCTCTCCGCATCCGCCAACATCTGTTGCACGGTAAGGCCATTGCGCTGCCAGTAAGGCCGCAGCTTGCGGCCCAGGTACTCAATTGCATAGTCTTCCGTATAAGACAGCAGAACGTGCCGGCTGACGGGCTGGGCGCTAAGCTTGCCAAATGGCAGCAGCACAGCCAGATCCGCCGCGCCCTCGCGAGGCATCTTCGGCATGTCCATGTCGTCGGCTTGCGTGAGCGTCCCCGTCTTGGCAAAAATCTCCAGCGCGTTCGCCGAAAGCGCCGTCTCCGCACCTTCCGCATCCGGCGCCGCCAGGTGGAAGTAGCCCCAATCGATGCGCAGATCGTCGCCCGGCCTATTCAAGACGCGCTGATCGCGGG
>JBEKFD010000006.1:0-56700 GCA_050013495.1 Occallatibacter sp. | reverse complement strand
CACCGGCCATAACTTCTTCATCAGCCGTTCGTTCGCCGTGCCGAAAACCTTGGTCAGTACCTTATCGAAAACCACATGAATCTCCGTTTACCAGTGTAAATGGTGAAGGTTAAGCTGCTGTCAGAACGACCGTTTATCGAGAAGGTCGGTACGCCAGCTGTTCTCGTGCCCTATCCTTGCGATTTTCCTCTCGCAAGGGTGGGAAGCCACGAACTCAGACCGGCGCGATCCCACCGCTCTTACATCCTAAACACCAGCCGGTCAACCGCCTCGCCCCTCCGAATCCGTCTCAGCTGTCGGCTCAATTGCTTCTGAAGACTCTCCGGATCTCCCTCATCATCTTCCTCTGCTTCCTGTTTCTGTTTCTCTTCAAGCACATACGCAATGCTGGGCCGCGTAAACACCTGCATGAATTGGAACGCCAGGCCCAGCGCATAAGCAGACGGGTAAAACCCGCGCCTGCCCTTTCCCAGGTGCTTGCGCCGCCGGAACAAAACCCGACGCAGGCAATAGTGGAAGAGAATCAGGACGATCGCCACCAACGGAAGCGACGAGGCATACATGCACCAACCATAGACCGCATCGATATTCATTCGCACCCATTTTCATTTCGCAGGCAGAACTTCACTCATCGACAAGCCGCGTTCGCAACGCGGACAAAGCCATCCGCAGGCGGAACAGGACACTTGAGTTTTTTGGGAAGTCTTAACCTCGGTGAGAAGGGGGAGGCCGCTGGAAGGATGCGACAACGAGTGGAGCCTCAGGCACCCGGCCTGCGTAAGCGAATTCGAGCGGAGAACGAAGGCTGAGCGGGGAGATGACTCCCACAAAAAGAAGCGGCAGGATGGCGACGAAATCGGCAGCGCCGGCGTGGCCGTGCGGCGCCAGCATCAACAAAAGCGCGAATCCGATTGCGATGGCCGCAATCAGAATCCATCCGCGCCGCTGCCGGTTGTCGTTCATCGCCGAGCCCCTCATGTTTCACAGAATAGCATCGTTGAGGAAAATCCTGCACAATTGTTTCGTTGCTGCAGAGGTCCTTCAGGGGCTGAAGCCCAAGCATATTTGGTCGCATTTGCGGGATGCGACCCAGAGGGTGCCCCGGTCGTGCCCTTTCAAAGACTCGACCCTTAACGGCGCTTATCGCTTGCACACCTGCACCGTGCACAGGCTGTTTCCATCTTTATCAGGCTTGGTGCATGAGCCGGTGCCGAAAGCCGTCGCGGAGAACCCGGCAAAGGTGACCTTGCCATCGCATATTTGGGCGGAGTTGATGTCGAAGGTCGCCTCGCCGTTCGATGCGGATACGGCGCTTCTTTCGACCTGCTGGTTGTTCGCGCAGCAGGCCTTGACATCGATGCGCGCACCCTGCACCGCTGCCCCGCTGCAATCCACCACTTTCACAATGGTCGAGCCCGGCGTGCAGGAGGAGTCGAATGCAAGCACACCCACGGCCGCCAGGAACGAGACCGTCACAGTCACAGTCAATCGCATCAGACTCCCTCCCCCTTCAAATCATCTTAAAGATGCTAAGGCGCAGTGTTGTAGTCCATGCGGATCACCTGTTCCTGCGTTATCCGCATCACGTCGTCGTCGATCAGCGTGCCGCCGGCCGGCAGGCTATCCAGCAGGTAGACATCCGTGTCCGTCTGGTAGAGCAGCCACAGGGCATAGGAATCCATCTGGCTGTTGATTTGCGGCTTGTCCTTGGTGGCCGCGAACCGGCTGTCAGGCAGGCCCGGAGTCAGCGTAAACACCTGCACCTGCACCGGCATTCCCCCGGCAAAGTTGCCGGGGATGCGCGGAAACCAGAACAGCGAAAAGTGCAGGCAAATGAGAATCCCCAGCGCCACCAGCCTTTCGCGCGTGGGCTGATGCAGCATTTCGACATCGAACCGGCGGTGGCGCAGAGAGGCCGCCATCGTCTTCCAGTCAAGGAACAGAATCAGTTGAAACACAAGGGTGCTGAGCACCACCATTGTCCGCCCGCGGATGGAGTATTTCAGCAGCACCGCGAGACCGGCATCCAATGCAACAAGCAGCGCCACCGAGATCAGCATCCGGACCGCCTTCCATGCACTGAATTGGGCCGCGCACCAGACGAACGCCGCTGGCAGGGCAAGATACAGCGCGATCAGATACACGCCAACCACAATGGACTGAATGCGCGTGAAGTCCAGCGCCAGAATATGGAATCGCGCGTAGTAGATGCCGGAGGTGAGCATGCCCACGATGTAAAGCCCTATACCGGCTTTGGCCGCGTCCAGGCCGCGTAGGCTCAACCAGCGGCTTCTTCCGGTGTGTACCGTGGCCTCCGTGGGGACTGCATTTCGTAGCTCTACGGTCAATTCCTTCTCCGACATTTGGGGGAATCTTACACCAGACCAAGGCGAGCATTGGCGGAGAACTCCAAACCTTTTGCTGTCCGAGCTGTCGAAGCAATGAAGCCGAGGCTGAATTCCGACGCCGATTCCCTGCCCCGCCTCACCGTACAATAAAAGGGGAGCCCGGATTCCCCACACCCAGCATGGCGGACGAAGAAAAAACAAAGCAGGGCGAGTCCCAGAAAAAGGACGAAGACCCAGTCGGCAAGGTCTACGATTCGCGGCTGATGCGGCGGCTGGGCCATTACGTGCGCCCGTACTGGGTTCAGGCCACCATCTCATCGCTGGCCGTCAGCCTCAAATCGCTCAGCGACGTTACCGGCCCTTACCTAGTGAAAGTCGCCATCGACCGCTATCTCACCGGCTTGCCAAGCGCTGCAACCAACTGGATAACGCGCCGCCTGCCAGCCGATCCGTTCCACGGAATTACGGTTCTGGCCGAAATCTACATGGGCGCGCTGCTCTCCGCTTACCTGTTCGAATTCATTCAGACCTACATGATGCAGTGGGTGGGCCAGAAAATCATGTTCGACCTGCGCCGCGACATCTTCCGCCACATGCAGCGCATGCACATCGGTTTCTTCGATACCCACGCGGTTGGCCGCTTGGTTACGCGGCTCACGTCGGACGTGGACGCCATCAATGAAATGTTCACCGCCGGCGTGCTGGCCATTGTGGACGACTTCTTCAATCTCACCATCATGGCCATCGTGATGCTCACCATCAACTGGTGGCTGGCGCTGATCGCGTTCGCCGTGCTGCCGCTGATCCTGCTTGTGACGCGGCTGTTCCAGAGTCATGTGCGGGAGAGCTACCGCCGTGTGCGCGCAGCCATCGCACGCATCAACAGCTTTACCCAGGAGCATATTACCGGCATGGCGGTGGTGCAGTTGTTCAACCGCGAGCAGCGCGCGTACAACGACTTTGAAGACGTCAATCGCCTGCACATGATCGCCTTCAAAGACACCATCTTTGCCTACGCGCTTTACTATCCGGCAGTGGAAATACTGTCAGCCGTGGCGATTGCGCTGGTGATCTGGTGGGGCGGTTACGGGGTGCTCCACGGGGTGGTGACCATAGGCGTGCTGGCCATGTTCATCCAGTATTCGCAGCGGTTCTGGCGGCCGATTCAGGATTTGAGCGACAAGTTCAACATTTTGCAGGCAGCCATGGCGGCCTGCGAACGCATCTTCAAGCTGCTGGACACGGCGCCGGAAATCGTGAACCCTGCTCATCCGGTTGTCGGAGACGGGAGCAATCGCATCGAGTTCCGCCACGTCTGGTTCACCTACCAAAAACTGAATGATGAGCAACAGGCCGCTGTGGCTGCCGCCCAAGTTCCTCCGCATCCATCGGTGGGTGGAAACGCAGATCCTTCGACTGCGCGGGCCGCAAAAAACGCGCCCCTCTCCGCTCAAGATGACAGAACTGTCGACGGCGCGAAGCTCGCTGCCATCCCCGGCATCGAATGGATTCTCAAGGATGTGTCCTTCACCGTGGAACCCGGCCAGACGGTAGCCATCGTTGGCCACACGGGCGCGGGCAAAACCACGCTCACCAGCCTGATGATGCGCTTCTACGATGTGACCGCCGGCCAGATTCTTGTCGACGGCATAGACCTCCGCCAGCAGGACCTGAACCACCTGCGCCGCCACTTTGCCGTCGTGCTTCAGGACCCGTTCCTGTTTACCGGCACCCTCGCCGAAAACATCCGCCTGGGCAACGACGACATTGGCGAGGACACGCTGCGCCAGGCAGCGCGGGACGTAAACGTGCTGGACTTTATCGAGACCCTGCCCAAAGGCTTCGACGAGCCGGTGCAGGAGCGCGGCAATTCCCTCTCCACCGGCCAGAAGCAGCTCATCAACTTCGCCCGCGCGCTGGCCTACAATCCGCGCATTTTGATTCTCGACGAGGCCACCTCGAGCGTGGACACCGACACCGAACTGCGCATTCGAGGGGCTCTGGAACGCATGGTGGAAGGCCGGACGTCTGTGCTCATTGCCCATCGGCTTTCTACCGTGCAGCGGGCTGACACCATCCTGGTGATGCACAAGGGGCAGTTGCGCGAGATGGGCTCGCACCAGCAACTGCTGGCCCAGCGCGGCCTTTACTGGAAGCTCTACCAGTTGCAGTACAAGGACCAGGAGATCGGCGTTGGCACGACCACGCTCGGCCGGCCTTCCGAAGTGCTTGCGGACTGACGGGCCGTAAAGAGACTCGATGGGTGGGGAGAGGCCTGGCTTCAGTCCGCGGAAGAACTAAGTCTCAAAGCCAAGGCGTGTCAGGGCACGACTTCGGCGCAGACTCCCCAATCGTATTCCTTCCCAAAACTTTCCTAACCACCCCCCAGCCGCGGGTGTCTAATGTGCGCATGGACAAGAACGACCACGCGACGATTCAGGCGGTTCTGTCAGGAGACAAGGAGGCCTATGGGACGCTTGTCGTCCGCCATAGCCAGACCTTGTTCCGCGTGGCCTTTCGCATTACCGGCAACGAAGCCGACGCTGAGGATGTGGTGCAAGAGGCCTTCCTACGCGGATATCGCAAGCTGGAAGGGTTTGAGTCCAGAGCAAATTTCGGCACGTGGATTTACCGTATAGCCATCCATTGCGCCCTGGACAGAGTCAGGCACAGGCGCGGCCACGAGATCAGCCGGGTGGGCGACGCGAACGACCCCGAGCTGGATCAGTTACAGGTGGCGGACCAGCACGCGGGGCCGGAGCGGCTGGTATTGAGCGGCGAGATCGGATCGATGCAGCAGGCTGCTTTGTCCAGCCTCACGGCCACCGAACGAACGGCCTTTGTGTTGCGCCACATGGAGGATTGCACGACGGCAGAGATTGGCGCCGCGCTGGGCATTGAGCCAAACGCGGCCAAACAAGCGGTGTTCCGCGCCGTACAAAAGCTACGGCGGCGGCTGGCGCCCCTCAGGGTGGCGACATGATGCATGTGACGGAAGAAGAGATGATGGAACAAGTCTACGGCGAGAGCGAAAACACGGCTGCCGTGGAGCGGCACCTTGCGGCTTGCCGCGAGTGCGCGAACAACTTCGTCGAGTTGAAGCGCGACCTGGCCGTGCTGGATCGGCTTGAAGCGCCCTCTCGCGATATCGGATACGGCGAGCGGGTGTGGGCTTCTATTGCGCCGTTGCTGCCTGTGTATCGATCGGAAAAGCGTCCCTGGTGGAGCAGCGGGATGATCAAGGGCCTTAGCCTGGCAGCCGCGTGCGCACTGCTGGTTGCCTGCGCATTCTATGCCGGCAGCGTATGGCAACAGAAGAAGCAGCCCCCAGTGGCTCAGGCTGTGCCCAAGAATCCCGCGCCAAAGCAACCCATCGTGGTTGTGGTTCTTGACGATCATCTGGACCGCTCCGAGCGCTTCCTGGTGGAGCTTAAGCATGCCGACATGGACTCCGCTGCGATGGACTCGCCCCTGCGCGATGAGGCCCGCAGCTTGCTGACCGCAAACCGCGTGGCGCGCAAAGACGCCGCGCAGGCAGCCGATCCGGATCTGACCACTGCTCTCGACCACCTTGACGGCCTGCTGGCCGAAGCGGCCAACGAGCCAGGCGGCCTGAATGCCACATCCATTGCAAAACTGCAGAAAGAGATGAACACAGACGGCGTGCTGTTCGAGGTGCGCGTGCTGCGCTCCAGAATCGCGCATCGTAACGGGACCGGAAACATTCCCTCCAAGGGAGGAACGATATGAAAAAGCTGGGATGCATTGCCGCACTGATCGTGGGAGTCGCGTGGATGCCCGCGAAAACGATCGCCCTTGCGCTTCCCCATGAAGCAGTGCTGTCTTTTGAGCCTTTCGGGCAGGCCCTCACAGGCTCCGCAGCCACCGGGATGGTAGACGCGTCTGGCACCACCCCTCTGATTCAAAACAACCTCGCTCCAGCAAACCCAGCCAGCAAGCTGTGCGCTGACGGCACCCGGGCCATTGACCAGGGCCGCTGGGCCGATGCCGTGAAGATTTTCTCGCAAGTAGCCACCCAGCACGGCGATCACGCCGATGCGGCACTCTACTGGAAGGCCTATGCGGAAAACAAGCTGGGTGAGCCCAAGGCTTCCGCAAAGAGCTGCTCGGATCTGCGCAGCAGCTATCCCAAGAGCCGCTGGCTCGACGATTGCGGTGCCTTGGAAGTTGAGATTCGTGCCCGCAGCGGCAAGCCGGTTGAGATCGATCCCACCCAAAGCGACGACGTGAAGCTGCTGGCTCTGAACACCATGTTGCGCCAGAACGAACCACTGGCATTGGCCGAGATTCAGGAAATCCTGAAAGGCGATTCCAGTGAAAAACTCAAGAAGGAAGCCGAGTTCATGCTTGGCAACCATTATTCGGATACGACCTATGCGCAGATCGTCCGCATCGGTTACGTCGAGGGCGATGTGCGCATCCAGCGCGGCGATCCTGCTGGCAAACCCGGCGGAGCCGTGTGGGAAAAGGCCGTCGCCGATCTGCCTGTTGAAACCGGCTTCAGTCTGGCCACCGGCCAAGGCCGCGCGGAGATCGAGTTTGAAAATGCCTCGACCATTTACCTGGGGGAGAACTCTGTCCTGACCTTCAACGATCTGCACGAGACCGCGGGCGTACCTTTCACCGAACTTGGGCTTCTTTCCGGCACCGTGACGCTCTATTTCCGGCCTTACACGCCGTGGGAAAAACTCGTATTGCACACTCCCACCAACGACCTGGTCTCGCGCTATCCGGATAAGAGCTACGCCCGGATCGAAGCCTTCAGCGACGGAGTAACCATCACTCCTCTAGCCGGCGGCGATGTGCGCTTGCCCGGTGTGCCGAAGGACGCGGCAGTCGCCGGCCGCACCTGGACCTATCTGCAGGGCCAGCTTCTCGACGCCGAGGGAGAACAGGATAAGGGAGCACCGTCCGCATGGGACCAATGGGTTGAGGACCGGATGTCCCGGCGCACTGCCGCCGTTTCCGCGGTGATGGCAGCTTCAGGGCTGACTGCACCGATTCCCGGCCTGGTGGAGATGAATGGCCAAGGAAAATTTTTCGATTGCGCGCCCTACGGAACCTGCTGGGAGCCTGCGGACCAGGCCGACGACCAGGAAAACGCCACCATACAACCGAACAGGCAGCCGCGATTTGAGTTGGCGGCGTATCATCCTGCAGCGGGTCTCGGCCCGGTCGCGCAAAACACTCAGAATGCGCCGTCTTCGACCCCCGCACAGCCGGATGTTCTGGAGCGCGAATACCGCTTCGCATGCACTCCGGAAGCTCTGCTCTACCGCATGGTCAAAGATCCTGCCACCGGCAAGTACATCCGCGTTTCAACGCAAATTGTGCACGACCAGCCGTATGCCTGGGCCGTATGTCACGCAGGAAGCTGGGTTCGCCACAGGAAGCACTACGCATGGGTGGTAGGCGGCAAGCGACGCCACCTGGCTCCGGTGCGCTGGGTCAAGAGCGGGCGTCAAGTGGGCTTTGTCCCGCTGCATCCTTACGATGTGAAAGGCCGGCCCGCCATCAACGCCAAGCATGAATTCTTCGCCGTGAACGGCAAGGAGCAAATCATCGTGGAGCCGGTCAGATTTGCCCCTGAGCGTCCCATCGAGTATCTGAAGACGCCGCCGAGGGAGTATCGCGACGCGCAGTTCCGTCCCCTGGCGCAGGTTGAGGCTCCGCCCATGGAGGCGCACGCATTCCCCAAAATTCTGCCCAGCCATTCTGGGGGCAAGGAACCCGTGGCGAGCCGGGCAACCATCCCCATTCGCTTCGATCCCAAGACTCTGAGCTTCAATGTGCCCAGGGAAGAGATGCGCGGAGGCAGGTCCACCACCGTTTACGCGCCCATGAACAACCACAGCGGCAGCCTGCAGTCGCGCGGCGAAAGCTTCAGTGGGGGCAGCTTCCACGGCGGCAGCGCCAGTTCGAGCGGTGGAGGTTTTCACGGAGGAAGCAGCGGCTCGAGCAGTGGCGGAGGCTCTCACGGCGGGGCAGTGTCCACTAGCAGCTCCACTTCATCCGGCAGCAGTGCCACTGCCGCCAGCAGCTCCGCATCCCATCACTAGAAGTGGCCTCTCATAGCGGTCCCAAGGCCGGGAGAGTGGCCCGCAGGGGCTAAAGCCCGCACACCTGGAGTGACCATTTCGGCACGACTGAAGTCGTGGCCTGACACAAAGCGACTTATAAGACTGCATCTTTAAAAAATCAGCAGAAAGGCCATCCGCCGCGGCAGATGGCCTTTCTTTATGCCTGTCGCGATGAACTACTTGGCCGCCACCAGGGGTTGCGTGACGAGCGAGCCGTCCGCGTAGCCCTTGGCGATTTCGGTAATCGCGAGCGGAGCGTAGTCGCCTGCGTGTCCGGCCTGGCCGAACTGCGTCATGCGCTGTGCAACCACCTTCTGCATGGCCTCGCGCGCGGGCTTCATGTAGTCGCGCGGATCGAATTTCTCGGGCTGCGTCCAGAGGACCTTGCGGATGGCGCCGGTGATCGCCAGGCGGTTGTCCGTATCCACGTTGATTTTGCGCACGCCGTTGCGGATGCCGAGCTGAATCTCCTCGACAGGCACGCCCCAGGTTTCTTTCAGCTTGCCGCCATACTCGTTTACGATGTCCTGCAAATCCTTGGGCACGGACGAGCTGCCGTGCATCACCAGGTGGGTATTGGGCAGCCGCTTGTGGATGGCAATCAGTACGTCCATCTTCAGCACGGAGCCATCCGGCTTCTTGGTGAATTTATAAGCGCCATGACTGGTGCCGATGGCAATGGCCAGCGCGTCCACGCCGGTGCGCTCTGCAAATTCGACGGCCTGGTCAGGGTCGGTGATGTGATCGAGACCGCTGCCGCCCGCGCCGTGTCCGTCTTCCACGCCGCCCAGCACTCCGATCTCTCCCTCGACGGTGATACCACGGGGATGAGCGAACTCAACCACGCGGCGAGTCACTTCCACGTTCTCTTCAAACGTCGACGGAGTCTTGCCGTCATCCTTGAGCGAGCCGTCCATCATGACACTGGTAAAGCCCAGCTCGATGGCGCTCTTGCAGGTCTCAAAGCTGTTGCCGTGATCCTGGTGCATGGCGATGGGAATCTCGGGGTAAAGCTCGCTGGCCGCCAGAATCAGGTGATAGAGATAGCGGTCCTGCGCAAACTGCCGTGCGCCGCGGCTGGCCTGGATGATGACCGGCGACCGAGTTTCCTTGGCCGCTTCCATGATGGCCTGAATCTGTTCCATATCGTTGACGTTGAACGCGCCGACGCCGTAACCGCCCTTGGCGGCCTCGTCGAGCAACTGCCGCATGGAGACTAATGGCATAGTGATTCTCCTTAGTGGGAATGAATCTGGATTGGATCGGGCCGCCTGTGCGCTCGGGCCCTTCGAAGGCGGGAAAACAGCCTCGCGGGCGGCAGGAACTGCAATCGTCCTTATGGTAGCAGAGACGCGCAAGGGAAAAGTGTGCTTCAAGTCACAAGCAGTCTGTCTTTCCCATTTCGAGCCGGACTCCGCTCCGCTATGGAATAATCTGCCGGTGACCCTTGCAGTTCCACCCGCTGATAGCTGGTACCTGGTAGCCTGCGCCGCCGGAACGGTGCTGCTGCTCCTGGTCCTCATCGCCCGGGTGCGGCTGCATCCGGCGCTGGCGCTGGCGCTGGCAGCGTTGGCGCTGGGCGTGGCCTCCGGGATGCCGCTTAAGCAGGTTCCGCTCTCCTTCACCACCGGCGTGGGAAACCTCATGGGACACATCGCCATTGTGCTCGGCCTGGGGGCGGTGCTGGGTCGCCTGCTTGCCGGGTCCGGCGGTGCGGCCGCATTGGGAAGAGTCCTGGTCGAGAACTGCGGCCCGAAAGGCCTTCCGTGGGCGCTGCTCGGCCTCGGCATCCTGGTGGGCATGCCGGTTTTCTTCGAGGTAGGCCTCGTCCTCCTCATGCCGATTGTGGCTGAAGCCGCGCGGCGCACCGGAAGGCCGCCCATTCTGGCTGGAATGCCGCTGCTGGCCGGCCTCTCCATCGTTCACGGCACACTTCCGCCGCATCCGGCCGCAATGCTGGCCGCCGTGCAATACCACGCCGACCTTGGCCGGACGATTCTGTGGGGACTCGTCGTTGGACTACCCGCCGCTGCAGTCGCTGGACCGGGACTGGGATGGTTTCTGTGCCGCCGCTGGGACAAGCGGCAGGCCAACTCCCCTTCCGCGGCAATCGAAGAAGAGCTTCCGCTGTTCGCACCGACGCAAGAGGAAGAATTACAAATTGAAAACCGGGAAGAAGCAGTAGCGGCTCATAGAAAAGTGATTGCAACGGCAACTCCAGCACCGGCGGGTCCCATCCGCGCCGCCGCCGCTGTTCTGCTGCCCATCGCGCTGATCTTCATCGGCAGTTGGGCCGATTCCATTGCCGCTCCGGCTACGATCGCTAATCAGATTCTCCACTTCATTGGCAGCCCGGACATCGCGCTGCTCATCGCCGTGCTAGTGGCCCTGCTCACCCTCGGCAGCCGCGTCCAAACCGGCCAGCATCATGGCCGGGAACTGCTGCGCAAGCTCACTACGGATTCCTTCGAACCCATCGCAAACGTGCTTGTCATCCTGGCAGCCGCTGGGGGCTTGAGCGGCGTGCTGCGCGACTCCGGCGCGGCGCAGGCCACGGTCGGCCTGGCCCTCGGTGCGCACATGCCGCCGCTCATTCTGGCCTGGCTCCTCGCCGCCGTCGTCCGCGTGTCAATGGGTTCAGCGACGGTGGCCATGGCCGTAGCCTCGTCGGTACTCGCGCCCCTGGCCAGCCACGCCGGCGTCCGCCCCGAACTGCTCGTCCTGGCCACCGGCACCGGTTCGTTGATTCTTTCTCATGTCAACGACCCAGGCTTCTGGATGATTCAGTCCTTTTTCAAGATGGAAGTCAAAGACACCCTGGCTACATGGTCAGTGATGGAGACGGTGCTGTCTGTGGCTGGACTGGGAACAACACTGCTGCTGGCCGCGGCGTTGCAGTAACTGCAGCGACTTCAACGGCCTCAGGCAGGTTTGACCGCCGCTCCCTCCAATGGGCGCAGGTAGGCTTCCATCTCGGTCCTGCCGATGTGGTTGGCCCAGCCGGCTGGGGTGCCCCTCCAGAGAACATCCTTTATGTCAGGGCGCGCGCCTCGTTCAAGCAGGAGTTGGACCAGTTCCAGCGTCCCATAGGCAGCCGCTTGGTGGAGCGGCGTGCAATGCGAGTGGCCGCCAACCGGGTTGAAGCGGTTTGGGTCCTCGCCGGCATCGAGCAGGATGCGGACGATCGGCACGTTGCAATATTGCGCGGCGACGGCAAAAGCAAGATGGCGCTCGTCTGGGCTTGCTGTTTTAAGCCTCTTACGGAAGTTTTCGGGAGTGCCAAGCGCCGCAACGGCAAGGTCGACTTTTGCGCCACGCTGGATGAGGATCTGGACCGCTTTCACTCCGCCATGCAGAACCGCTGCGTGGATGGCGCTGCCGGGGTCTGCGCCCCAGTTGCAGAGCAGATCGATCAGCGCTTTCTGCTTGCCGCAAGCCTCAGGAACGCTGCCGGTTGCGACCAGCGCCAGCGTGGTGTCGAGTGCGGCC
Source organism: Occallatibacter sp. (assembly GCA_050013495.1). Classification (GTDB taxonomy): domain Bacteria; phylum Acidobacteriota; class Terriglobia; order Terriglobales; family Acidobacteriaceae; genus Telmatobacter. The sequence continues at coordinate 44,762 of JBEKFD010000006.1, read as the reverse complement.
TGCTCCACGCCCGCCTCCAGAATCACCTCCGTGATGGCGACAATGTTTTCCGGCATTGTGTTGTGACGAACGGGATTCTCCGCAATGAACTCAAGCAGTGAAGGATTGTGAAAGTAGTTCATGCCTTCGAAGACAACATGCTTTCGGGCCAAGCCCGGATGCTGCTTGAGGTGGGCGCGGAGGCCTGCGACATCGCCCGCATCGATCAGGCCGACGGCGCGGCGAAAGATGGGGTCCTCGATGCGTTCATGGTGCGGCAGGTCCAAACGATCCACGGGGACCGGCTTCTCAATGCGTCGCTTGAGACGTGTCCAGCTGAGGAACCCGGCCTCGCGGGCGATGGCGAGCTGTGCATCGCTCAGCTTGAACTCAGCGGCAAAGATGGCCGCATCCGAAGCGCCCGCAAAGCGCGGATGAAACTCGCGCAGCAGTTGCGCTGCAGCCAGGCTGCGCGCGGCGTGGGCCTTGATCAGGTCTTTGGCCTGATGCTTCAATTGTTCGAGGTTTGGATTGGGTGGAAGGACTCTGACCGGCATGTCGAACTTCCTTTCATGTGCCCCAGGTCCGCATGTTGAGGGGCGGAAAGTCAGTTCGCAAAACGAATTGTACTTGCCAGGTGGACTCTGTCCTTTCCGCGGACCGGAAGCGCCCTTGTGCGCTAATAAAATTTAGCACGATCGGGTCGACCGAACGATCAGGTTCATAGTTTTCACGTCCCCTGACGAGCGACGAAGATTTCCTTGAGGCCGCGGACAAATCGACGAGCCACCAACCAGTTCTGGGGCGATCACGGGCGAAACTGCTTGCCGGTCAACTCATCCCTCCGCCTATGGTGTCGGCTGATCGCGGAAAAACCGCTGCCTTGCCTCCACTGCGCGCATAGCCACATTCGTTCCAATGTTCCTGACCACTTCTCCGTCCTGCTCGCCGGCAGGGTACCATTCCGTCTATGTTGGACATGAAAGCAAAACAACAGAAAAAGCGGACAGGTGTTCCCTTCTACGGGGCATTCGCCCTGACCTTGCTGGCCGGAAGCAAGTTTTGGGGCGTGCCGCCGCAACCCGAGCTCATGAGCCCTGTGCCACAAACCACCGGATCCGCCGAATCCATCTCCAACTTCGACCTCTACGGCAATCCCTGCGACGCCATGATGGGCTCGATGAAAGGCATGACCGTCATGGGCGAGAGCATGGAAGCCATGACCAACCACATGTGTATCACTCCCACGCGTCCGGAATTGCCTAGCGACGAAGACCGCGCCAAAGCCGTCGTCGACCAGGTGCGGGCCGCAATCGAAAACTACAAGGATTACAAGAAAGCCATCGCCGACGGCTATATCCAGGCAAATCCAACCGTCGACCAACCCCAGTTTCATTTCACCAACGAGGCCAACGCCAATTACGCCGATACCGTCTTCGATCCCACGCGCCCAACTTCGCTCCTCTACTACCAGACGGCCCGGAAGCGCTTCACCCTGGAAGGCGTCATGTTCACCACCCACCCCAATGCGTCCGAGGAAGAGTTGAACCGTCGTATTCCCCTCAGCGTGGCGCGCTGGCACAAGCACACCAATTTTTGCGGCGCACCGGCAAACAAAGTGAAGGATTACTTCGGCGAGCACCCAAGGTTCGGCATGTTCGGCTCCATCCATACCCGCTCGGCCTGCGTGGCCGACGGTGGAACCTTTCTCCCCGAGGTTTTCACGTGGATGATTCACGTCTTTCCCTACGAGAGCGATTTCAAGAACCAGTTCTCGATGAACGACGACGTAAGTCACGTGCATTAACTGCACAGTTTGCGCGTCTGCCTAGTTTAAGGAACCGCTTGACGGCCGTCGAACCGAAAAAAGATATTTCGCGTCTGAACCGGGGCGGAATACACGCATCCGACGATTCATTCGGTCGACGATTGAACGCTCCAAGTCCTGCGTTTTCTGCACACCGCCAGGAACCGAGCCCAAGCCCGTCGCAGCGCTACCGGCCCAGCACCGCCCGCTGCGCCGCGAAGATCTCCTTCAGGCCGACCTCGGCCAGATCGACGAGCGAGTTCAACTGAGCGCGAGAGAAACTTCCCTTCTCTGCTGTGGCCTGGGTCTCGATCAGGCCGCCATCGGCGGTCATCACCACGTTCATGTCCACCTCGGCCTGAGAATCTTCCTCGTAGCAAAGATCCAGCAGTTCCGTCCCGCCAACAATCCCCACCGACGTCGCCGCCACCAGTTGCTTCAGCGGCGACTTCTTCAGCGTCCCAGCCTCGACCAGCGCATTCAGCGCCAGAGCCAGAGCAACCGCCGCGCCGGTAATCGCAGCGGTACGCGTGCCGCCATCGGCCTGGATCACGTCGCAGTCGAGAATTACCGTCCGCTCGCCCAGCGCCTGCATGTCTACCACAGAACGCAGGCTGCGCCCGATCAGCCTCTGAATCTCGTGCGTCCGGCCGCCGATCTTGCCGCGCTCGCTTTCCCGCGGCGTGCGCGTCACCGTAGACCGCGGCAGCATGGCGTACTCCGCCGTGACCCACCCTCGCCCGGTGTTGCGCAGCCAGCCCGGAACCCCCTGCTCGATAGTGGCGTTGGTCAGCACCCTTGTGTTCCCGAATGAGACCAGAACGGAACCCTCTGCGGTTTGCACAAAGCCGGGCGTAAGCGTGAGCGGGCGGAGTTGAGCTGGAGTGCGGCCGCCGGGACGAAAGAACTGAGGGAGCGTGTGCATGGACAAATTGTACGGGAGAAGGGCAGCGCCGCGGAGGCGGCCATGCAGGTCCCATATCAGGAAAGACGAGCTCGCTCGGCCCCACAACGGGAATAACTCTTAACCGGATGAAAACAAGATGTTTAGGCTGAATCCATCGAAAAGAGGGTCCCATTTTGGGACAGATCGTATCATTCCGCGTCCGATAGTCTGCCCAGGCAGCGGAATCTAAGCTCTTCCCTTATCAGGAACTTAACCTGGGTGGTCCTAGTTTGGCACGCCGCGTGTAACAGAAAGGGACAGCAGGCAGAGGGAAACGGAAGTGGGAACGGCCAAGGCAAGGGGCGAAAAGAACTGGAGCAGCGATGCAACCTACAGGGCAGGCAGCGGATTGGGGCGGAGCGGAGCGCAGGCGAGTGGAAGCGGTGGTCAGACGCTTGCCATTTCGCGCAGCGGGATAGAATCTCTCGCAGAACTGGCGCATGACGCCAGAAACATGGTGACTGCGCTGGGGCTTTATTGCGATCTGCTCCAGGAGCCGGGTGTCCTGGCCTCCTCGTATCTCCACTATGGAAATGAGTTGCGCCTGGTGGCCGCGGCCAGCCGCCGGCTGGTGGAAAAACTTGTGGCTTTGGATAGCAGCCACAATCAGGCGCAGGTTTCGCCCCTTGCCGCACTGCAAGATCCAGGCAAGCGGGCGCCGCATGACGAAGGGGGTGAACGGTCCAGGCTTGCCCGCCGCTGGGACATGATGCCGGCGATTCCGATCGACGACCTGGCCATCGAGTTGCTCGCCAACCGGAGCCTGCTGGCGGCGCTGGCCGGACCCTCGATCACATTGACGGTAGCCACCGAAGCCGGCGAACTGCCGGTGTGGCTCACCGGGGAGGATCTGACCAGGGTGCTGGTAAACCTGGTGAAGAATGCTGCGGAAGCCATGTCCGCGGGAGGAGAGATCCAGTTGAATTTGACGGAGCTGCCCGCGGCCTCGGGAGCTTCGAGAGACCTTTCGCTAACCATCGAAGACAACGGGCCGGGCATACCAGCCTATGCACTGGACAAGATCTTCGAAGCTGGATTCAGCACCCAATCGAAGGTCCCGGGCGATGGGGGCTGGCCAGCCTCCCACCGCGGGCTGGGGTTGTCCATCACCCGGTCGATCATCGAGAAGGCCGGCGGCCGGATCGTCGCCTCCAACCACGCTCCGGACAACCGCTGCTCGACAGGTGCCCGGATGGCAATCGAACTCCCGGTCCGGACGCGCTGACTGAAGCACCCTGGGCGGGGTTCAATTGGACCGGGTGCAACCGGACTGGCGCAACCGGACCCCATCGAAATCAAACCGTAAACGAATTCAACGCGAGGCGAATACAATGCTCAAAACGGTCGAGAACCCGAGAACCATGGAGTTTATTCCTCAAGTCGCGGAGCCTGCTGTGCGGCTGCACCTGCTGGTGGTGGACGCAGACCTGGCCATGCGGTCGGCCTGCGCCGAGATTGCCGCCAGCCTGGGCTATGCAGTGGAAAGCACGGGCGACCTGGGCCACGCGCGCAGCCTGCTGCGGGGCCGCGCCGCCGACATCCTGCTGGTCAACCTGCCGGCTAGCAGCAATCACGGCCTGGAGATGGTCTCCGAGGTCAAGCTGCTTTACCCGGATACATCGGTAATCGCCATGACCGCATCGGGGTCGGTGAATGCTGCCGTCGAAGCGATGCGCTGCGGAGCCTCGGACTACCTGACCAAGCCCTTCGCGATGGATGAGCTGTCGACAGTGCTCGACCGCGCGGCGCAGAGTCATTTGACCGACACTGCCACCCGGCAGTTGCGGGAACGGCTGCGGCTCTCGCAGGGCCTGGGGGCCATGATCGGCCGCTCCGGCGAGATGGAGAAGCTCTACCGCATTCTCTCCAAGGTCGCCCAGTCCACCCACCCGGTGCTGGTTCTGGGGGAGAGCGGCACGGGCAAGGAACTGGTGGCGCGCACCATCCATGCCTACGGTCCCAATTCGCAAAAGCCGTTTCTGCCCGTCGACTGCGGCTCGCTGGTGCCTACGCTGATTGAGAGCGAGCTGTTCGGTTACGTGAAGGGCGCCTTTACCGGAGCCAACCGGTCCAAGGACGGCCTATTGGTTTCGGCCGAGGGGGGCACGGTATTTCTAGACGAGATCGGCGAGTTGTCGATCGACTTGCAGGCCAAGCTGCTGCGCGCTTTGCAGGAGAAGGAAGTGCGTCCGGTGGGCGCTACGCACCGGGTGCCCATCAAGGCGCGCATTGTGGCCGCCACCAATCGCGACCTGGCCATCATGGTGGAGAAGGGCACGTTCCGCAAGGACCTTTTCTACCGCCTCAACGTGGTGAACCTTCGCCTGCCGTCGCTGCGCGACCGCCGCGAGGACATACCGCTGCTGGCGGCGCACTTTCTTGACCGCATCAGCCGCGAGCACGGCACCAAGTTCACGCTCAGCGACGAGGCGCTGCGCACCATGATGCGCCACGACTGGCCGGGCAATGTGCGCGAGCTCGAAAACTCGGTGGAGCGCGCCTGCGCCCTGTCTTCCGGTCCGGTGCTGCACCTGGGCGACCTGCCCACGCAGTTGCAGCAGCAGGGCCTGGAGGCCAGGCGCACCATCGCTCAAATCGGTGAGCCGGAAGCGGCGGGCAATGCGCCGGAGGTGAAGACCCTGGCCGATCTGGAACGGGACGCCATTCTGGGCGCCATCCGCACCCTCAACGGCGACAAGCTGCAAGCCGCCAAGCTGCTGGGCATCGGCAAGACCACGCTCTACCGCAAGCTGAAGGAATACGGAATCGCCGATCCGCTTCACGAAGAGTAACCGCCGCGCGCTCGCGCGTGCACCCATCTTGCCTTCGCGACAAATGCGGGAAAAGTCACCCCGCCCGCAAGAGACGCGGCCGCACTCTGAAGAGCTAAGAAATTCTAAGGCCGGGACGATCGACTCGGCCGGCACAGAACCAGGAGTTTGAAATGAGCATTCTGATCGTGACCGGAATTGAAGGCGCCGGCAATTGCGCCGCGGTGGTGGGTACGCAGCTGGGCATGGAAGTCGAAGTGGCGGAAGGGCGCAAGGCCGCGCTGACCGCGCTGCGGCGGCGGGAATTTTCAGTTGTGGTGGTGGACGACACCATGGCCGAATGCGATCCGTCTGCTGCGGAAGCCATCTGGGAGCGCGCCGGCCTGGCGATTCCCTTGTAGATCAACTTCGCCCTCTCTGGAGCGCCGCGGCTCATCCGCGAAATTCGCTCCGCCTTGCATCGCCGCGAGCGGGAGCAGACCATGGCTCGGCGCGCCGCGACTGCGGCCATTGAGATCGAGCTCAAGAGCACCGTCGCCGGACTGCTTCTGCAATCGCAATTGGCCCTTGCAGGCAGCGAATTGCCTTCCCCCATCGCCGAACGGCTGCGCATGGTGGCGGAACTGGCCGGCAACCTGCGCCAGCAGCTGAGCGCGCCGCTGCCGGCGCGCGGTGATACGGCCGCATGAGGGCCGGAGGAACTCAAGCCCGGCCTCATCGAACACGATTCATCGCCGAATATGCGTCTACCGCGGCAGATTGGGAGCCCCCTGCCGTAAGCTGGAATCAACATGAGAGATCCGGCTGTTCTTCTCATCGACTGCCCGGACCGCAAGGGCCTGGTGGCCCACGTTTCAAGCCTGCTTTACCAGCGCGGCGCCAACATTTTGCATGCCGACCAGCACCAGGATCACGATCTGGGCCTGTTCTTCATGCGCGTGGAGTGGGCGCTGCCTGAACTGGCCGGCCCTATCAGGCGGCGCACGCTCGCGGCCTCAAGCTGATCGGCGCACCAGACACCACGTGACCGATCTGCTCGACGATGGCCCACGATCGAACAGGATGTGGCGCGCATTTCGCATCGCGACCAGGTGGAAGACCTTGTTGCCAAAGGCCGCGACCTGGAGCGCGTGGTTCTCTCCCGCGCAGCCCGCTGGCGCCTAGACCGCCGCATTCTCTGCTACCGGAACAAGACGGTGGCCTTTGACTGAGGGGCAGGCGCGTGGCTTCGCAGCGCCACGCTGATGTAAGCTTTGGAGCATTCCGTTGTCTCCTCCAACTTCCCCGCCGCGAGGAATGCCGAATGGTTATCGCCCGCCTCCTGTCCCGACGATTTACCGGCACCCTCCTGCTCGCCTTGCTGGGGACACTTGTGCTTCCCAATTACGGGTTCGCGCAGGCTACAGCTCCGCCCGCGCAGAACCCCGCAAACGGCGCCGCGCAGTTGCCGCCACAGCAGCAGGCACAACTCTCGCAACTCAGGAGCACACTGCAGTCGGCGATCGCCGCGCACGATGCACGGACCGCGGCCAAGATCCTGAACCAGATCGGCGAGTTCTGGATGAAGGCCGGCAACGCCCAGAATGCGCAGGAGGCCTATAACCACGCGCTGGCTGCAGCCAAGCTCGCCCAGGACGCCGAGCAGGGCGTAGCCGCTCTGAACGCCCTGGGCAACCTGGCCCGCACCGGTGGAAACGCGCAGGAAGCTTTGCAGGACTATCAGCAAGCGCTCGAGGTGGGCACGGCGCAAGGGGTCGCAGGAGGCAAGGCGGACGCGCTGAATGGCCTGGCGCTGCTCTCCGCTGGCCAGCAGCAACCGGGGAAGGCGCTGGACTACGCGAACCAGGCACTGGCCATTCGGCACTCCATGGGCGACCGCGACGGCGAGGGCACCATCCTTGCGGAGATTGCCACCGGCTACAGTGTTTGGGGTGACCGGCAAAAGGCGCTCGACTATGCGAGGCAGGCCGAGGATGCCTTTCATGCGGCGGGCGACCGCCGTGGCGAGGCTAATGCATTGATGGGCATTGGCGACATCCATGGCAGCATGCGAGACAAAACGGCGCAGGAGTATTACGCACAGGCGCTGGCCATCGCCCGCCAGTCGAATTTCCCGCGCATCCAGGCCGAGGCGCTGAACAAGATCGGGTTGGTCGAAAACGCGCTGGGAGAAAACCAAAAAGCGATGGACAGCTACACCGAAGCGCTGGCGATCTTTCAACGCCTGAACATGTCCGACGCCGCCGGATTAGCGCTGAGCAACATGGGCATGGCTTGGTCCGAAATGGGCGAGAAGCAGAAGGCTCTCGACTACTACAATCAGGCGCTGCCCATGTTGCGCACCGCCGATGACCGCAACGGAGTGGCTGCGGTGCTGAACAACATGGGGATGGTCTATCAGAGCCTGGGCGACCGCGAGAAGGCCATCGACTACTACAGCCAGGCTTTGCCCATTCTGATCGCGGTCAATGACCAGGCCACGGAAGCCATTACGCTCGACAACATGGGCGGCGCGTATGTGGAACTTGGCGACAAAGAGAAGGCGATCGACATTCTCAACATGGCCCTCACCCTGCAAAGAGGTGCAGCCAACCGCCGCAGCGAAGCCCTGGCGCGCGTGAACCTCGGCATGGCCTATTACAAGCTCGGCGAAAAGCAGAAGGGGATGGATTTCGTGAACCAGGGTGTCGACCTTCTGCGCCAGGTAGACGACCGGCAAAACGAGGCACGCGCCCGCACCGCCCTCGCCAAAGCCTACTGGGACATGGGCGACAACGCCAAAGCGATTGAAGAGCTGAACCAGGCGCTGCCGCTGGCCAAGGCAGTCAACGACCCTCTGATTCTCGCGCCCATTCTTTACGGCATGATGGTGGTTCACAAGGCCCAGCCAACCGTGGCAATCTTTTACGGCAAGCAGGCCGTGAATCTGCTGCAGCAGGTACGCAGCAACATGCAGGGACTCGACAAGGAACTGCAATCGACATTCGTCACCTCGAAGGCGATCTTCTATCACGACCTCGCCGATCTGCTCATCGACCAAAGGAGGCTGCCCGAGGCCGAGGAAATCATCGACCTGATGAAGCAGCAGCAGCTCAACGATTTCACGCGCGACGAAAACAAGGAGGGGACGCGGCCGGCCTCGCTGAGCGCCGAAGAGCAGAAGCTAGAAGACGCTTACGAGGCAGACACCAAGGACCTGATTGCCAACTACGAAGCCTGGTCCGCGCTGGATAAGAAAGCCGATCTTTCCGACGCTGAAAAGAAAAAAAAGACCGATCTCGATAAGCAGATTGAACAGGGCTCAACCAAGTTCGAAGATCTGCTCGACCATCTGGACACGGTGCTGCAAGCCGCGGAAAAGCAGAAACTCGATCGCGCGCGGGACGACGTTCCGGGGCTTGCCAGCCTGGTCAGCGAGCTCGATAACCAAACGGTTATGCTCTATACCCTGGTGACGGAGGATCGCTATCGCGTCATCGTGATCCGCAATAATCACACGCTGGTGGAGCGCAGTACGGCCATCAAGTCCGCCGATCTCAGCCGGCTTGTTGTCCAGTTTGTCGAACAGATGAGCCACCTCGGCGATACGAAGCAACTGACGGAGGTGTCGTCCAAGTTATACGCAGTGCTTGTCGCTCCCATTGAAGCAGATCTCGCCCAGGCGCACGCGCATACGCTGATCTGGGAACTGGACGACGTGCTGCATTACATTCCGATGGCTGCACTCTACGACCCCGCGGCGAAGCAGTTCCTGGTCGAGAAATACGCCAATGCCATCATCACGCCCACCAGCGTTTCCATGCTCGACAAGGTTCCGGACGTAAAGAGCGCGACGATGCTGGCCATGGGCCTATCAGACAAGTACGATGAACATTTTTCGCCCTTGAAGAATGTCTCGGTCGAGTTGGGAGCGATCGTGCACGATCCGAAAATCGCGAGCACGCATGGACCGGTGGCGGGAACCGAGTGGCTGAACAACGACTTCACCGCGGCCAATTTGAAAGACCAGCTAAAGTCCGGGCACTATCAACTGGTCCACCTCGCCAGCCACTTCGATGCCCAGGCCAGCGGCGACGCCCGGCAGTCTTTTCTGCTGATGGCCGGCGATGAAACCGGCGGCGCGAGCGGGTTCCATCTGACGCTGGAAGCTTTGCGGCGCGACCCTGGGTTCCGCATGGATCGCGTGGAACTGCTGACCTTCTCCGCATGCAAAACGGCGGTCGCTGCGAAGGCCACCGATGGACATGAGGTCGACGGCCTAGCCGGCGTTGGCCACAAACTGGGCGCCCGAGCGGTGATGGCATCGCTGTGGGAAGTCGATGACGCCAGCACATCGAAGCTGATGAGCGATTTTTATCAGCGCTGGGCGGGCAGCGGCGCAAGCGTTCCAAAAGTTGAAGCCCTGCGCCAGGCGCAACTGGATTTGCTGCTGGGAAAAGACCGGCCGAAGGAAGCCGGAGAAAGTCGAGGCTTCGGCAATGCCAAGGCTCAGCAGGCGGTGTCGGAAGGCTATGCGCACCCGTATTATTGGGCGCCGTTTGTGCTGATGGGAAACTGGCGATGAGTTCCAAGATCGACGCAACGAAACGCACGCGAATTGCCTGCCGCAAATGAAAAGCCCCCGACAGAATGCGCCGAGGGCTTCGTTGTGTCTGGCTGGGACGCCGCTCAGTTGCTGTAGAGCAGAATTCCCGCCGGCTTTTCTTCCGCAGCCTCGCTGGCGCTGACGGGGCGATAGAAGAGCTGGTTAGCGTCGAGGTAAACCTCGAGGAAAGCCGGACGGTCGTTGATGTTTCCGGCAATCAAAGCTTCCGACAAGGGATCTTCCACGTAGCGCTGCAGAGCCCTGCGCAAGGGCCGCGCACCGTAACTGCGGTCGCCGAGCGTCTTGTCGAGAATCCACTTCTTGGCTTCCTCGGTAACGGAGATGGTGATCGACTTCTGCGCCAGGTTGGCGTTCAAACTCTGTACGAGCAGTTCGACGATCTGGATCAGGTCGGCGTCCGACAGCGACTGGAACAGAATGACCTCGTCAAGCCGGTTGAGGAACTCGGGGTTGAAGGTTTTCTTCACCTCCTGCTTGACCAGTTCCTCGATCTTGTCGGAAACAATGTCTTCGCGGTCGCTCTGGAAGCCAAGGCCCTGCTTCTTCATCAGGTGGCGCGCGCCGATGTTCGAAGTCATGATGAGGATCACGTTCTTGAAGTCGACCGTGTTGCCCAGTCCGTCAGTCAACTGGCCGTCTTCAAACACCTGCAACAGGATGTTGAACACATCCGGATGCGCTTTCTCGATTTCGTCGAGCAGGACGACGGAGTAAGGCGAGCGCTTGACGCGCTCCGTCAACTGACCGCCCTCCTCGTAGCCCACGTATCCCGGAGGCGAACCGATCAGCTTGGAGACCGAATGCTTCTCCATGAATTCCGACATGTCGAAGCGGATCAGCGCCTTGTCTGAGCCAAAGAGGAAGTTGGCCAGCGTGCGAGCCATCTCCGTTTTTCCCACGCCGGTGGGACCGAGGAACAGGAAGCTTCCGATTGGCCGATGCGGCGACTTGAGCCCAGCGCGGGAACGCCGGATCGCGCGAGCCAGCGCGGAAATCGCCTTCTCCTGCGAGATGACGCGCTTGTGCAATTCGCCTTCCACGCGCAACAGCTTCTGCGTCTCTTCTTCCTTGATGCTGGTGACAGGAACGCCCGTCCAGCGGCTGACCACGTCCTCGATGTCTTCTCGCCCAACAATGCCGCTGGCCGAATCATCGAGGTGATACTTGTCGCGCAGGGCGCGCAGGTTTTCACGCTCCTTGCGTTCCTCGTCGGAGTAGAACCGCGCCTTCTCGAACTCGTGATTGGCAATGGCCGAGTCCATGCGGTGAACGATGAACTTGATCCGCTTCTGCACTTCGGTGATCTCTTCCGGCAGCGAAGTCTGGCGCAGCTTGACGCGCGCGCCGGCTTCGTCGATCAGATCGATTGCCTTATCCGGCAGGAACCGATCCGGAATGTATCGATTGGAATGCGACACTGCAAATTCAATCGCAGCATCCGTGTAGCTGACCGCGTGGAACTTCTCATAGCGGTCCTTGATGCCGTGAATGATCTTGATGGCGTCGGCCTCGTTGGGCGGTGGCACTTTGACGGCCTGGAAGCGGCGCTCAAGGGAGCGATCTTTTTCGATCGATTTGCGATACTCGGCCGGAGTTGTCGCGCCGATGCACTGGATCTCGCCGCGGGAGAGAGCCGGCTTTAGAATGTTGGCCGCGTCGAGCGAACCCTCCGCCGAGCCGGCACCCACCAGCGTATGCAGCTCGTCAATGAACACGATGGAGTTCTGATTCTCCATCAGCTCTTTCATGATGGTCTTGAGCCGCTCTTCAAATTGGCCACGATATTTCGTTCCGGCGACGATCAACGATAGATCCAGCCCGAGCACCCGCTTGTCGGCCAGAAAGCTGGGCACTTCGCCGTCGGCGATGCGCTGCGCAAGGCCTTCGACAATGGCGGTCTTGCCCACTCCCGGTTCGCCGATGAGCACAGGATTGTTTTTCGTGCGGCGGCAGAGGATCTGAATCACGCGTTCCAGTTCCCCATCGCGGCCAACCAGCGGATCAAGCTGCCCATCCATCGCGGCTTGCGTCAGGTCGCGGCTGAACTCGGCCAGCAAGCTCGACTCGCGCTGCCGCTGCTGGGCCGGAGCCTTCTCCTGCGTCACGCGCGCCAACTCGTCGCGAATCTGCGCAAGCTTCAGGCCGCGTTCCTGCAAGATCTCCGCGGCAAAGCATTTCTCTTCGCGCAAAAGGCCGAGCAGCAAGTGTTCCGTGCCAATGTGCTTGTGTCCCAAGCGTTCAGCTTCTTCCGCCGCATAGGCCAGTACGCGCTTGCACTCGTTCGAAAGCGGCAAGTCCACCGAAGTGGAAACCTTCTCGCGAATAGTGGTGTGCGCCTCAATCTGCTTGCGGATCGACTCCACAGAAGCGTGCGAGCGCAAAAAGCGGTTGGTCAAAGCTTTGTCCTCGCGCAGCAGGCCGAGCAGCAGGTGCTCAGTCTCGATATAAGGCGAGCCAAACTGGCTGGCCTCATATCGCGCGAAGAAGATCACGCGCCGTGCCTTCTCCGTATAGCGTTCGAACATGATGTTCTCCCCATGCAGGCTATCGTTTGGAGTAGCTGTCCGGTTGTTTTGCCGGCTTCAGCCCAACCCGTGCGTGCCCTTCTTTAGACTTCGCCGCCGGATGCCCCAGGAAAATGCGGTTCCTGCCCCGAACAGCTCTTTGGGATGGTTGCGACCTTTCCGGTTCCTCGCCAAGCTCCAGGGCAATCAAGCCGCCAAAGAGCTTCCATCCAGCCTTTTCAGCCTGAAAGCCTGTTCTGCTCCCAAACTGCCCACTAGTTAAGATTCAAAAATCAACAGTCGCGGTGCAATTCCGTCAAAAGATTCCCGCCGGAGCTCCCGATTCTTGTGCTCCCGAATGCGGTCACGCTGCCAACGGAGCCAGTCTTCCCGATTCAAGCCGAAAGGCCCGCGTACATCGCCTGGCCAGATCGAGATTGTGGGTTACCAGAATGGAAGTAAGACCGTGGCTCGCGTGTAGCCGTTCGATCAGGTCAAAGACGCGTCCGGCTGTCACTTCGTCCAGGTCGCCGGTGGGTTCATCCGCCAGCAGCAGGCGGGGATTGTTGACAAGTGAGCGAGCCAGCGCCACACGCTGCTGTTCGCCGCCGGAGAGTTCGCCTGGCCTGTGATCGGCGCGGTCGTCGAGGTCGACTTCCCTGAGCCAGTTTGCCGCCACCGCTATCGCCTCACGTTTGTTGGTGCCGCGCGCAAGCAGCGGCATGGCTACGTTTTCCAGCGCCGTGAACTCCGGCAGCAGGTAATGGAACTGCCACACGTAGCCGATTTCCCGATTGCGGAAAGCTGCCGCCTGCCGCGGGGTAAGTTGGGCCACGTTGGTTGAGGCGCAGTATACAGTTCCCGCGGAGGGTGCATCAAGAGCGCCCAGCATGTGCAAAAGTGTGCTTTTTCCCGCGCCCGACTGGCCCACAATCGCCACCATCTCTCCGCGCTCGACCTGCAGGTTCAAGCCATGGAAGAGGTTAAGCTCGCCGCGGGCAGTTTTGTATGTTTTCTGGAGATCGCTGACCTGAATGATGGGCGCTTGATCTGCTTGTGTCTGGCCTTCCAATTCAGGCCGCAATTCTGGTTCCCGCGAAGAGCGGGATGTCGGACTGACAGCCGCTGAAAAGGTTTCGGTCATCGATTGTTCTTTATTTTACAATGCCGAAGCGGAATTCTCAGCAAGGCTGGGAATGGGAAGGAATCCCAAGTACCACTACTCGATTACTAAAAGGTGATCGATTCAATTTTGAGCCACCTGCGGTGGGGCGAACGCCGCTTGCGCGGCCATAGGTTCAACGGGATCACGGGTTGGGAATTGCTTTGGGATTCAGACGCGCGATGCGGCCTTTGGGACCGACGATGAAGGGCAGCGAGAGGGCATTCCAGTTGCCGTTGTCGAGCGGCTGCCAGGTGCGCCCGTCGTCGCGGCTGATGTCGGAGCCGTTGGTGCCGGCGGCGATCCAAAGCTTGAGAGCCTCGGACCATTGGACGGTGGAGCGGTAGCCGTGCGGTGGGGTGGTGGAGGCGGTCCAGTGAGCGCCGTCGTCGACAGAATTGGCTGCGGTGCCGTTCCGTTCGTTGGGCATCGTATAGTCGCCACCAACGGCAACTCCTTTTAGATTTCGGAATCCGATTGCAAATATTCCCGCTGAATTCGATTTCGGGAACATTGGTGCGTCCCCCTCACTTAACGCGAGTCGTTCCGGCTCGCCTCTATTGAAATGCTGAAACCGGATCACCCGCGATCCATGCGGTCCGCCTGTCGCCAGCCAGACATCTCGCGAAGTTCCGTATCTTTTATTGAAGTCTCCGAGCGCCAGGCTGGAGTTGCTCGCGGCGAAAAGGGCTTCTTTGGGGCCGCGCACTTTCAACAAGTATCCGTAACTTGAGAAAAAGCCGCCGTTCACAAACTGCCCCTGCTCGCGCTCCGCCTCCGAGAGGAATATGCCTCCGTCTACTGGATCGCCTACCAGGAACCCATCCGTCGGCGTCCACATTCGAAGCGCATCCCAAAACCCTTCTTTTGTGTCATTGCTGGCGAGCAATGACCAAGTTCCGCATCCATCTGCCGTTTTATATAACCTGCTCTTCTCACCCGGTCCCGAAGCCATCACAATTGCCGTCTTCGCGTCCCAAGCCTGCACGCCGCGAAAGTCCAGCGTTGCTCCATCCTTGTTGCCGTCCGGAACGGCGCACTTCGTCCAATGCGCGCCGCCGTCCGTAGTCCTGAGCACCGTCCCTTCGGTGCCGCTGGCCCATGCAATCGTTCCATCCACCGAGTCAATCCCGCGCAAGCCGGAGGTGGTGCCCGAGTCCTGCATTTGCCAGACTTGCTGCCCAGTCGGAATCGGCAGAGGCGCCGGCGATTGAGCGGGCACGATGGCAGTCGCGACCAATAGGAACAAGATAGGACTGCGGAGTTGCATGGCTCGAAGTATAAAGCTGGTCGCCGGTTCAGCCTCGGGCTTTGTCTATTCCGCCAACGAATGCCTGGGCCTAAAGGCCAACTCCCTAATGGCTCATTTCAGGGGTATAAATGCGCCTGCTCCCTCCGATCAGCCGAACCGCGGCGCGGGAAGTCCCGTTTCTCGGGGGGTGTCCACTTCTTACGAGGCGTTGCTGCTGTCCGGCGCAGGCGTCGGCAGGAATGCGCATACATCGTTGATCCGCTGCATCACGCTCACCACGCCGATGGTGAATCCCTTCTCCTTGTCCACCACTGGGGAGGTGCTGATCTCGACGCGCAGTTCCCTGCGTTCGCGGTCGATAAAGGTCGCAATCCCTCGCGATCCGCTTTGCAGCGCCATATTGAAGCTGAGCGAAACCCTGCTCTCCGAAACATATCCTAGCAGCGGAAACGCCTTCTCAACTACCTTGCCGTTCAGTTCCGCCGCGGTCCAACCGAAGAGCGCCTCCGTTGCCGGATTGACGGAGCGAATAAACCCCAGCGCGTCCGTAATTACAATCGCTTCCGCCATCGAATCCAGCACGCTTTCCAGCCACATCCGCGCCCGATGCGCTTCTTCGTGCGCATTCTCGGCCTCCGTAACGTCAAAGGTCACTCCGCGCACGCCCACTGCCCGGCCCTGGGCATTGCGAATCAGCGTCCGATGCAATTCATAGGTCCGAAACTCCCCATTGGCATAAATCGAGCGCCGGGCAATCGGCGGTTCCACGCCGGAATTCATCATCTCAAAAAACGCCCTGCGATCAGCCTCGGCCTCGCCTTCCGGCAAGAACTCCCACACGCACCTGCCGGCAATCTCTTCCTCCGTCGGCGAATGCATTGCGCGCGCGGCCCGGTTCGACCGGGTGACCCGGCCTTCGGCATCTATCTCAACGTAGGCAATGGGCAGTTGTTCAATTGCATCCAGATCGGTGTTGCCAATCCCAGAAGAAACGGCTGAAGAAGTATCGCTCATTGGTCTCACCATTTCTTCGCGCTCGGCGCGGAAAGCTTGTGCAGATCCTCAGCGGTGCGCAATTGACCGATGGGAGTGATTTCAAATTCCAGCGGGATGCGCAGCATGACGGTGCGCCCTCCAATCTGAATGGTAATGTCGCGGTTGTTGTCCACGATGCGCCGCATGGCCGCGGCGAGAATCGGCACGCTGACCGGAGTTTGCAGAATGGCCAGCAGCGTGGAGTCGCTCCAGTGGTAGACGGCGTCGTCGCTGCGCAGGCTATGGGTAAGAAAAGCGGAGACAGCCATCAGGCTATCCTGCACCGCCTCCACGCCAAAGCGCTCGCCGATCATGCCCAGGCAGTTGAGCTGGAAAAGCACGGCGTAGCCGGCGATATTCCGGTCCATCATCTTCCTCACGTGGTCCAGCGCCGCGCCTCCTCCGCGCAAGCCGGCTGCGTTGTCGTTGGCGGTTGAACGATCGGCCACCGTCAGTTGCGCAGCCCTCAGCGTTCGGTGATCCATGCTGCTCAGGCGAAAGAAGTCGGTGAGCCGGATAAGGAACCCATTGAGTTCCTCGCCCGTCAGAAGACTTGCCACCCTTTGCACCAGCGGAGCTGCATCGGAAGAACCCGCATCGATCCCCGTCCTGGCCAGCAGATCCACCAGCAGCTTCGACACCAGCGTCCGCCATCCGCACACCCGATCCCTCATCGCATCTTCGGAGAGCTTGCGATATTGCTCGAATTCGTGAAGAACGCTCAAGATCAGGGCAAATTTTTCTGCATCCGGCAGGCCGTCGCGCAGTTGCAGCGCCAGTTGACTGACTTTGCCGCGAAAATCCAGGAAGTCACCGGGATCGATCGCAAGCATATTGGAGGCTGTCCCCTCTACCAGTTGGGTAAGGCTCCGTTCGATACCGGCAACAGGCTGCTCCCCCGGAGGCGGAGAACCTTGTTTACCCCAGGTGGTGATCTGCCGCAAATTCATTTGAAGCGCTCCTACCCCGTTGTCATCGGCGAAGCGAGCCATCTCGACAGCTTTCCGTCAAACTTCAGCAAGAATTTGATTTTTCTCATTTAAGCCGTTCGCCACAAACGCCCATAGCGGATTCGCCGCCGAACCAAGATCGTGTTCGGAAGTGAAGCCTGCCAACCCGATCGCTTGATCGGCAGCGCCAAGGGTTTTTGCTGTGGGCTGAGCCCATCCTCCTGTACACTGAAGTGTTTATGGCTATCAACACAAAACTGCCCATCGGGATCCTTGGCGCAACCGGAATGGTTGGTCAGCGCTTCATTCAGTTGCTCGAAAACCACCCATGGTTTGAAGTCGCGTGGCTCGCCGCCAGCGACCGGTCGAGCGGAAAAGCGTACGGCGAAGCCGCCAAGTGGCGCCTGGATACCCCACTGCCCGACCGCATTGCGCAAATGACCGTGCGTCCGGCCGAGCCTTTTGGCTCGCCCAAGGTCATTTTCGCGGCCCTCGACGCCGCCATTGCCCGCGAAATGGAGCCCGCCTTCGCCAACGCCGGTTGCGCCGTTGTCTCCAATTCAAGCGCCTACCGCATGGCCCCCAACGTCCCGCTGGTCATTCCTGAGATCAACGCCGAGCACCTGCACCTGATCGAAGAGCAGCCCTCGCGCGCGGACTCCGGCGGCTACATGGTCACCAACCCCAACTGCTCCACCATCGGCCTTGTCATGGCGCTCAAACCAATAGAGGAGCGGTTCGGCATCGAGCAAATCTTCGTCACCACGATGCAGGCCGTCAGCGGTGCAGGCTACCCCGGCGTTGCCTCGATGGACATCCTCGGCAACGTGGTGCCCTACATCGGCAGCGAGGAAGAAAAGATGGAAGCCGAGACGTTGAAGCTTCTCGGTAAGCTGAATGGCCACGTGGTTACGCCGCTTGCTGCAAAGATCAGCGCTCAATGCAATCGCGTTGCCGTCGAGGACGGCCACACGGAGAGCGTGTCCATCAAACTGGGCGACAAGCTTGGCCGCCCCGCCACGCATGAAGATCTGCTTGCCGCCTGGGCTGAATTCCGTCCCCTGGCGGGCCAGGGACTGCCAACTGCCCCGGATCAGCCCGTTCAGTGGACGCCGCAGAGCGATCGTCCGCAGCCACGGCTTGACCGCAATCGCGGCAACGGCATGGCCGTGACCGTCGGCCGTTTGCGCCCTTGCCCGGTTCTCGACTGGAAGTTCACCGTGCTCTCGCACAACACCATTCGCGGAGCCGCCGGAGCCGCCATCCTCAACGCTGAACTGCTCGCAAGTTTGGGAAAATTGGAGCCGGCCGCCGTAGCCGCCGCGCGCGCTTAGCAATCTTGGAAAGATTCAAATGAGCCTGGTAGTCATGAAGTTTGGCGGCACGTCGGTCGAGGATCCAGCCGCTATCAACCGCACCGCCGCCATCGTTGCGGGCCGGGTTGCCCAAGGCAAGAAGCCCGTCGTTGTTGTCAGCGCCATGGCCAAGGTCACCGACCAGTTGCTGCGCGCCGCAGCAGCAGCTGCGTGCGGCGATCGCACCGGCGCCCTCGCCATCAGTTCGCGCCTACGCTGCCGACATCGCGACACGGCTGCCGCGCTGGTCAAAGTGCCGATTGACGCCGCGGCCCTGCAAAACCTTATCGATCAGAAGTTCGATTCGCTCGATGAAATCCTGCGCGGCCTGGCCGCCATCCTCGAGCTCACCCCGCGCATCTCCGACCTAATCGTCAGCTACGGCGAGCGCATCTCCAGCCGCATCGTCGCCGCTGCCTTTCGCGAACGCGAGATAGACGCTGCCTACATTGACGCTCGCGACATCATCGTCACCGATTCGCAATTCCAGAAGGCCGTCCCGCAAGACTCGATGATCGAAAAGCGCGCCCACGAACATTTGCACCCGCACATCAGCGCAGGCCGCGTCCCGGTGATGGGCGGCTTCATTGCGTCCAACGAAGCGGGCATCACCACCACCCTCGGCCGCGGCGGTTCCGACTTCACCGGCGCACTCATTGGCGGTGCGCTCTCCGCAGATGCCATCGAAATCTGGACCGACGTCGACGGCATCATGACCGCCGACCCGCGCGTCTGCCCTGACGCCCTGCGCGTCAAGATCATCAGCTTTGAAGAAGCCGCCGAACTCGCCTACTTCGGCGCCAAGGTCTTGCACCCAGCCACCATCCTGCCCGCCGTAAAAAAGAATATCCCCGTGCATGTGCTCAACAGCCGCAACGCCACCTGCGAAGGCACGCGCATCACCTCGCTGGCGCCGCCCTGCGGCAGCCCTTTCAAATCCATCGCCGTCAAGAAGAAGCTCTCCATCATCGACGTCGTCGCCAGCCGCATGCTCATGACGCACGGGTACATGAAAGACATCTTTACAATTTTCGACAAACATCAGTGCCCCGTCGACATGGTCTCGACCAGCGAAGTCAGCGTCTCGCTCAGCGTCGACTCGAACGACAAGCTCCCCGCCATTGCCGCCGACCTCAGCCAACTGGCCGATGTGAAATACGAAGGCCGGAAAGCGCTCATCTGCATGGTTGGCGACGACATCCGCGGCCGCAGCGGCATGGCGGCGCAGGTCTTCTCCGCCATCCGCCACATCAACGTGCGCATGATCTCCCAAGGCGCCAGCGAAATCAATATGAGCTTCATGATCGACGAAGACGACGCCGATGAAGCCGTCCGCTCCCTGCACGCCGCCTTCTTTCAGAACCCGGACCCCGCCGTGTTCGACGTGGAAGCGCGAAAGGCTATAGTGAGTTCGTAGTTCACAGTTCGCAGTTAACAGTTGAAGCCGTAGCTTTCATGGGTGAACCTGGGCCAGGATCGAAGCTTAAGGACAGCGCCGCAGACGGGAAGCGTAAACTGCGAACTAAGAACTATGAACTTTGAACTTCTCCCCAGAGGCACCCCATGCTCGTCCTGGTACTCGGCAAAGGCAAAACCGGCTCGCTTGTCGCCCAGGTGGCCCGCGAGCGCGGTCACAGTGTCCGCGTTTACGACCTCGCGGAGAACCCCCACGCCTCCGCTCTCACCGCGCCCAACCTGGCAGGCATCGACGTCGTCATCGACTTCACCACCGCCGTGGCCGCACTTGAAAATATGCGCGCAATCCTTGCCCTCGGCTGCCGCATCGTGGTCGGCACCACCGGCTGGTACGCGCATCTCGACGACATGAAAGCCCTGGCGGCCAAGCGAGGCGGCGCTTTGCTCTATGGCACCAACTTCTCCATCGGCGTGCAAAAGCTTTTCAGCCTCACCGCTGAACTGGCCAAGCTCGACGGCTATAAATTCTCCATCGCCGAAACCCATCATGAGTCCAAGCGGGATGCCCCCTCCGGCACCGCTATTACGCTCCAACAGATTGTGGAAGCGGCGCAACTGGGTGCCAACGTCGAAGTCACGTCGCACCGCACAGGCGACGCCAAAGGCGAGCACATCGTCACCGCCACCGGTCCAGACGATGAGATTGAACTCCGTCACGACGCCCTCAGCCGCAGAGGATTTGCGTTAGGCGCGGTCCGCGCCGCCGAGTGGCTGCACAACAAATCCGGCTCCTGGGACTTCCGCGAAATCTTCGACCAGTTGTAGCAGGGTCTTCAGAGCGCCAGGTCGGAGTTTCAATCCCGGCACAACCTTACCCACCATTTTTGGGAATTCAACCAGCGTTGCGAAGCTGTGCGGGAATATCGCGCTCAGGATCGCACCCCTTTGGATTTGAGTACGCATTTCGAATCAGGCAACTTCGATACCAGATATTGACAAAGTTTGTTATTCGGCTCAGCATCGAAATCAGGAGCCTTTTCTCATGAATGTTTCCCTCACCCCCGAACTGGACAAATTCGTTGCAGGCAAGGTCGAGTCCGGCCGATACACCTCGGCGAGCGAGGTTGTTCGCGAGGCACTGCGCCTGCTCGAGGAGCACGACCGCGCCCGCAGCGCTCAAATTGCCGCCTTCAATCACGAACTCGGCGCCAGGCTGGCCTCCCTCGACCGGGGAGAGCACATCAAGCCGGAAACGGCGCGTAAGCGTATCGAGCAAAAATCCCGAGACCGGAGAAAGCTCAGCGCATGAATGAGTACATCCTTAGCACCGGGGCGGAGTTGGACCTGGACGAGATTTGGGCTTAAATCGCCAACGACAACATCGATGCCGCCGACCGCTGGATTGGGAAGCTCTTTGATGCTTTCGATGCAATTGCGCGCAACCCGGGTATTGGACATTCCCGGGAAGACCTTACCAATTATCCAATCCTCTTCTGGCCGGTTGGCGCATACCTGGCTCTTTATCGTACCCATGCCGAGCAAATCGAGATTATCGCAGTAACCCAGGGTGCTCGGGATATCCCATCATTTCTTCGCCAGCGTGCCCAATAGGAACCCTCGCCCCGGCGACCCGAACCCCTCTCCGTTAGTGGTAAGCGTCAATCCCCTGCGAGTGGATATGGCACCCGTCCGCATGGAACGCTAGCCTATTAGTTCCGCGATTACCCTCCAGCAAAACTCGCGCAAGAATCACGAGTCACAGGAGTCCAAAACGATGCGTGTGACCGGCGTCGGCCATCTTCTCTTTGCCCTCGGCCTGGCGGGCCTTGGCGTTCTCAGCCTTTTTTCAGGGGACTTCCCTTATGTCTGGGAGCCCGTTCCTCTGTGGGTGCCGGGGCGCGAGGTTCTCGCTCATCTCTCTGGCATTCTCCTGCTGGCCGCCGCCATCGGCTTGATGATCAGGCGCACCGCCGGCCCAGTTGCATCGATTCTTGCGGTCTATCTACTCGGCTGGGTTCTGGTGCTGCAAACGCCGCGCGCGGCGCACGATCCCGGCAACCTGGGCATGTGGCTGGGCGTCGCCGAGAGCACGGTCCTTTTCACCGGCAGCTGGATCCTTTTCGCCCGCCTCACCAACCCGCAAACCCGAGCCCGCATATCGTTCCTCACCGGCGAAAGTGGCGTGCGTATTGCTCGTTTGCTCTTCGGCCTTGCCTGCCTTCCGCTGGGCCTCTCGCATTTTGTGTATGCGTCCGGAACCGCCGGCATGATTCCCGCCTGGATTCCTGCTCACCTGGGCTTTGCCTACTTTACCGGCATTTGCCATTGCGCAGCGGGGCTCGGTGTTCTCTTCGGGGTTTTTCCCCGCTTGGCAACCACGCTTGAAGCCGTCATGGTCAGCCTGTTCGTGCTCCTGGTTCACATCCCCGCCGCCGCCGCGGACCCAGCCAGCCGCATGATGTGGACCATGGTCTTCGTAGCCATCGCCCTTGCCGGCGCCGCCTGGGCCAACGCCGCATCGCTCACAGACACCGCATGGGTCTGGATGCGCTGGTCGCCGCAAAGACCGAAAATCACAGCCGTCCGCGGCCCGCAGATGCGAAAACGCCCAGAACTCCTGGCGCATCCTCCCGCGCAAGGGCGTCGAAAACCATGAGACCCCGGCCCCGGCAGCAAGCCTCGCGTTATAGACTTTACCGTGATGGAAACGACAGGTTGCGGTACGGCAATCGTCACGCCCTTCAAGGCGGACGGCTCATTGGACGAGGCAGCGCTGCGCGCGCTGGTGAACTGGCAGATCGACTCCGGGATCGACTTTATCGTGGCCTGCGGCTCGACCGGCGAAGCGGCCACGCTGGACGAAGAAGAGTGGCTGACCGCCGTGCGCATCGTCGCCGAAGCTGCCGCGGGACGCGTGCCGGTGTGGGCCGGCTGCACTCATAACTCCACGCGCACGCTGCTGCGTCTGGCTGGCCGCCTTCGCCAGGTGCGCGGCATTGACGCCGTGCTCTCCGCCAACCCTTACTACAACAAGCCATCGCAGGAGGGCCAGTTTCAGCATTTCCTGGCGCTGGCCAAAGCGGTAGACCCGCTGCCCATCACGATCTACAACATACCCGGCCGCACGGGCGTCAATCTCGACCCCGAGACCGTCCTGCGCCTGGCCGAAGCCGCGCCCAACATCCAGGCCATCAAGGAATCCAGCGGCAAGCTGCCCCAGATTGCCGAACTGGTCCACATTCTGCCCCGCGGCTTCAAGATCTTCTCCGGTGACGACAACCTGGCGCTGGCCTCCATTGGCGTGGGCGCGCACGGCCTCATCAGCGTGGCCGCCAACGAGATTCCCGCCCAGATGACCCACATGATCCGCGCCGCCCTGCGCAATAACTGGGGCGAAGCCCGCGAGCTGGAGCGCCGCTACGCGCGCCTTATCGACGCCAACTTCTGGGATTCCAACCCCACCCCTGTCAAGACGGTTCTCCAACTCATGGGCCGCTGTTCCGACCACGTCCGGCTGCCGCTGGTACCGCCCTCCGCTGCCACCCGCGCCAGGCTGGAGCGGCTGGCCGGCGAGCTCAGCCTGCTCAAGCACACGCCCATCCCCGACGACTATGTAGGCCTGTTCTGATGGTGTGAGCAGGCTCACAGCACGCGGGGGATTCGGCAGGCATATAATTCGGCGTGAAAATCAATCAGCTACAGGATGCGTTCAAACACCTGCAACTGAGGAGGCTGCTATGCTGAAGTCCCTATTGCTCGTTTCCGCCGCGATCCTTTTTGTGATCGCGCCCATTCCAACCCCCACCCTTGCTCCAGGGGGTTCGCCTCAGGACAACAGTCCTATCAAGACAACCCCTGTCGCGCGCGAGAAAGCGAAGAAGGTCTACGGCGTGGACTGCGCCATGTGCCATGGCGACAACGGCAACGGCAAGACCGACATGGCCAAAGACATGACTCTGACCCTCGCCGATTGGACCGATCCCAAGTCGCTGGCCACCGTGCCCGACAAACAGTTGTTCGACGCCATCCGCAAGGGCAAGGGCGACAAGATGCCTCCCGAAGATGAAAGCCGCGTCAAGGACGAGGAAGTCTGGGCGCTGGTCGCCTACATCCGTGGATTCTCCAAGGGCCAGCCTTCCGCTCCGGCTCCCGCCCCGGCCGATGCCGCTCCGGCTGCTCCGGCTCCCGCCGATGCCACTCCGGCCCCTCCGCCTTCGGCCAACCCCGGAAGATAAACCGACGGAAGATCTTGCTGAATCGATGGCTCTGACGCTCACATGCTAGTATGAGGTCCGTGGTGCGGCTTTCGGACGCGCCGGAAGTGAACCCTCCAGAGGAATCCAGCCGGCGATGTTTTTTGCGCCTCTTTCAGCAGCCGTCACAAAATGCGCCGCGCGTTGCGAAAAGCCACCAATGCCGAGGGGTGTCGTTGCCGCTGCGGCGGCCAAAGGCTTGTCGGTTCTCCTGTTTCTCGTACCGCTCTCTGCAATGCCGGTACGCGCCATTGCACAGCAACCGTCCCCGCAATTTGAAGACCTGGCCGCGCGCGCCGCCGCCGCCCGCGACAAAGGGAACCTTCCCCAGGCGATTGAGCTTTATGGCCAGGCTGCGCAGCTCAAGCCCGACTGGGCGGAAGGCTGGTTTTACCTTGGCCTGCTGCAATACAGTTCCGATAACTTCCCGCAGGCGATCGAAGCATTCAACCACCTTCTTCAGATTCAACCGAATGCGCCGCCGGCCATGGCCTTGCGCGGGCTTTGCGAGTTTGAAACCGGCGCCTATGACGCTGCGCTGTCCGATCTCGATCAGGCGGTGCAGAAGGGCGCGGCCAACGAGCCCCGCAATGAACAAATTATTCGCTTCCACTACGCACAACTGCTGGCCCGCGCCGGCCGCTTTCAAGGCGCTCTGTTGCAATACGGGTTTTTTGCCTCGAAGCATATCGACGATCCGGACTTGCTGCTGGGCCTCGGGCTGGCCGGGATGAGAAACTCGACGCTGCCCAAAGAAATTCCCGCGGGGGACCGTGAACTGTTTACCGCCGCCGGAAACGCTGGCTACGTTTTCCTTTCCGGTGACACCCAGCTTGCAGACACACTTTTCAATAAGCTGTTCGCGCAATATCCGACGGCGCCGGGTCTGCATTTTTTCTATGGCTCCTTGCTTTCCATGCACGGCCCTGACCTGTCTATCCCTCAGTTTCAAAGCGAAGTGGCCATTGCCCCGTCCAACGTTTCTGCGCGCGCGATTCTGGCATATTCACTGATGTTTGAGGGCCGCTTCAGGGAGGCGCGGGCGGAAGCCGAAACAGCCTTCGCCGCGGCGCCTGACATGGAGATTGCGCAAATCGCACTGGGCCGCTCCCTGGCCGAAACCGGAGAGCCGCAGCGCGCCGCCGAACTGCTGAATCAGGTTCTGAAGAACGACCCTAATAACATGGAGGCGCACATCGGTATGGCCGTCGTGTATGCCCGCACGGGAAAAAGAGAGGACGCCTACCGTGAACGAATGGTTTGCCTTGGCCTGGAAAAGTAGATTGGGGCGGCGGGCGGCAGGCGCCTCTGCAGGCGCGCTGGTTTGGCTGATTTACGGGCTCGCTCCAGGCCAGCCGGATCTGGCTCAGACAGCAAAGCCGGAAGCTGCTCCGGTTACTTGCGCCACTTGCCATTTGGGCGTCGCATCATCCTACTCTCATGCGCCGATGCGGCACGCCTTGGAGATCCCGGGTGCGAATCCAGAACTGGAGACCCACCCCAAGCTCAGCGCGCAAATGGGCGCCTATACCTACACCGTGCAGACCAAAGACGGCCGAAGCACCTATACCGTGTCCGACGGAACCGACTCCATGACACTGCCCCTTCGCTGGCTGTTCGGCCAACACTCGCAAACATGGGTCCTGGAGAAGGACGGGGATATGTACGAGGGGCTGGTCAGTTACTATCCTCAAATTGAGGCTCTTGGAAGCACCCCCGGAGATAGCAAGATCGTACCCCACAACCTGACCGAGGCGATGGGCCGCAAGCTGGACACCTCCGAGATCAACCTATGCTTCAACTGCCACGCAACCCACGCAGTCGACGGGGTGAAGCTCACGCTGGATAAACTCACCCCCGGCCTGGATTGCGAACGCTGCCATGTGGGCTCCCAGCAGCATATGGCCGATGCCGCGCGGGACAACTACACCACGGTCCCCCGAAAGCTCAGAACCATGGATGCCGAGGACGCCGCAAACTTCTGCGGCCAATGCCATCGGACCTGGGACACGGTGGTGCGTAATAGTTGGAAGGGCATAATGAATCTGCGCTTCCAACCGTATCGCCTCGAAAACAGCAAATGCTTCTCAGGCAACGACCGGCGCATAAGTTGCCTTGCCTGTCACGATCCCCACCAGCAAGTGAACCACGACATGGCCTTTTACGATTCGAAATGCATGGCCTGCCATGGAGAAGCAAAAACATCCACGGCGTTGCCCAACATCAAGGCCTGCCCCGTAGCCAAGGCGAATTGTGCCAGTTGCCACATGCCCAAGCTGGAATTGCCAGGAGTCCATGCGCTGTTCACGGATCACACCATTCGCATCGTGAAAGCCGGCGAGCCTTATCCCAATTAGGGCGGACTCGAGGGTATCCTCAGTCCGCGAGGGCCCTCTTCACTTGCTCGCTAACCACGCGGCCCTCAGCGCGAACACCGGAGGCCTGCAGCCTGGCCTGCACCGCTTTCATGATTGTGCCCATTTCCTTTGGCGTGGGTTTCTGGCCGGTCGCGGCGGCAACTTCGGCAATGGCTTCGGCCACCAGCACCTGCAGCGCGGACTCGTCCAGCGCCTTGGGAAGAAATTCTTCGATGACGACGATCTCAGCGGCTTCCGCCGCGGCCAGTTCGGGCCGGTTTCCCTTGGTGAACTGGTCAATCGAGTCGCGGCGCTGCTTGATCATGGTGGCCAGGGCCTGCTGCTCCTCAGACGGAGTCAGCATGGCGCGCTTTTCAATGGCCTTGTTCTTGAGCGCGTTCTTGATGAGGCGCAGGGTGGTGGTGCGCACCGCGTCGTGCGCCTTCATGGCGATGATTACCTGCTGCGTGATTTGGGCTTCGAGTGCGCCTGCATCGGTCATGGGATCCTCTTTGGGCTTTTCACGGGTGGCCAAAGCCGAAAGGCCATTGTAACGACTTTGGGGGATCGCCTGCTGCGTTTGGCATCGCTGAAGCTTCGCTAAGCCCAAGAAAATGGGCCGCTCGCCGGCGGCCCTCCATGATGGAATTTGGTGCCCAGGAGAGTGTCTCCCGGCTATTGCTTGACCAGTTCGACCCGACGGTTAAGGGTGCGCCCGTCCTCTGAGTCGTTGGAGGCGACCGGTGCATAGGGTCCGTCACCGTAAGGCGACAGTTGAGCGCCAGGGACGCCGTACTTGCTGCTCAGCAAGAGCGCCACGGCGGCTGCGCGGCGCTTCGAGAGGTCCATGTTGGCGGCGAGTCCGCCCACGTTATCGGTGTGGCCCACGACATAGACCTTGAGCCTGGGGTCGCCTTTGAGCATCTTGGAAACCTCCTGCAGGGCAGCGTCGGATTCGGGCTTGACGTCGGCCTTGCCGGTGTCAAAGAGGATGCCGTTGACGACAACATGTCCCGCGCCGGAGAGGCCGGTGGAAAGCGCAGCGGCATTGGCTACAACGTCCTGGGTCAGGGTTGTCTCGGTAACAAAGACTTCCCGGTAGTCGCCGCTCCCCGAGATTTGCAGGCATATCCAGGTCTTGCCCATATGGACGGTGAAGTCCCCGTACCCGCCTGTATCGAAGTCGAAGATGTAGCCGGCGGTGTGCAATGCGGTAGTGAGGTTGCGCACTACCTGCGCCTTGCTTGCGGTGGAGGGGAAATGGTACCTGATCTCCTGGTACTTGCCCTCAAGCTCCTTTTGCGGCTTTCCGGGGCCCATTTCGAATTTGAAGGAGTCATCCTCCTTGTTGGTGCAACCTGTGATGATGCTGCCGGGGAAGCGGCTGAGCAGTGGGGAGTCCGCGCAGTCCTTGACATCCTTGGTTTGTGCCGCGCAGGCAGGCAGGAGAAGCAGGAAGCTGGCGAGGGGGAGAAACGATCGAGATGGTTTCAAGCAGAATTCCCTTTCTTGGGGTAAGGCGAGAATTATACCCACCAGCAGACGATTTTGGCGCGCTCCCTGCAAGGAAGCGGAATGTTCCACGACGGATTTTGGGTCGGATTGGGGTTCCTGCCTGAATTTGAACGAGGCTATGCATCTCAGTGGAAACTATTATTCACAAAAAACACAACTTTGTGTATTATGTGATCAGTGATCGCAATAGACTTTCGACTTCGTTCCGTTGGAGAGACACTATGATTCGCAAGACTCGCCTTTTTACACCCGGTCCAACCCCACTGCTTCCAGCCGCTCAATTTGCCATGGCTGCGGCAGACATGCACCACCGCACGCCTGAATTCCGGGCGCTCTTCCAGAAGGTGCTGGCCCAACTAAAGGTCTTTGTCGGCACAAAGAACGACGTGCTGCTGCTGTCCTGCTCGGGAACGGGCGCCATGGAAGCCTCGATCTCCAACCTGACCTCGCCGGGAGACAGGGTGCTGGTGCTGACCGCGGGCAAGTTCGGCGAGCGCTGGGTTGGCTTGGCGAAGGCCTTTGGCTGCCAGCCGGACGTGGTGACGGCGCCTTACGGCGAGACCTTCGATCTGGCCGCGGTGAAGGCCGCGCTTAAGCCGGAGCACAAGGCTGTCTATCTTCAGGCGACAGAAACCTCGACCGCTGTCCGCCACGACGTGGAAGCCATCGCCAAGCTGGTCAACGAGACCGATGCCCTGCTTGTCGTCGACGGCATTACGGGCCTGGGCACCACCCATTTCGATGTGGATGGGTGGGGCATCGACGTGCTGATCGGCGGTTCGCAAAAGGCAGTCATGATTCCGCCAGGCCTGGCTTACCTCAGCGTGAGCGAGAAGGCGTGGGCTGCGATGGAGAAGTCGAAGAACCCGTGCTACTACTTCGACCTGCGCAAGGAGCGCAAGAATGCAGCCAAGGGCGAAAGCGCATATACGCCGGCGGTGGCGCTGATCGCAGGCCTGGGCGCGGCTCTCGACTACATTGCCGGGCAAGCGGGAGGCGATCTCGAAAAAGGCCGCATAGCCCTGGTTGACAACGCGCAGGTGAACGCCGCCGCCACACGCGCAGGCCTGGTCGCGCTTGGCTTCACGCTGTTTGCTCCCACCGCGCCGGCCGCAGCAGCCACCGCGGTTGCAGTGCCGGAGGGCATGAACTCAGGCGACGTGGTGAAGGCGCTGAAGACGCGCTTCGCGCTGGTCACGGCCAACGGGCAAGGAGAAATGCAGGGCAAGATCTTCCGCGTCGCCCACCTGGGCTTCTTCGACTACCTGGACACGGTTGCGTTGCTCGGCGCCATGGAGCACATTGCCAAGGACACGCTGGGGCTGCCGGTAGTTTACGGGCAGGCGGTAGCAGCGGCACAGGAAGTGTTTGCAAAAAGCTAGATGACAGATGACAGGTTACAGATTTCAGTTTCACTGTCATCTGTAACCTGTCATCTGCAACGAGGGAGCAATGGCGGAACTCACCTTCGGAGAAAAGCTGCTGATTGCCCGCAAGCAGCTTGACCTCTATCAATACGAGATGGCAGAGCGGTTGGGCGTGCATCCCAACTCCATCACCAATTACGAGCGCGGCGAAGGCAAGCCGCATGCCGCCGTGGTGCGGATGTTCGATCTGCTGTGCGAGCAGCAGGGGATCCGATTCGATGCATACGAAACTGCGGGAAAGAGCAAGGGAGACAGGATGAAGATCGTACTTGCGGAGAAGGTTTCGCCGGCAACGCTGGCCGTGTTTGCGGCCGAGCCGGGGTGGGAAGTTCTGACGCACGACCAGTTGCCAAACGGCCTTCCGGCTGCTCTTGCCGACGCAGACGCGCTAGTGGTTCGCAGCGCCGTGCAAGTGGATGACGCGCTGATGGAACACGCGCCGAAGCTGCGCGTGGTGGGCCGCGCCGGCGTGGGCGTGGACAACATCGACGCCGATGCAGCCACGCGCCGCGGCATCGTAGTGATGAATACGCCGGGCGCAAACGCCGTGGCCGTAGCCGAACTCACTATCGGCCTGATGCTGGCGCTGGCGCGCAAACTGCCCGTCGCCAACTCGACCATGCACGCCGGCAAGTGGGAGAAGAAGAATCTGCAAGGCGCGGAACTGCGCGGCAAGACGTTGGGAATTCTCGGCCTGGGCCGCATCGGCCTCGAAGTGGCAAGGCGCGCCAAAGGCTTTGGTCTTGAGATTGTTGGCAGCGATCCGTTTGTGTCGGCGGCCGTGGCGCGCGAGAACGGCATCAAGCTGGTCACGCTGGACGAACTGATCGCTGGCTCGGACTACATTACGCTGCACGTGGGCCTGACGCAGCAAACCGCAGGTGTGGTCAATGCCAAGTCGCTCGCAGCCATGAAGAAGGGCGTGCGCATCATCAACTGCGCGCGCGGCGAGTTGATCGACGACGCGGCGCTGGTTGCTGCCTTAAAGAGCGGCCACGTGGCCGGCGCAGCGCTCGACGTGTTTGCCGTCGAGCCGCTCAAGGACTCGCCCTACTTTGACTTCGACAACGTGATTCTCACGCCGCACATTGCCGGTTCAACCGGCGAAGCGCAGGAGGCCGTCGGCATCCAGATTGCACGCCAGGTGCGCGAGTACCTGAAGCTCGGCGTGGTGCAGAATGCAGTGAACCTTCCGTCGCTGAGCCACGAAGAATATGTCGTCCTCGCGCCTTACATCGATCTGGCAGGCCGCCTCGGCTCGTTCCTTGCGCAGGTCGGCAAGGGCGGCATTGAGGCCATCCAACTGACCTATGGCGGCAGCCTGGCCGAGGCCAAAACGGAACTGGTGCGCAACGCGGCCATTGAGGGCCTGCTTCAAGGATCAGAGAATGTGAACCGCATCAACGCAGCCGCCGTGGCCCAGGAACGCGGTATCCGCGTGCATGAAGAGAAGACCGAATCGCATCGCGGCGGGTCTGCCAGCGTGCTGCAGATCGAGTTGCATACAGCGGCAGGTTCGAGCCACGCCACGGCAACGGTGATTCACGACGAGCAACCGCGCCTGCTGGAGTTCGATGGCATCGATATCGAGACGCCGCTCGAAGGCAACCTGCTTGTCTGCGGCAATCTCGACGTGCCTGGCGTGATCGGCAGAATCGGCTCAATCCTGGGCGAGCACGGCGTGAACATCGCCAACTTTGCCCTGGGCAGGCAGCGGACAGGCGTGAAGCCGGTGAAGGCGCTGGCTGTGGTGCAGGTGGATGCGCCGGTGTCGAGCGCGGTGCTCGAAGACCTGGCGAAGATCGAAGCACTGCTGGAAGCAAAGCCTGTGAGTCTGCCGGAAGCGAAGTTCTGAGGTTATATAACCTGCCGGTTTTGGGTTCTACCTATTCGTTTTTCTCGGAAATTACAGCCGGCGCTATGATGGAGCAGAGGACACGGCATGAATTCCATCGTTATCCTTTCCGGCCCGGTAGGGGCGGGCAAGTCAACTGTGGCACGCGAACTCGTTGCCTGTTCGCCGGGACCCATCGCCAACATCGAAGGCGACAAGTTCTGGTTCTTCCTCGCCAAGGGAGCAGCAGGTCAGGGGCGGCAAAAGAACTTTAAAGTCATCATGTCCGCGATGACCGCCGCTGCCGTTCCGTATGCAATGGCCGGATACGAGGTCATTCTCGACTTCTCCATTCCACCCTGGTTCCTGGATACGGTCCGCAAGATCGCCAAGGTCAGGGATGTGCCGCTGGACTTTGTTGTTCTCAAGCCGAGTGAGGCGGTGTGCGCAACCCGAGCGCGTGCTCGCGCTGAAGGCGCTATTGCCGATTATGCGCAATATCGAGAATTCTATCTCGATTTCGAAGGAGTCGATCGCTACACGATTCAGGACGACAAGAGCGATGCGAGCGCTCTGGCCGCGCGCATCCGCAAGGGCTTGGATGAAGGTAAATTCCGGCTCACATGAAGCCATGAATCTCACTTCGTCGGGTCAGTAACGCGCCCCATGAACAGGATCGCGTCGGAATGATTGTCGCGAATAAAGAACAGGAATGGATGGTCTGCGCGAAAGACTATCGGCGGTTCCGGCCGCTGCATGGCCATGCCCCGCATCACGATCCCCGTCGCAGCCGCAGCCTCGGTTCCCTCTTCGTTCACATCGATGTAGGCCTTGTGGATGGCCGCAGAAATCCATAGGTCCCTCTTGCCGGTCATGCCGGAGAAATCGGCGACGCCGCGTTCAAATGCCTGCGTCATCCCCATCGCGCTCAAAGTACCGCCAAGCTGAAACTCCTGTGTCATTTTGAACTTCGGCAGCGTGAGAACGATCTTGGCGCCAGAGCGCAATTGGCTGAGCCATCGCCTCGCGTTCGCAGAGGTGAGCGATTGCTCCAGAGCAGGAAGACCGCCGACATCGTTGGGCAGCAAAACGGTCATCGACAGTTCCCCGCTCTTGTAAGGAATATCTACAACCTGAAACGTACCACCGTTGAAGTAGCCGAGCTTGCTTGTGAGATGCATCAGCGGCGCCTTGACGTTCTGCGCCGCGGATACATGGAAGTCCTCGTCTTTGGTCTGCTCCTTGTCGAACTGCGTCTGCCAGTTGCCCTTGAAGTAGATGGCATTGGTCAGCACCAGGCGTGTGGATGGGGTGAGCGATCCCGCCGGCAGCAGGTCTTTGATCTTGTCTTCGGTTTTCTCCTCGACCCATTGATTGATGGTGGCGCGCGCTGCTTCGGGTGCGAATTTGAAGTCCACCCGGTTGAATCCCGCGCCGTAGTCGCTGCTCGTCAACTTAAGAAAATCGTCGAGAAAGGTGAAGTCCTTCTCCGCCCACAGCGCGTCGGCTACGTGAAGCTGGTAGCCCGAGTGCGGCCCGTTGAGTCCGGCGAGAAGAGCACCCATGACCAAATGCAGCTTGTCAGGTGGGAGCGTGAAATGCAGTGTGGCCGCCATCTGGGCAGAAGTTGTGCCGCGCGCCCCGGCAAATGCCATGGCGAACGCAGTCGAGACGCTCTCCGGTGAATAGAAAAGATTGCCGTCTTGCTTGCGCAATTGCGTGTATAGGTCTATAGCGAAAGCATTGTTGCCTTCGACAGCCTCGGCCTGGTCCGGTGTCGGAGATGGGTTGCTCTGCGCCACTGATGAGGCCTCGGGCATGAATACGCAAAGGATAAGGGTAGATAGGAGGGGCTTGATCCAGACAGCCATCCACTCAGGCGCGGCCATCATCAACGGATGCGATAGACAAAGGCGTCTTCGAGGTACTTGTCGCCGAACCTTTGTCCGCCGAGACGCATCCCTCGGGTGTCTCCAGCCGCAGAAAAGAGGCCCCGAAGTTCCTGAATGAACGGATTATCCATCGGGCGAAGAAGGATCGTTGGCTGCCTGTGCATCGGTATTCCGGCCTTTTCAATTGCCTCGTTGATTTCAGAGTAACCCGAAAACGGTGAGGATTGTTCGAGCTGGTCCGAGGCGAGAACCAGTCTCCAGTTCTCATAGTCTGGAAGTTTGGCCCACAGAGCCACATTCGGAGCCTTCCCCGCCGGATCAAGGGCATCGATCACCTGCTGCCCATTTTCGATGTCGTAATTCACCAGCGTAGCCGTACCCACGGGAGTAGCCCTCCTTGAAAATCTTCGATCGCCCTCAATAGATCGGACGCTTCTTGAACGCTTTTCTTCCTTTCGTATCGACTCTCTTCCGACCAGTTTCTCACGATTGTCCAGTTTGTCTTAAGGGCCGGATTTGTCTTCATGGCGTCATCGAGCTCCACCTTCAACCGTGCAAATCCAACGAGATCCTCCAGGTCGTGGATAAACCATTTCCTGGAGTCCTTGTCGGGGAAATCATGTCGCTGAGTTCGCTTCGCAATACACGCCTTCAGAGCACACTCGACGGCAAACGCTGCCAAATAGTATGCGCCTTCCGGAATTCCGGCGGCGAGGAGAGCTTTCGATTCCCTCAGGCGTAGTTCGGCGATCTCTTGAAAATCGATCCGATTCATGAACTTGCTCGATTCGAGTTCGACGCAATTAATTCCCTAAGCGCGGCTGAGGTAAGCGCCCTCGCTTGTATCCACGCGGATTTTTTCGCCTTCGTTGATGAAGGCTGGTACCTGGACAACCAGCCCGGTCTCCAACTTGGCCGGCTTGGTGACGCTCGATGCAGTGGCCGACTTGAGCCCCGGCTCCGTCTCAATCACTTCCAACTCAACGGCCGACGGCAGCTCAATGCCCACCGCGGTGCCGTCGTGGTAGCTCACCTTGATCTGCAGATTCGGCGTGAGGTATTCGATCGCATCGCCGAGCGTGGATCCCTTGAGCACGGTCTGCTCGTAGTCCACAGGGTTCATGAAGTAGTAGTCGTCGCCGTCGGCGTAGAGAAAGTCCATGGCGATTTCGTCAACGACGACTTTTTCAATGGCATCGGCAGAGCGGAAGCGGTGCTCGAACATGGCCCCGGTCCGCAGGTTGCGCAGCTTGGCCTGGATGAAGGCTCGCAGGTTGCCCGGCGTGCGGTGCTCCACCTTGAAAACCAGGTGCAACTGGTCGTTGTGTTTGATGATCATGCCGGGACGCATTTGTGTGGCGGGAATCGCCATAAGAGTTGAAGCTCCTTGCTCGATTTGCGCTCGCAGCGCAAAAATACTTGGCCTTGGCCCATCTGTCATTGTAGCGTAGGGGCGCATTCCCACGCCCGATTTCGCGCCGAATCGATTTGTGCATCGTCGCTGCAATCCGCTACCATTGCCTCCGATTTCCCGGCGGAGTATCCCCGCCTATGGAGCCTCAAACATGCGCCGTTCTTTCGTTCCGCCGCTTGCTTTCACCCTCCTCGCAGCCGTGCTCCACGCGACGACACTTGCCGCCCAAGCCCCTCCGGCCGACGCACCATACAAAAACCCATCCACGCCGGTGGAACAGCGGGTAAGCGACCTGCTCGGCCGCATGACAACTGAGGAAAAAGCCACCATGCTCTCCGGCTCCGGCTGGATGGAGTCGGCGTTCATCCTTCGCCTGGGCATTCCCTCCATCAAGATGGCCGACGGCCCCCTGGGCGTGCGCTCATGGGCCGGCAGTTCCGCCATCACCAACGCGAGGGGTTCTTCGCAAGTACTCACCACCAGCTTTCCCTCGGGCGTGGCCATGGCCGCCACCTGGGACACGGAACTCGTTCAGCGCGAAGGCCAGGCGATTGGCCTGGAAGTGAAAGCCCTGGGGCGCGACATGATTCTTGGCCCCACCGTCAACATCAACCGAGTGCCGTTGTGGGGGCGCAACTTCGAGGGCTACGGCGAAGACCCCTACCTGGCCGCGCGCCTGGGTGTGGCTTACATCAAGGGCGTGCAGGGCGAGGGCGTCATTCCCTCCATCAAGCACTTCGCCGCAAACAACGAGGAGTTCGAGCGCCACCGCATCGACGCGCACATTGATGGGCGCACGCTGCACGAGATCTATCTGCCCGCGTTCAAAGCGGCCATCGAAGAAGCCAAGGTCTGGACGGTGATGTCGGCTTACAACAAGGTAAACGGCGTGCATTGCGCCGAAAGCGTGCCGCTGCTCACAGACATATTGAAGAAAGAATTCGGCTTCAAGGGGTTTGTGGTTTCCGACTGGGGCAGCACCTACTCGACCGCGCCCACGGTGAATGCGGGCATGGACCTGGAAATGCCCGGCGGGCCGCCGATGCTGGAATGGATCTCGACCGGCAACACGCAGGCAGCGGGCAATGGCGCAGGCTGGCTGACCTCGGACAAGGTGCTGGCGGAAATGAAGGCCGGCGAGATCAAGGAGACAACACTCAACGACAACGTGAGCCGTATTCTGCGCGTGATGTTTGAGGCCGGATTGTTCGACCATCCCCACGAAGGCGGCGGCGAAGTGGATACCCCAGCGCAGAAGGCCGTGGCGCTTCAGGGCGCTACGGAGGGAATCGTGCTGCTGAAGAACAGCGGCGCACTGCTGCCGCTGGATGGTTCGAAGACTCATTCGATCGCCGTGATCGGACCGAATGCAGCCGCAGCGCGGACCGGCGGAGGCGGCAGTTCCCTGGTTAAGCCGAAGTATGCGATTGCACCTCTCGACGGCATCAAGGAGCGCGCCGGCGATTCGATCCATGTGCGGTACGAATTGGGCGCTGGGATGCAGGGCGAGGACGCGGCGCTGAATACTCCTGAGGCCGGCGCCAAATTGCTGCAAGCGGCCATCGAGGCGGCAGCACAGGCGGATGTGGCCGTTGTGGTGGTGGGCCGCTACCCGAAGCTGGAGACGGAGAACTACGACGTGAAGACCATGGACCTTCCCGCCGGCCAGGACGAGCTGATCGAGGCGGTCGAGAAGGCCAATCCGCATACCGTTTTGGTGCTGAATACAGGGGACCCGGTGACCATGACCAAGTGGCTGGATAAGACTCCGGCTCTGCTGGACATGTGGTACGGCGGCCAGGAGGGTGGACACGCACTGGCTTCAATATTGTTTGGCGACGCCAACCCCTCGGGGAAGCTACCCGTAACATTTCCGAAGCGCTTTGAAGACTCGCCGGCGTACGGTCACTATCCGGGCGAGAATCTGCGCGTGGACTATGCGGAAGGGATCTATGTGGGCTATCGCTACTTCGACACGAAGCATGTGGAGCCGGGATTTCCGTTCGGGTTTGGGTTGAGCTACACGAAGTTCGAGTACAGCGATCTGAAGGTGATTCATGCCGTCACGCATAGCGGCACGCAAAAATATGAGCACGACTTGGTCATGCTTGATGTGAAGAACACCGGCTCCCGCGATGGCGCCGAAGTTGTGCAGCTCTATGTGCACGACGGTCACTCGAAGATCGACCGGCCGGAGAAGGAGCTGAAAGGCTTTCAGCGCGTGGAACTGAAGGCTGGCAGATCAAAGCAAGTCCAGTTCGAGCTGGACCGCTCTTCGCTTTCGTACTGGAGCCCCGAAAAGAAGGACTGGGTCGCTGAGCCGGGCAAATTTGAAGTCGAGGTGGGCGCTTCGTCGCGAGACATTCGACTGCGTGCACCGCTGGAGTTGAAGCGGTAAAAACGGCTATCAATCCAGAACAAGTCCAATGATGAGATCGATGATTGTGTTTATTTGATTCGTGGTTTCCCACCCTCTCGATATAAAAAGTCGAGAGGGTGGGGCACGGAGCTTCTTCGGTGATTTTGCTGAATGCGCGCCTACCGCGCCGGCACGTAAGGCTCGGCGCGCAGCATGTTGGACAGGATATCCCGCTCTTCGGGACTGAAAGCTCCCTGGTAACGGCTGGAGTTAAGCACCATCTGCCGCTGCTCCAGAGGAACCCCGCCCAGGTCGCGGAAGGCACGGCCAACCATCGCCTGCCGATCCGGAGGCAGCGCGGCCAGGCGGCGGCCGGCAACATTCACTCCCATCCGTTCCTGGGGCGACATGTGCTCCAGCATCTCGTTGCGGGCCAGTCGGCGTTCGCGCTGCTGCTCAGGCATCTGGTTCACCTGGTGCAACTGCTGCATCAGCCGCTGCTGGTCGCCGGGAGGGAGCCGGTTGAAGTTGGGATCGTTACGCAGCATTCGCTCCTGGTCCTGCACCGGCAGTCCGCGATGCTGATTGAGCCAGTCACCTAGATGTCCCGGAGGGGCGGCGCCGGAGTAGCCGTAACCAGGACGAGCCTGGCCCGCATAGGGTGCGCCTGCGTACCCGCGATTGGGGACCACCGGATACGGCGGCCGAGGCGCAGCGTAGTTAGGGGCCTGTCTACCCGGGTACTGTTGAGTTGGACGGCCTTGGTATTGGGGGGCTGGACGGCCCTGCCCTCCTTGGTTTTGCTGTCCGCCTGGCCTGATCTGCGCCGACCTTGCCGGAGCCGAATATCTGGGCGCCGGCGCCGAGCGCGCCGTTGCGCCCTGGTGCTGTCCGTGACCCGCCCACGACACAGGAACACAAGCGAGGGCGATGAACGCGACCATAACGGCGCGCCGCATCCTCAATCCCGCATTGTGTGTGCCGGTCATCGTATCTTCCCCGATCTGTTTGCTTTCCAGCCTGCTACTCCCACTCTGCTTCTCAAGGATTCAAGCGCGGCTTGCTTCTCATTCCCTCAGCTTGCGAACCTTCAGTCTCCGCCGTTGTCGGGGGCAGCCGACATGGCTTCCATCTGGTCCAGGAGCTGCGCGTTGTTATCCAGCGTCTGCAGATCGTGGACGACGGCAGCCTGTCCCGGAGGCGTGGCGGGCTGGTCCAGGTCCGTCAGGTCCAGATACGCTCCTCCGCCAACCAGGAGCACCACGGCCATGGCCATCGCCGCCAGCGGGCGCACGTGCATCGATGGGCCGTAGGCCAAGCGGGCGCGCAGGCGGGCAAACCAACCCTCGGGCTCGGCCTGGCGTTCTTCCCGCATGCGCGCGTCAAGTCTAGTCAAAAAGTAGGGGCTTGGCTCCGGGCTCTCCCAGGTATCCAGCAGGGCCATGGTGGCCTGCAATTCGGCAAGCTCTCCCTGGCAGTGCTCACACTGCTCCACATGCACTCGAACCTTGGCAGGCACCGCGTTCGGATCGAGCAGCAGGTCCGCCAGCTTCGATTCCATTCCGGTGCAACTTTGCTTCATAGTTTCCATGCCCTGCCGGTGTTGCCCGGCTTGTTTCACCTGAACAAGACGCATTCTGCTTGTTCTCTATACGAATTCCTTCAACTTGTCCCGCAGCGTCTGGTATGCGCGAAAGAGCAGCGACTTGGTCGCTGACTCGCTCAGCTTCAGCACATCCCCGATCTGCCGATAATCCATCCCCTGATACTTGTGCATCAACACTGCCATCCGCTGCCGCTCCGGCAACGCCATCACGTGCTTGCGGATGGCCGCCATGCGCTCATCGCGCATCAGCTTTTGCTCAACAGACGGCTCATCGTCAGCCACGTCGGGTGTCGAGCCCGTTTCCTCGTCCGGCGCGTCCAGGTAGATGGTCTGTGCCGACCGTTCATGCTTGGTGTCGCGTGCGTGATTCACCGCCAGGTTGGTGGCAATGCGGTAAAGCCAGGTGGTGAACTTGGCCTCCGCCCGGTAGCTCTCCCTGGAGCGGTAAACGCGCAGAAACACCTCCTGCGCCATCTCTTCGGCAACCGCCTCGTTGTGCACCATGCGGAAGAGGAAATGAATCATCGCCCGATGGTACTTCTGCACCAGGAAATTGAAGCCGGCTTCGTCGCCCGAGGCCACGCGCAGCATTACGGCTGCGTCGCTGGCGGGATCCAGGGCGGCGTTCAGGACTGCATCATCTGGCCTTACTTCCGGCCGCGATGCCGTGCCCGCTCCCATGGCCGAGTTGTCCAGCACCAGGGTTGCCATATCTTCTCCAACCCCATCCAAGCCAGAAGGTTGCGTTTTTTGAGCATTTTCCGGGGCCATTCCGGAGCCGGAAACGGCATTTACGGCACCGTTCGGCTCGGATCCGGCCTTCGCGTCCCCAGACCGCTCCGAAAAGCGGGTTCGGTCCGAAACTCCATGCCTGGATTTGGCCTGTCCGGAACCCTGTCCCGTTCCATGTCCCGATCCGTGCCCAACCCCCAGACCGGACCCACCCAGTCCAGCTCCGGCCAATTCCACCCCGCCCAGCCCCGGCAACGGGCGCAGCGCCGCTTCCCCGTCGGGCGGGAAATCGGCGGAATGAACCCATGGGATGGCCTGCCGGCGCAGCCATTCGCCCCCACCTTCCAGGGCGCTTAACTCAGCGGTAGAGTGCCACCTTCACACGGTGGAAGTCGCAGGTTCGAATCCTGCAGCGCCCACCAAATTCCCATCCGGCATTTCGATTGTCACGTCTGGATCCAGCGGGCGCAGGATGCGTCTGCTATTTCGGCCGGGTGGCGGTGAAGTTCACCGCCGGACGATCGCCTGCGGTGCGAGTGAACTTGATTCCATCCGCGTCCGCCTTGCCGGCGTAGACAATCTTCATCTCGTTGCCGTTGAAGTTCAGCACCTGCGTGAAGCTTATATTGTCGCCG
This sequence comes from Occallatibacter sp., assembly GCA_050013495.1. Classification (GTDB taxonomy): domain Bacteria; phylum Acidobacteriota; class Terriglobia; order Terriglobales; family Acidobacteriaceae; genus Telmatobacter. Next base: position 4,955 of record JBEKFD010000006.1, on the reverse strand, counting down.
TCGATCTTGCCTTCGGTGATATCGCTGTCGCCGCGCGGGCTGGTGATTTTGCCGGTGAGGGTGACTCCATCGACATGAAAATCGAAGGTGAGGGTCTGCGTGCCGCGCGGAGTTGTGACGTCGGCAGTCCATTTGCCGCTGAAATCTGCGGCCAAAGCTGTCAACGAACAGAGCGTGAGGAGCAGAACGACGAGGAATGCCTTACGCGGGATGAACGGGCTAATCTTGAACGGACGAATCATGAATGGGCTCCGGAGCGCAGATGTCGCGCTGGGTCTGGCGAATTGGCTTCATATCCTGCGGCGTTTCCGCCGCAAAATACACGAAGTCTAACAGACTCTGAACGATTCCGGAGATCGATACAAATCAGATAATCGCCGCCAGCCTCAGGCTTTCTTCCCGCCATCCGATCTCAGCCAATGCAGAAACGCATCTGACCCGCCGCGCTGCGCCATTGCTTCCTTTAACCGGAAACGCATCTCTTCAGCCAGCCGCTGCACCCTGGCTGCCGAATCTTCCTGCTTCAATGCGGAATCCTCTTCCCTTGCCGCTTTCTTTACGTTGACCACGGTTTCCCTCGACCTCCACATCCAGATCGTCAGGATGGGCCTAAGACATGACACTTGTATAGGTAAAAAGTCGCGCGGGAACATCGAAAGTAATTAACCTAATTGGATTTAAGGCATCACATTCATGCCCGGCGGTGATCATCCGGCCGCAATCCTATACCGCTCCACCTCTTCGTCCACCTCGGCGGAGCCCTCGACCGCGCCTTCGGCGGTTCCCTCGCCCAGCCCGCCGTAGCGCCGCTCCCGGCGCTGGAAGTCGGCAATCGCCTCAAGCAGATGGACACCGCGGAAATCGGGCCAAAGCCGCTCGGTGACGAAGATCTCCGCGTAGGCTACCTGCCAAAGCAAGTAATTCGACAACCGCATCTCGCCCGAGGTCCGGACCAGCAGGTCGGGGTCCGGCATGTGCGCCGTGTACAGATGGCGATGAATGTCCTCTTCGGTGATGCGATCCGGGCTAGTGTGCTTCAGCTTCATCTCCGCCGCCAGGCCGCGGAAGGCGTCCACCAGTTCCGAGCGGCCGCCGTAGTTCAGTGCCAGCGTGAGGGTTGTGCCGGTGTTGCGCGCTGTCGCATCCGCCGCCCAGGCCATCTTGTCCTGCACCTCAGGAGGCAACTCGTGCGTACGGCCGATGTACCGTATACGCACGTTGTTGTCCATCATCCGCTGCAGGTTGCTTTCGAGATACGATTTCAGCAGCCGCATCAGGAAGTTGACCTCGGCGCGAGGGCGGCGCAGATTGTTTTCCAGGGAAAACGCATAGAGCGTGAGCCAGGGCAACCCGATGCGCGAGGCCGTTTCCGTGACCAGTTGCACGCTTTTCGCGCCCTGCTGGTGGCCGAGAAAACGCTTCAGCGAACGATGCCCGGCCCAGCGGCCATTGCCGTCCATGATGATGGCCACGTGCTCAGGCAGACGCTCCGGCTTGAGCGTCGCGTAGATCGCGCGCTCCTCCGCGGTCAACTCATGGATGCGCAGCGTGCCGGAAGAATACAAGGAACTCGCCTCGTTGTCGCTTTTCAAGGGCTTCCAGATCGGCGCCCGCGGATAATCCGCATGCCGACGCCGCCAGTAGAGTTGCCGGGTCCCATCGGGAGCCCTTGAAGCTCAAAAGCCTTTTCCTGGCCTGCCGATGCTTCCGCCGGCTCGGCAAAGGTGCAGCACCATCGACCCTAGCACATGCGCCTAAGTGCCGCAATCGCCTGCACCGGGCAAGGTTCGCGCCGCAGGCGGAGAGCCGCTTCTGAAGGACGGCCGCCGCCAAACCGGCCCAAAACAGGATCAGAGAGAGACCAGAGACCGATCAGAGCGATTTGCGGCCCCGAACCGGAATCGAGCCGGGTCCGCAATTCCTATGCGCTGCGGCGGCGACCAGTGGCGGCGTCGCGCACAGCGCCTGCGAACAGCGTCCGGTGCATCGGTTCCAGGTGCGGCAGCAAGGCGGCAATCTCCGCCAGAAACGGGTCGGTGAAGATCGCCGCGACTTCCTCGTCGCGCACGCTGCGTGCGTCCCGGACCAGTTGGCTGATGTCCACATCCAGGGCGCGGGCGAGCCGCTCTAGCGAGCCCAGAGTCGGAATCGCCTTTCCGTTCTCAATTTTGGAGATGTAGGTCCGCGGAACCTGCATCCGCCCCGCCAGTTGCCGCTGGCTCAGGTGGCGCGCTTTGCGAATATCGCGCACCTGTCCCGCCACCTGCAACCCGGCTTCCGCCGAAGGCGCAGCTGTGGGATGGGGCACCAGTTGCAGAACAGGACGCACAGGTTCCTCAATATCGAGGGGCTTGCGGCATTTTCTGCAAAGGGAGTTGCTGGTTCGGTATTGAACGAGGCTGCAGTAATCGCAGCGCACAACCTCACGCGTTTCCACGCTCACTAGGGTGGTTGCCATCGGCCGTGTGCGGAGTGCCAGAGCGGACTCTCCGGGGTGCATTTTTGCACCGCGATGTGTGCTACTTTCGGGGATGTGAACCATAATTGTCAAGTGGAAACTTAGGCTCAAAACAGGCCCATGCCTAAGATTCCCCCATCATACCCTGAAAAACCCGAAGAATCACGAACCAAGTGAAGCAACAGGAGAAATATTTTTTATGGCCGAAACGGGACCGACGAATTCCACCTCCGAAGCCTTCTCACGGGAGGCAGCATGGCAACTGCTGACCGAGTGGACCCAGGGCGAAAGCCTGCGCAAGCATGCTTTGGCCGTCGAGGCCTGCGTGGCCGCCTGCGGTGAGGCAGAAGCTAACCGGCTTGGCCTGACCGGCGAAGCCCGTGTCGATCTCATCCGGCTCTATTCCACCACCGCCCTGCTGCATGACTTCGACTACGAGCGTCACCCATCGCGCGAGGAACACCCCTTTGTCGGCGTGCGTGAGCTCGAGCGCCTGGGCTGGCCGGTCGAATTGCAGACGGCGATTCTCGGCCACGCCGAATACTCCGGCGTGCCCCGCGTCACCCACCTCGATAAATGCCTGTTTGCCTGCGACGAGCTGGCCGGCTTCCTCACCGCCTGCGCCCTGGTCAAGCCCAGCAAATCCATCGCCGACGTCGAAGTAGCCGGGGTGCGAAAGAAGATGAAGGACAAGGCCTTTGCACGAGGAGTGAACCGGCAGGATGTGATTCAAGGGGCGGCCGAGCTGGGGGTTGAGCTAGATGCACACATTGCGTTTTGCATTGAGGCGATGAAGAGGCGTGCTGGAGAGCTGGGGCTGTAAACGCGGCGTCGTCCAGGTTTCAGCCGGGGCGGTGTTCCGGGGCCTTAGACCTGCATGGGCTAGAGCCTCCGTGATTTCGGTCACCTGCCATTCGATGCAAAACTGCGCTACGATAGGCTTTCAGCGGCGGCACTCTTCCTTTCCTGCCGCGGCCGGAGAGCTCCCATGGCCCGCTTTCATCATGTCCTTACAGAATCCGCCAACGGCGTTCAGACCATCACCATGAACCGCCCGGAAAAGCGCAATGCACTTTGCCCGCTGCTTATCGAGGAGCTCACGAAGGCATTGAACGATGCGGCGTCCTGCGACTGCGGCGTGGTCATCCTGACCGGCGCTGGTCCCGCCTTCTGTTCCGGCCTGGATCTGGAACACCTGGAGACCATGAACGCGAGCACGCCCGAGGAGAGCCGCCGCGACTCGGAGAACCTGGCGCTGGTGCTGCGCACCCTCTACGACTTTCCCAAGCCCATCATTGCGGCCGTGAACGGCCCGGCCATCGCCGGAGGCATGGCCCTGGCCACCATCCCCGACTTCACCCTAGCCACCCCGGAGGCCAAGTTCGGCTATACCGAGGTGCGCGTGGGTTTCGTGCCCGCCATCGTTGCCACGTTTCTTCTCCGCCAGGTGGGTGAGTTGCGCACCCGGGAGCTGCTGCTCTCGGGTAGAATCCTCAAAGCCCACGAGGCGCTGCAACTGGGCCTGGTCACGCAGATCGTGGAGCAGAACGATCTGCTTGCCGCCGCCCGCGCCCTGGCGCAGACCCTGCTCCTCAACAGCCCGCAGGCAGCCCGCAGGCCATGCAGGCAATCAAGTGTTTGCTCTCCAAGCACGCCAAGCGCCGCCTCGACGAAGAGATTGAAGACGCTATCAAGGTGAACGCGCAGCAGCGCTCCGCAGAGGACTTCAAGGAAGGCGTTCTGGCTTTCAAACAGCGCCGTCGCGCGGAGTGGCCCAGTTTGCACGTGAAGGTATAGCAGAGCGCGGCTGAGCGGGATTTACAAACTCAGTTCGCTATGCGATCCCAGCCTTACCAGTTCCAGCCTTTCTGCATCGGGCACCCTGTAGATGAGCACGAGATCGGGCTTGATATGGCAATCGCGATGGTCGGCCCACTCGCCAGTCAGAGCGTGATCACGAAGGCTCTCCGGCAGGGGGTGATCCGCTGCCAAGAGCGAAACGACCGCCAGTAGCTGCGCATCCAAGGTCGCCCGATGGGGCCCCTTCGACTCGCGTTTGTAGTCCTTTTTGAAACGGCTTGTCCTGCTAATCCTTCGCATGGAGATCGGCCATCAAGTTCTCAACGCTGCTCACCTCAACCAATTCGCCGCGGCGCGCTGCCTTCATGGCTTCGACGGTCTCCGCGTTTGGTGTCAGCGGATCGAAGGGGAGGGCGCGTTCCGCAACGGTGCGCATCAGCATCATCCGGAACGCATCGGAGAGTGTGAGACCGGCCGCGGCATAGATTGCCGTGGCTTCTTCCTTCACGCGTGCATCAATTCTGGCACGAACTACGGCATTTGCGGGCATATGCGACTCCTGAGCTACATTGTAGCCCAAAATAAAGTTCGCCTAGGAGAGCTATCGCATTTCCCGCAGAATCCTCATCCCAGCGCCTTATTTGCCCTCAGCTCCGCCACAATCTCTGCCGCCGCGGCGCGCGCCTTGTCCGCCTGG
>JBEKFD010000005.1:0-56266 GCA_050013495.1 Occallatibacter sp. | reverse complement strand
GCCCGCGTCCGCGCCCACCTGCGCCGCGCGCCGGAACGCACCGCCGCGGCCCTGGAAGTGGGCGACTTTGTGATCGACGCGACAGCCCACTCCATTACCCTACTGGGCAAGCCCATCCATCTGACTCCCAAAGAATTCGATCTTCTTGTCCACCTGGCCCGGCACTCCGGAAAGGTCATGACCCATCGCGCCCTGCTCACCTCAGTCTGGGGAGCGCAGTCGGCGCATCAGCCGGAGTATCTGCGCGTTTTTGTCGGCCAGGTGCGCAAGAAACTGGAGGCTGAGAGCGGCAAGCAATACATCCAGACCGAGCCATGGGTGGGCTATCGATTCATTCCCGAGGGCTGGAGCGGCAATGAGGAATGACGGCGTGTGAAGTTACGCCACGTCTGAAGGAACCTCAAACGTGACCAGTTCGGAACGGAACCCCCGCGTGCTAATTGCTCCGTAAGCGATGCCTGCAATCATCCACACCGCTCCCAGCACCAGCGCCGGGTTACTGAGATGGACCCAGATGAATCCGCAAATGAGAAAACCGAGCGTTGGAACAATGTAGCCGCCAAGGCTGCTCGCCTGCTCGTGCCGCAGATGGTGCACGAAGGCCGCTGCGTTGACTCCCATGAAGGCAACGAAGGCGCCAAAGTTGAGGCACTCTGCGCCAATCTCGTAAGCGCCTCCGCCCAGGCGATCGGCGAAGACCTGCAGCAGCGCCGCGCCGGCAAATGCAAACGCGCCCACAGCCACAATGTTGTTGCGCGGAATGCGACGCTTGGGTTCGATGGCGCCAAAGAACTTTTTGGGCAGCGCATTGCCGCGGCCCATGCCGTAGAGCAGGCGCCCCGCCGCCAGTTGCGACCCCATGCCTGAGCCCATGTTAGCGATGAGCAGCGTGAAGTTCACGATTTGAAACAGAATTGCGCCTCCGGCCTGGCGCGAGACCATGGCAAAGGCCGACACAACATCGTCGCTGCTGAAGGGCTTCGATCCCCAGATCAGTTGCGCCGCATAAACTTCAAGGCCCGACAGCACGCCGGTGATCAGGCACACCAGCACCGTGGCCAGCATGATGTTGCGGCGCGGATTTTCTACCTCTTCAGAGAATGTGGAAACCGCGTCGAAGCCGATGTAGGTGAGCACCGCAACCGAAGTCCCCGCAAAAATGCTCGATGCGTGAAAGTTATCCGGTTCGTAGAAGGGATGCGTGAAGAACCCCGGATCGTGATGCACGCCCCACACCGCGCGAACCACCGCGGCGAGAAAGAGGGCTACCACCACCACCATGCCCGCGCAGAGCGCCTCGTTCATCCGCGCCGAAGTCTTGATGCCGCGCAGATTGGTCCACGTGAAGAAAGCCGCGAAGAACAGAATCCACACGTAGTAAGACAGTCCGGGCAGAATATTCATCGCGGCCTGCGCGCAAAAGGCCGTGCAGATGAGCGGGTTGATCAGGTAGTCCATCACCATGCCCCAGCCCACCACGTAGCCGAGAGCCGAGTGCATTTCCTGGCCGACATAGGTATACGCCGACCCCGCGCTGGGATAAATGCGCGCCATGCGCCCATAGCTGATGGCCGTGAACAGCATGGCCACCATGGCGATGAGGATGGCGGTGACTACGTGCCCATGCGCCTTGTTGCTGATCACGCCATAGATGCCCATTGGCGCCGTCGGCTGGATGATGACCATGCCGATGATGATCAGGTTCCACAAGCCCAGCGTGCGATTAAGGCTGGCGGCTTTGGGTTGCGGGTTGGTCGCTGCGTCTGCCATGGGGCCTCTAGTTACTGCTTCGCTGCCGTAACAATCGGTGTTACATCCAATGACCCCGCATTCCAGCTTCCAATCTGTACCCTCGGCATGTCCGGCGCACCCTCCGGCAGCAGCGCCGTCAGCACACGCTTCTCCCCCGGCACAAGCTCGATCCAGTTATCCGACCAAAGAACCGGGGCGATCAATCCGCCCGTTTGCGTGCGCACTGCCGCGTTGACCTGAAAGGCCAGGGCTTTGGATGGGTTCTGCAGCTCCACGCGCAATTCCCTTCCACGCGCCGTCTTCTCCAACTCCACATGAGCAATCAATTCGGCTGCCGGCAGATTTGCGAGCGCGGTCAGGTCCTCGTGGCGCGCGGCCGGCGTGTGCGTGTAGTCGGTCTTCTGCCAATCGAAGGTGGTCAGTGTTCCCGGCACCCAATAAAAATTCCGGCTGAGCACTTTGCCTGAACTATCAGTGAGCGTGAGATCGATGAAAAACGTCCTTTCCGCGTCTGTGTACAAGCTTTCCGGAATAGTGAGAACAATCTGCGAACTGTCCTCGCCCGCGTCTACGGCTGCCTCTTCGGTATAAAGCTCTTTCCACGCAATGTTATGAACATGCAAGCTTGCATGAAGTCTCGCAACGCGCTCGTAGGTGCTGTTCACAACCACAATGGAGCGGTCGTCGTAAGAATACTGAATGTGCAACGGCTCGCAGGCTTTCTTGGCCGCGAAATATCCTGCTCCCGCGTCGAGGTAATAGTCATATAGGTGCCAGATCATCGACGGCCATGCGTTGTTCAGCATCCACTGGATCACACCCGTCGAGGTGTACTTGTTTCTACTGTAGGCCTCGAACATAGCACGCTCGGAATCGTACTCCATGGTTTGCGAAATGCGTTCGTAGTCGGCCGCGGATTGCGGCTTCGCGTAGACGGCGGCCATGGCATCGTCCATCACTTTCAAGTTAGTGAATTCACCGCCGCCGAAGTGGTAACTCCAATCCGCGGTGGGCGGCCATGCCTTCGGGTCGGACAGGAATTTCTCGCGGCTCGCAAGCGATGGAATCGCCGGCCCCGGGCTGGTCTCGGTGTTGAATCCGTAGGCGCCCCCGTTCTGCTTGTCCAGGTACCAGTAACTGGGCGCAACGTAGTCATAGGGCCCGGTCATCTTCACGCCATTCGCGCCGCCGCCCGGAGTCACCTGCACCGATGCGGCGGAAATAATCGGATTCGGCCAGTGCGTTTCTGCTTCGACATCAAGGTAAGCGCGCTCTACGTTCGCCGGTGGAGCATTGTCACTGCCGTTCAGCCATACCAGCAGGCTCGCGTGATGGCGCAGCCGCAGCATCTGCGAACGCAAAGACGCAGTGGCAATGGTCAGATCGTCCGCCGTCCAGTCTTTCCAATGCTCCCAGTGATCGCAGCAGCACCAGCCCAGCATCACCAGGACTCCATCTTTATCCGCCAGATGAAAGAACTCCTCCGTTTCCAGCTTCCCTTCAAGGCGAATCGTGTTGAGGTTCATATCCTCGACCAGCCTGAATTGATCGCGCAAACGACGCTCGTCGGTGCGCAGCAGCATGTCCTGCGACCACCCCGCGCCGCGAATCAGAATTGGCTTGCCGTTCACGCGAAAGAGCCGGCTTCCATTCGCCGTCAGTTCTGAAGTGATCTCGCGGATTCCAAAGTCCACGCTCTGTTCATCGGTGACCACGCCCTGCTCGCGGAAGCTCATCGTCAACCGTTCCAGGTGCGGCTCGCCCATTTGCCGCGGCCACCACGGCCTGGGATTGCGGATGCGCAAAAGCGCGAACTGCGCAGGCGTGAAAGTAATGGCCTTGTCTTCATGCGCCGCCAGTTCCACAGGCTGCTCGAACTTCACTCCTGCTGCCGTGCCCTCAACCACACCCTTCACCGCGGCGTCGCTCGCATTATGCAACTCGGCATAAAGAGTGAGTTCGGCAGTGCCCAGCGTGCTATCGACAAAGTGCGTAACAGCCAGCGGCGAACGTAGTGTCACCGTTCCCGTGCTGACCAGATCGACGGCGCCCCACAGGCCCATGTCCTTGTCCGGCGGACAGGGGTTCCAGTCAACCCAGTTGATGCCGAGATCCTTTTCCGTCGGCGCAAATGTCTCGACGGCCAGCACATTTTTCTTGCCCGGCTTCAGGAATTCCGTCACATCGAAGTCATAGGTGCGATAAGCGCCGGCGACCTTGGTCGAGTCGGCAATTTTATGCCCATTCAGCCACACGTCGCCTCGGTAATTGATACCGCCGAAATGCAGCCACTGCCGCTCACCCGCATGCGCTGAGGCCGGCGCGGTGAACTCCGTGCGATACCACCAGCCGCAGCGGTAAGGACTATCGGCTGTCATTGGCATGTTGGCAAAGATGTGGCCGATGGGATAGGTCGTGCCCGGAATCTGGCGCAGATTCATAGCGTAATACGGATCGGGAAACACCCCCGCCGCAGCTTGCGAGGCCAGCACGGTGCTGGGCACGAACGTCTTCAGCCAGCCGTCGGTTTGAAATCCATCCGCGGCAATGGCTTCGCCCGCCGCCTGCATCTTGCACGCCGACTGCAACTGCCAACCCTCGTGCAGGGGTGTTACGGTGCCAGCCCGCAGCAAGGGCGACAACCACAGAAGAATCAGGTAGCCAATTAACAATCTTCTACGCATGATCACCAGCAATTCTTTTTTGATCGGAGTCGAGTTTGCATTCCGATTTCTTTGAGGCCGCATCATCCAACTCCACTACCCAATCAAGTAGTAGTCTTATGCAACGCATCACTTCGCTTTTTTCTTACCGGTGGCTTCGCTGACGACATACGCACCACCAGTTCCGGCGGCGCTCGATGCAGACGGGGCTTCTGTTCCTTCTTCTGTTCGCGAGCTTTGATCGCTTCCACAACCCACTCTGAGGCCAGTAGTCCCATCTCCCGCAGCGGTTGCCGGATGGTCGTAATTCCCGGCGTTGCCACCGCTGCCGGCAGCACGTCGTCAAACCCCAGCACGGTGCAGTCTTCCGGCACGCGCAGGCCGGCGCCCAGCAGTCCGCGCACCACGCCCAGCGCCGTCAAATCGTCAAACGCAAGCACCGCTGTAAACGGCCGGCCTGAAGCAAGCATGCGCTGCGCGCATTCCAACCCGCCTTCAAAGCCTGAAGTTGGATCCACCAGGTTGGGCAATTGAAATACGAGTCGCGGATCGATTTTGATTCCCACCGCCGCCGCCGCATTCAGCATGCCCGCCCAGCGAGGCTCGCTGTCAAACATCTCTTCCGGCCCGCGAATCACGGCAATCCTGCGGTGCCCAAGCTCGTGCAAATGCCGCATGGCCAGCGCACCTCCCGCTTCGTTATCCACCAGCACCGAGCTCACTCCGCGCTCCGTTAAGTCGCGACTCACAATCACAATGGGAACATTGTTCTTTTGCACATCGCTAAGCAAGTTGGCTTCATCGAAGACCCAGCTCGCGATCACAATGACGCCCTCGGCACGCCGTTCCAGAATCATCTGCAGATATCTGTCGAACAGGCCGCGCTGCGTCTGCGCATCCATCAGCAGGGGAAGATAACCGGCAGGCTGCAGGCCCGTTTGTATTCCCTGCACAATTGGCATGCAATAAGGGTCGGAGAGATCGTAGGCCAGCACGCCGATGGTCTGGCTACGGCGGCGCCGAAGCGATTGCGCAAATGCGTCGGGATGATACCCGAGTTGCTGCGCCATGGCGCGAATCTGCCGCCGCGTCTTCTCCGCGACGTTCTGCGAGAGTGGCGCCTCGCTTAGCACAATTGACACAGTGGACACGGAGAAGCCGCACGCGCGAGCTACATCCAGCAAAGTTACGTGACCGGATCTGCGCTGAGCCAAAACTCCTCCTCCTAATTGTTCCTTGCCCCAGGCTCAAGCGCACGTATAGATGTGCGATCCTCGCGCTGGGGTGACCGGCCATGTCCCGCGAAAATCATTATCCTCCGATTTTTCGCTTGACAGCCGAATTGTTTGATCCTACATTAGCCTTCTACTATTCAAACGTTTGAATGTCAACAATTTCATGGGAGATGGCCAGAATGAACGGAAAATCAACGTCCTCGTCGTCGCGGATACTGCTCTGTATCTGGGTACTTGTCCTCTCGGGTACGGCTGCCTGGGCGCAGGCGGGACGCGGCGGCATCAGCGGTCTGGTCTCCGATCCCACCGGCGCAGTGGTTGCCGGAGCAAGGGTGACTGCTCTCAATCACGCCACCGGGATCACGCAATCCACGGTGACAACGGGAGGCGGCCTGTATTCCTTTGTCTCGCTCAACCCCGGCGCCTATGAAGTGACCGCAACGCATAAAGGTTTTGAAAGCGTCGCCGAGAACAATGTGACGGTAAGTGTCGACCAAATGAGTACGGTCAACATCGCGCTGCGCGTGGGCAGCGTGAGCGATACGGTGACTGTTTCGGCGTCGCTCGATCTGCTCGATACCAGCAACTCTACGGTGGGACAATTGATCTCGGCTGAAACCATCGATCGCGTCCCGCTGCTCACGCGCAATGTTTATGACCTGGTGCAACTGAGCGCCGGCGTGACGCCGGCGAATGGTTCGCCAAACTCCGGCGACTCGGCGCAACTAAATAACATCGCGAGTGGCCGGCCAGGTGTGGATGTTTCGTCGTATAGCATCAACGGCGCTGTCCTCGGGTCCGTTTACTACATGCTTGACGGCAGCCCACTGGGCATTGCAGAAAACAATATCGCCGCCATCATCCCCATGTCGGAAATTCCGGAAGACGCCGTAGACGAATATCGTGTCGAGACCCAGAACACGCCGGCCTCCTACCAGAGCGGCGCGGCGGGCGTCATCAGCCTGGTGAGCAAGTCCGGCGGAGATAAGTTCCACGGAGACGCATTCGGAGTTTTCCGGCCAGATATTCTCGCCGCCAACGATTATTTCAACAAGCAAAGTCAGCTGTCGAATGTGGACCCAGTGACCGGCAATCCCGCTCCTTACAATACGCCGCCGGCATTTCACCGCTATCAGGAAGGCGGATCGATTGGCGGACCGATCCTGCACAAGAAGCTTTTCTTTTTTGGCGATTATGAGGCCACGCAACAGGAGCTTTTCGACGGTTCAAACTACTTTTCCGTGCCCACCACCGCGGAGCGGACAGGGGATTTTTCCGCGGACGCCTACACCATCTATGACCCGACACAGCCCGATGTTGCCGCCGGGCCGCTGGCTGGAACACGCCAACCCATCCCGGGCAACAAGATCGCCAACCTAAATCCCATTGCGTTGAAATACCTCTCCGAGTTTCCCAAGTGCAACTACCCCAGCCCCAGCACCTGCGAAGCAAACACAACCACGTCCCCTTACGGCGCGATCAATAACCTTTTTCTTCCCGGACTGGACCCGACCACCGGCCAGAAGTTCGACGTTCGCATGGACTATTACCAGAGCGAAAAGCAGCGCATCTTCGGCCGATTCTCGTTCTCCCGGACTACCACCGCAACCTTCAATGCTTTTGGCAGCATTTGGGATCCCGACTACGCTCTGAATGTGACCAACGCTCGCAACGTGATCGTTGCCGACGACCTCACATTGAGCCCCACCACGGTGTTGCAGTTGCGCTACTCGTTTACACGTCACTATGAAAATCAAGGAGGCGACCCTGCGCAAGTTGGATTCGACATCACTTCGCTGGGATTTCCCTCCTCTCTGGCCGCGCAGCAAGTCTACAAGAACCTGCCCCTCATGAACTTCAACGATGTGGGCGGCGCCATCGGCGGCACGTGCTGCTACAACACCTTCCAGTACGCCAGCGAAAACAGCGACGCCATCGCGACCCTCACCAAGGTGAAAGGCAAGCACGAAATTAGCACCGGCTTCGAGTACATGAAGCGATTCATGAATGTAGGTCAGCCGCCGTTTCCCTCCGGCAACTACTACTTCGACATGTCCGCTACAGACCAGTCCACCGGCGCCGCAACGCCCGTGGGAGGCAACGACATCGCATCCTTCCTGCTCGGCATTGGAACCTCGCCAGGCAGCGAAAACACCAACTTCACCAAAGACCTGTTTGTCGCCGAAGCCAGTCCGTATTACGCAGCCTTCGTTCAGGACACATACCATCTCACTCCGTCTCTCACCATTACCGCAGGGCTGCGGTGGGATATTTTCGGTGGAAAGACAGAGCGGCACAATCGCCTGGAATACTTCGACCCCACGGCGCAGGGCTCAAGCAACAGCGATTCGTTTACCGGCGGCGAAGTCTTTGCAACTTCCGGCAACCGCTCCCCCTTTACCACCAACATGAAGGATCTCGGTCCACGCCTCGGCTTTGCCTGGCAGCCCTCGAAAGACTTTGTCGTCCACGGAGGTGCAGGCTACTACTACGGCCCCAGCGCGCAGATGGTCTCCGGCGCCGGACAGAACAGCGATGGCTTCTCTTCCACAACGAACTGGAACGCCACCGATTGGAACAACGATCCGAATACCATCGCATTCGACGGCGGCGGGCTGGGCAACTCGGTGCTCTACGGCAGCAGCCTCGATCCAAACTCGCCCGGCGGCCCTGCACCGAGCCCGACGGCCCCGTACTCGCTGAGCAATCCATTCCCTGCTGGCGTGGTGCCCATCATCGGCGCAACGCAGGGATTGGCCACCTATCTTGGCACCACGCTGAGCACCATGCTGCACTCGCAGCGCACGCAAACCACTTACAATTTCAACTTCGGCTGGGAATATAACTTCCCGCGTGGAGTGGTGCTGGCTGCCGGCTACGTGGGGAGCCGTGGGCTCTTTCTTCCTTTGGGCGGAGAAGACCTCAACCAGCTCGATCTGGGCACCATCGCCAAATACCAGGCGGCGCTGATCAACACCATGGTGCCCAATCAGTGGGCGGCCATTCCAAACAACAACGCAGGCCAGGCTACTGTGCCCTTGTGGGTGTCGCTCCAGGAGTTCCCGCAGTTCGGCACCGCCGCGGGTTGCTGCGGCAGCGGCGTTGTCATCCATGGCTATCCCGGCGGCGACTCCGAGTACAGTTCTCTGCAGACCAAGCTGGAGAAACGCCTCACGCATGGCTTCACTACGCTGGCCTCTTTCACGTGGGCCAAGCTCATCACCGACGATGGCAATCCACCGCTGGGCTTTGTTGGTTTTCACGCCGGTGCACCGCAGGACTGGAAGAACATGAATTTCGAGCACTCGGTGAGCCCGCAGGAGGTGAAATTCCAATTCACCTGGCAGGCGTCATACGATCTGCCTGGCGGCAAAGGCCGCGCCCTTGACCTGCATGGTGTGGCCAATGCCGTCGCAGGCGGATGGACGATCAATGAAGTCACTTACCTGAGCGACGGCGTACCCATCGCCGCGCCGGCTGTCGGGGCGGGATTCTCCTACTTCAATCAGCGAACCAACATGGTTTGCAATCCCAGTATTGGCGCGCCGCATACAGCCGCGGTGTGGTTTAACCCCACTTGCTTCACCACCCCCGCTAGCCCCTTTGTTGCGGGAACAGCGCCCGCCTATCTGGACAATGTCCGCACCATGGGCGCCCAGGAATTGGACCTTTCTCTCTACAAGAACTTCACGCTTGGGAAGGAAAGAGACCTTCGCCTGGAGATATCTTCATACAACGTTACCAACAAGGCGCAGTTCTCCGCACCGAGTGTGAGCTCACCGTCTTCCGGCTATGTGAATTTCGGTCAGATTCTGAGCGACTCCAACACGCCACGTCAGTTTCAGTTTGGATCGAAGTTTACGTTTTAACCGTATGTGCCGGGTGCCCCACCTTGGACATGGCTTCATCGCGCCCAAGGTGGGATATCTATAACTGGAGCCATTTATTCCCACTCGGCGTCCACGCGCCAGCTATCATTGTGCCATGTTGAAATTCATCTACATGTCACGACTTTTCCTATTGGTGATTCCCTTCCTCATCGGCTTTACGGGCCACGCGCAGGTCCAAGCGTTTCAACCGCGCTTTGACTCTTCGCTCACCCACCATGGCGTGATAGGCGGCGGTTTCGCTTTCGTGCATGGACCGGCGCCGGCAACCCAGTTTTTCTTCGGCCAGATGCGGAGTGACGGCGGACAGCCAGTCGACGCCGACACCGCTTACAACTGGGCCTCCATCACCAAGACCATGACCGCCATCGCCATCATGCAGTTGCGCGACCGCGGCCTGCTTTCGCTGGATGACCCGGCAGTTCGTTATGTGCCGGAATTACGCCAGGTGCATAGCGATTTCGGCCCTGTTGACGCAATCACCATTCGCCACCTGCTCACCCACAGCGCCGGCTTCCGCAACCCAACCTGGCCGTGGGACTGCGACGACCAAACCACCTGCGACTGGCAGCCGTTCGAGCCCACGCATTGGATGCAGGTCGCGGCAATGCTTCACTACACGCACATCGCCTTTGCGCCGGGCAATCGCTGGAGCTACTCCAACCTGGGCTACGTATTTCTCGGCCAGATCATCGAACGGCTTAGCGGCGATGACTTCGAAGTCTACATCGACAAGAACATTCTCAAGCCGCTGGAAATGCATTCAAGTTACTTCGACCGCGCGCCTTACTTCCTTGAAAACCATGTCTCGGCAAGTTATCTGCGCGCCGGAGAAAAACTAACTCCGCAGCCTTTCAATTTCGACACCGGCATAACAACTTCGAACAGCGGCCTCAAGGCGCCCATTCCAGACATGGTGAAGTATGCGCGCTTTCTCATCGGCGACCCCGCCAACGCGCGATACCAGTTCGTGCTGAAACGCAGTTCGCTGGAAGAAATGTGGACAGGCGTGCTGCCTGCCATCGAGCGCGGGCAGACGCCTTCGCCCTACACCTCTGGGCCACACGGCGCTCAGCCTATGATGGGCCTGGGCTTCTTTGTGGTTGAAGTGAACGGCCATCGCTACATTTATCACGACGGTGACCAGGGCGGCTTTTCGTCCGAACTGCTGATCGACCCCGCCGGCAGCAGCGTTTCGATCCTGGCCGTGAATACGACCGATACCGGCGTCCCCGAGCCGGCAGCAGCGCTGCATCCACAATCGAATACCGAGCCCGACCGCGGCACAGACCTGCGCCAGGAGCTGCGCACCGTGCTGATTGAGACGGTGTTTCCGTCTTACGCCAAACCGAACTAATAATACAGTTGCATTTGGTCTTGGGGGCGCTGTTCCGGGCCTGAAGACCGCGTCCTTTGGGCTCATTTTCAGGGGGTTAAAACCCCTGCTCCCTCCGCAAAAGCTATCTGCAACTGCAGTACTAACCCGAGGGGGAGCCAGCGCAGAGCCCTCCGTTCCCCTCGACTTTCGCTCAGCAAGAAATCATTTGCAGATTATTTCCTCGAATCGAATAAGATAGAAACCCATGGCGACCCTATTCGACAAACTCCAACTCAAAGGCCATGAAAATATCCTCGTTCTCAACGCGCCGCAAAGTTTTGAGAGCGATCTGTCCCGATTGCCCGTCCTCCACGTTCATCGCAGAATTGAGGGTCTTCCGGAGATTCAATTCGCCCTCGCATTCGTTACCAAGCAGGCCGAGGTTGATAAGCTGGTCCCCAGAATCGCAGCCCGCGCCAACGGCGATGCCGCGGTCTGGTTCGCTTATCCCAAGGGAACCTCGAAGAAGTACAAATGCGATTTCAACCGCGACACGGGCTGGTCGCTTCTGCATGAAGCGGGATTCGACACCGTGCGCTCCATCGCTATTGACGAGGACTGGACCGGCCTGCGCTTCCGCCGCAAAGAGCACATCAAGTCCCGCTGAGTTTTCCGTTCGACATTTGCTCACGGCAACGAATTGGATCCCGGCGCGCCCGGGAGACGCGCACCAAACCGCGCGATCGGCGTATCTGCCATCGCCCGCACCCGCATGTTCGGAGGAAAATATATGCAAACCACGACGGAGAAACTGCTGCCTGCACAGAAAGAAGTTCACCGCACTGCCCACGATCAGGATCTCGTGGAAGTTCCCAAGCGCGCGCGGCTCGACCGCGAAGCCGAAGGAAGAAATTTGCGGCAAGTGATTGCGGTCCTCGACAACCAGTGAGCTTGTAAGGCTCGCCAAATGATAGGTTCAATCCGCTTCCGGAAGGGCAAGAGTGTGGCAACCATCTGGGTTCACAATATGTTTCACGAACCAATCTCTTTGTCCTTCCGGCAGTTCTTCGATTGCCTTCGTAAATCCTTCATGGTTAATTCTGCAAACCGTTTTCATCTGCATTGCATAGTCGTTGTGAGGATCCTGCGTTGCCTGATTCGCATATGCAACGTACTCATACATCTTTTCCGGGATGAGTATAACCGCCATTGCCAGGTCGTGAGGTAGCCTGTCACCCAAACGGCCCAACGACTTCATATCAGAGATCGATTCGACGTCGCATAGACTGTCGCCAAACGTCATCCATACGGCTTTTTGCACATCGTTTTTGGGTATTAGCTCCAGCAACGCCACAGCCGAGCGCTTGTCGCTCTGAACAAGTTCCAGCTGGCGAGCCGCAGAAACAATCTGAACCCGATAATCGTCGCCCGCCATTCGTTGCTCAACCATCAACTGTGCAGTCGATTTTGCCCGAGCCATTCGAGCCATCCGAGCGATCTGGTCACGATTCTGAATCTGTGCATGCAGCGAACCGCTAAACGTCAAAGACACGACAACTATGAAAAACCATTTGATTTGCAGCGTTCTGCTCATGTCTGACCATGCCTATCCAACAGCAGCGAATAGCCCGGGCAGCACTTCCCCGGCGTTGCCTTCCACCACATGCGTAAAGGCGCTGGCGTTGAGAGGCCTTTCCGGCCCCACGTACACCGTTCGCGCCCCGGCCTGGCGCGCCCAATGCACGAAATTCGCCGCCGGGTACACCGAGCCCGACGTGCCAACGACCACCATCAGGGAAGCCTTGTCGATCTCCCTCTGAATCCGGCCCATCTCCAGCGGAATCTCGCCAAAGAAAACAATATGCGGCCGCAGGCGCGCTCCGCACGAGCATCGGCCCACCGCGTTCAGGTCCTTGTACACGGTGCGGTCGGTCAACGGCGGCTGGCCGCACTCGGCTCCGCAGCGCGACTTGGCGAGTTCGCCGTGCATGTGCACCAGCCTGACCGATCCGGCTCGTTCATGCAGATCGTCAACGTTCTGCGTGCAAAGCAAGAACCGGTCGCCGAGCCGTTGCTCGAACTCCGCTAGCGCAATGTGTGCCGGGTTCGGTTCGGCCTGCGCACCCTGCAACCTGCGCTGCGAATAGAACTCCCACACCAGCGCCGGATTGCGTTCCCAGGCTTCTGGCGTGCAAACGTCTTCAATGCGATGGCCGGCCCAGAGGCCGTCGGAGGCGCGAAAGGTGGGCAATCCGCTTTCCGCGCTGATGCCTGCGCCGGTCAGTACAAACACCCGATCGTCGCCGTTGAAAGAAATTCTTGTCATCTTGGTTTTCCACCACTATCCCAGCTGCGAGCTATCCCGCGAGCTCTATAACCGGCTGTTCAAATGCTTGACCGAGGCATTTCACTTCGCGCGCGAATTAGGAAGCAGGCCTCCAGAACCCCTCGGCCCTCCGCCCGTGCCTCGTCAACCGCTCGCCGCCTCCGCCAACAGAGGCCTCGGCGGTCACAAACCTATGCTAAACTTGCCGCAGAATTCAATCCACAAACGGCATTGAGGGAACTTTGTCGGCTAACGAAGCACAACCTGTTCGGCCGCGTTCTTTCCGCCTGCTCACGCTTCTCATCACCATCGCCAGATACCTGCTTGGTCTGGACATTCTTATCTACGGCATCTCCAAGCTCTCAAACCTCCAGTTCCAGGTCTCCCCGTGGACCTATGCTCATCCCCTTATTCAGACCTCGGGCAGCATGCTCACCTGGGCATTTCTTGGCTATCAGCCATGGTTCCAGTTTCTGCTGGGAGTCTTCGAGACCATCCCCGGATTGCTGTTGCTCGGCCGGCGCACTTGGCGGCTTGGCGCACTGCTGCTCTTCCCCGTACTGTCAAACGTTGTGTTAATCAATTACGCACTGGACTTGTGGCGCGACACCCAGATCATCAGTTCCGTTCTATTGCTGCTGAATTTGTTTCTGCTGGCCTGCGATCTGCCAAGGTATCGCTCCTTCCTTGCAGCGCTGCTACCGGCGCCCACTCCGTTCCGAAATCGGAGTGTCCACGTAGTGGCGACTGTCGCGGCCATCCTTGTGCCGATATTAGCCATGGGCGCCTTTTGGGTATTGGCCGAGATGCCAGCCGACCGGACTATGGCCGAGATTGCGGATTTCGTGGGAACACGGCAAATCAATGGCGCGGGTACCTGGGCAGTGGATCGAATCGCAATCGGCGGCCATGACATTCCCGGCGCGCCGGACAGAAGATTGTACTTCGACATCTTCATGAAATGCGGCTACAAATCGGGACTGGAAGAGTCCCTTGGGACCTATAAGGCCAGCCGCGGCGGACACTCTCTTACCATATCGGGATTGTCTCTCGGCGGAGACTCGTCGCCCATTGCCGCTAACTATGCACTCCAGGACAAAGTGCTCAAGATCGAGGGCCAGCGCAGCGGGCAGCCGGTAGAGATGGTGCTGCATCGGCTTAACTGGGGCCCGATGCTGCCGTTTGGCCGCTAGAAGGATGCACAAAGCCTTCTTCGATCACCGTTCTGAATCAGGCTCCGCCTTCATGGCTCCAACAAAATCTTCCCCGTAGTCTTCCTTGCCTCTAGATCGCTCTGCGCCTGCGCCGCATCGGCAAGCGGATAGAGGAATTCAGTGCGCAGCTTCAATTCCCCCTTCGCCGCCCAGCCCAGGACATCGCCGGCGCGCCATTCAAGTTCGGCCCGCGTGGCTATGTAGTGCCAAAGCGTGGGCCGCGTCACAAACAGCGAACCCCTGCCGCTGAGCTGGATAAGGTCGAATGGGGGCACCGGCCCGCTCGACGCGCCAAACAGCGCCAGCAATCCACGTGGGCGCAGGCAATTCAAGCTGCCTTCAAATGTCGTCTTGCCGACCGAGTCATACACCACATCCACTCCCTTGCCACCGGTGAGCCGCTTTACCTCCGGCTCGAATTCCTTCTCGGTGTAGAGAATCACATCGGAAGCGCCGGCCTCGCGCGAGAGCTCTGCTTTCTCTTCCGTCGAAACGGTTGTAATCACCCGCACGCCAATCTTCGCCGCCATCTGTGTGAGCAGCAGACCAACGCCTCCCGCGCCCGCATGAACCAGCGCCGAGTCACTGGCCTTCAGCGGAAATGTGGAGTATGCCAGGTAGTGCGCCGTCATGCCCTGCAGCATGGCCGCCGCCGCCTGCTCCATGGTCAGCCCGTCGGGCACCTTCACCAGGCTCGCCGCGGATACCAGCGCATACTCGGCATAGCTCCCCAGCACGCTTACTGAAGCAACAGCGTCGCCGGCCTTGAAGCCTGTCACGCCTGGACCAAGTTCTTCCACCGTGCCCGCAGCCTCACTGCCCGGCACCAGCGGCAGCGACGACTTGTATACGCCCTTGCGAAAGTAAATCTCGATGAAGTTGACGCCCGTGGCCTCCACGCGGATCAACACCTGCCCAGGTCCCGGCTCGGGGATGGGCAATTCGGCCAGTTGCAAAACCTCCGGGCCGCCTGTCTGATGAACTTGGATAGCTTTCATGCCACGGTCAGAATGCACCCTGAGACCGCGCCTCTGCAAGCGCCGATGGCGATTGCCCGTGCAAGGGAAGCTCCGATTATGCCAATCGCATTCCCTCAGGGGCTGAAGCCCGCGTTCATTTTTGCGATATTTGCGGCACGCGACCCAGAGCGTACCCCGGTCGTGCCCTTTCAAAACATCGACTTATTCAGAGCTTCCCAAGCACAACGCCCATTGCGGATCGAATCGAGCGCAAACGCAGCAAACCCCGCCAAGGCATTGGCCCGCGCGGGGTTCTTCGAGTCCCCAGTCCCTCAGTCCCTAGTCCGTGCTTTTCAGTCCCTGTCCGACAATAGGCTCTGCTCTTCCGGCGAAATCAGCCGCACAACGCGGTCCACCGTGTAGGGCGCACGGTTCTGCATGGTGTGATAGTGCCGCACCTGCAACTCACCCAGCAGGCCAATAGCTACCATTTGGATGCCAGCTAATATCAGGACGGCGCCAAGCACAAACAGCGGCCCGTGCGCATCCATCAGGCTGCGGTGCGGATGAATCAGCTTCAGCGTCAGCAAAACTGTGGAGATGATGCTCCCCAATACAATTCCCAGCGACCCGAAGCCTCCAAAGAAGTGCAGCGGCCGGCTCATGTAGCGAAGCAAAAATCGAATGGTCAGCAGATCGAAGAACACGCGGAAGGTGCGGCCCAGGCCGTAATGGCTGCGGCCGCGCTCGCGGTTCACGTTACGGATGGGAATCTCGCAGATTGACGCGCCATACCAACTGGCCAGCGCCGGAATGAAGCGGTGCATCTCCCCATACAGCGGAATATTGTGGATCACCTCGCGGCGATACGCCTTGAACGTCGTCCCGAAGTCGTGAATGTCCACGCCGGAAAGCTTGGCCATCAGCCAGTTGGCGCAACGGGAAGGAATCCTGCGCATCACAACGTTGTCGGTTCGCGCCGTGCGCCAGCCGGAAACCACGTCGTAGCCCTCTTCCAGCTTTTCCAGAAAGGCTGGAATATCGTTCGGATCGTGTTGCAGATCTCCGTCCATGGCGAGAATGAACTCGCCTGACGCATGGTCGAACCCAGCCGCCAGCGCTGACGTCTGCCCAAAGTTCCGGCGCAGCTTCACCACAAGCACGCGGCTGTCCACCGCGGCAATTTCTTCCAGCAGCTTGTACGACCGGTCGCTGGAGCCATCGTCCACAAAGACCAGCTCAAAGCTATCGCCCACCTGCTCCATCACCTGCTTCAGGCGGGCATACAAGGCGGTCACATTCTCTTCTTCGTTATGAAAAGGAACGACGATGGAATATTTCGCCATAATGCCAGTATAGATGCATTTACGTTTGAAAAGGTCACAACACAAAACTGCGCGGAGTTGCTTGGCGGAGAATTGGGAATCGTGTTGTGAAGAATCGAGAACGGTTGCATAAAGAACCGGGGATGCCATGCAACCGGCTGGGGCTGTCCAGCCTAGCGATCCAGCTCGTCAAACATCGCCTGCATCTCGCTCAGAGCATGGCGGTTGCCGCTGCGTGCCGCACTGCCGATTCCGGCCTTCAGCCGCTCCGTGGCCTCCGCCGTGCGCCCCGCCTTTGCAAGCGTCTGTGCCGACATGAAGTAGCCGGCAGTGTAGTCCGGATCGTCTTTCAGCAGCGTGTCGAACTCTTTGAGCGCTTCGGCAATGTCGCCGCGCCCGGCCAGTTCCATGGCCACGCCGTAGCGGGCAAAGCTGTTTTTCGCGTCCAGCGCCAGAATTTCTCTCAGTCCCGCAAGCTTGTCCATTCCGCCCGTATCCCGCCTCGAACGGGTTTTGAGCCCTCTCGCGGCATTTGCACATTTGGCGGCGATTGCCGAAACTGGAGTTGGGTGCCTCGAACCGGGGACGCAATTCAGCCTGACTACCGCCAGTTCCATTCTACTGGGCACCAGCCGTTGGGCCTTCCGCATTCGACCGCACGACATAACCGCAAGACACATCCGCAAGATAGGGAGCAAGCGCAGCATGAGTTCCAATTTGACCGATCCCACCGCCCGCACCGTGACCAGCACGCAGTCCGAGATGACTGAGATCATTTTGCCCAACGACACCAACACCCTGGGCAATCTGCTGGGCGGACGCCTGATGCACTTCATCGATCTGACCGCCGCCATGGCCGCCTACCGCCATTCCCGCACCAACGTCGTCACCGCCGCCATGGACCATATCGACTTCATCCGCCCCGTTCACCTTGGCGACTTGCTCACCCTCCGCTCCAGCGTCAACCGTGCTTTTTCCACTTCCATGGAGATCGGGGTCAAGGTCTGGGCGGAACACACCCGCACCGGCTCCGTGGCCCACGTGGCCAGCGCTTACCTGGTGTTTGTGGCCATTGACGATCAAGGACACCGCCAGCGTGTGCCGGAAGCGGTACCGGAAACTGCCGACGAGCAGCGCCGCTATGAAGGAGCGCTGCGCCGCCGCGAGAATCGCGAAGCTGAATCCGCCCGCCGCAAGCAGGCCAAACTGGAAACTGACGCCGAAGAGGCCCTGCAATCGTGAAGTCGCTCGACCCGTGCAAACATACTCTGCAGCGGTCGTATCCTGGCTGTTGCCAGCAAGAACTCGGTCCGCACCTGCTGTTAAAATTGGCCTGAGATCATTCTGCGGGATTGCCTTTATCAGGCAACTCGATCGAAGCTTCCCCAAGCCGGCAAAGCACCGTCGAGGTCTGCGGAATTTGAAGAAGGAGCACCATGGCCCACGCCCCCAATATGCCGTCCCCCGTCGCCTTGCCCGGCGTTTCAAAAATCGTAGCTATCGGTTCCGGCAAGGGCGGCGTGGGCAAAACCACCGTCGCCGTCAACCTGGCGATTGCGCTCTCGCGTCTTGGTCAGCGTGTGGGCCTCATCGACGCCGACATCTACGGACCGAACGTCCCGCTCATGATGGGCTCAGCGCAACAGCCTGTTGTTGGCCCCGGTAACCAGATCATCCCCAACCTGACTCATGGCATCAAGACCATCTCCATTGGCTACATTTCGCCCGGCGACAAGCCGCTGGTGATGCGCGGACCGATGCTGCACCAGATCATCCGCCAGTTCCTGCAGCAGGTGGAATGGGGTGAACTTGACTACCTGATCGTCGACCTGCCTCCGGGCACCGGCGACGTTGTCATTTCGCTGGTGCAGACCGTTCCGCTGACGGGCGCAGTGGTAGTTTCAACGCCCAGCGACGTGGCTCTTCAAGATGCGCGCAAGGCTCTGGAGATGTTTGCCCAGGTCAATGTCGAAGTGCTCGGCATTGTCGAAAACATGAGTCACTTCACCTGCCCGCATTGCCACCATGAGATCGACATCTTCTCCAAAGGCGGTGCCGAGCGCACGGCGCAGCAGTTCAACGTCCCATTCCTCGGATCCATCGAGCTAATTCCTTCCATTCGCGAGGGCGGCGATCGCGGATTGCCCGTTGCGCTGGCAGGACCAAAGAGTCCGCAGGCATCGGAGTTCTACGGCATCGCGGAAAAGCTTATGCTTCGCGCCGAAGCAGCCGCGGCCGCCGCAACCGACGTGATTGAAATCAGCTAAGCCGATCAAAAATTCGGAAAGGTCTCCCATGTCTCAAGGTCTGGACTTGGGGCACCCAGCAGGAGTTCTATTGAGCGCCGAAGTTCGGATCCGTCCCGTGGAAAAAGCAGACTTCCCACATTGGAGGGTTCTCTGGGACGGCTACAACGCGTTTTACGGCCGCAAAGACGCGACGGCTCTGCCCGAAGAAACCACGCGCATGACCTGGTCACGCTTTTTCGATGCCTACGAACCTATGCACGCATTAGTCGCCGAACAGAAGGGGCAACTCGTCGGCATGGTGCACTTCATCTATCACCGCAGCACCATTTCGATTGCGCCCACTTGTTATCTGCAGGACCTCTTCACGCTAGAATGCGCATGCGGCAAAGGCGTCGGCCGCGCTCTCATCGAACACGTATGTAAGTCGGCAAAAGAGGCTGGATCGAGCCGCGTATACTGGCTAACTCATGAAACAAATGAGACCGCCATGAACTTATACGACAAGGTCGCGGATAAGTCGGGATTCATTGTTTATCGCATGCCTTTGTAGCTCGGTTCGGCCATTTGACCTGCAAACGACGAGGGAACGAGGCTCGCGCCCCGCTCTCTCGTGTCGATGTATTTCGGCCTACCGCCAATGCCCTTCGCGCATCTCCCAATGGTCGCCGCGATGCACCCAGCGGTGCGCGACCCAACGCTGGCCGGGATGCGGCGGACGATCCCAGTGGCCGCCAACCCAGACATATTGGTTGCCATCCCAGCGGTGGTAGCCGTCCACCCAGACATAACCGCGATCGGGCGGTGGCGGACGATGCTCGACGATGAGGGCTGGCGGGGCGATGCGAACGATGACCTGCGCGTACGATGCCGCAGGCAAGAAGGTAAGAGCAAGCAATGCTGCCATTGCAATTTTCTTCACCATCGGTGGTTTCCTCCAGGGCTTTGAATTTCCGGATTCGCCGTGCTTCCGGCCTGTTGATCCATATCAACGCAAATCAGGGCGATTAGTTGTGCGTTCGAATCAGCAGGGACTCCGGCGGCAATGATGAGTTGGATGCCTCAAAAGGTTGCCCGGTGGTCCACAACTGTTTCAAGGCTATGTGGAAAACTCAGTAATCGTCACAGGAAATAGTCGAAATCCGTTTCGATCTTCAATCTCCGATGGATGCGGAGAATATGTCCCGGCAACTTGGACGGATTCAACTCCACATAATTGCGCGGCCCGTTCCACAGGTAGCGAGCGCCGGTCAGAAGATCCTCTGCTTCGTAGCCGCGGTCGAGCGGAATCTCCAACTCCGCGAGCGGCAGCGTCACGAAGCCCGCCTGCATGTAATGCGGGTCAAGATTTACCACGACCAGGATCAGGTTGCTGCGGTCGTCTGACTCCTTCGTATAACTGATCAGTTGTTCATTTTCAGTGGAATGGAATCGGATGGACCAGTCATTCTGCAAGGCCGTATTCTTTTTGCGAATCTCATTGACGCGCGTAATCAGCGGTCGCAGGCTGTCGGCGCGATCGAGGTCCCAATGCCGGATCTCGTACTTCTCGGAATTCAGGTATTCTTCGCTGCCGCGGCGCACGGGGACGTGCTCCATCAGCTCGAACGCAGGGCCGTAGATGCCGTAATTCGCGCCCAGCGTTGCAGCCAGCAGCAGGCGAATGCCGAACACCGCGGGACCGCCAATCTGCAGGAACTCTGTCAGAATGTCCGGTGTGTTCGGCCATTGGTTGGGACGGAAGAAATCGCGCACCGGCGCCTGCGCAAGCTCGGTGAGATAAACCGCCGTCTCGCTCTTCGCATTGCGCCAGGGAAAATATGTATACGACTGGCTGAAGCCAAGCTTGGCAAGGCGGTACATGATCTTGGGCCGCGTGAATGCTTCAGCCAGAAACAAGACTTCCGGGTGCTCGCTCTTGATTTCGCCGATGACCCACTCCCAGAAAGGAAACGCCTTGGTGTGCGGATTATCCACGCGGAAGATAGTCACGCCCTGCGCGATCCAGTAATCGAAGACGCTCTTCAACTCCTCCCACATGCCCGCCCAGTCTTCGCTCTCGAAGTCGAACGGATAAATGTCCTGATATTTCTTGGGTGGATTCTCAGCGTATTGAATGGTTCCATCCGGCCGCTTGCGGAACCAGTTCTCATGTTCACGCACGTACGGATGGTCGGGCGCGACCTGGAATGCAATGTCGAGCGCGACGATGAGATCAAGCTCCTTCGCCTTGCCAACGAAGCGCCGGAAATCTTCGAGAGTCCCGAGTTCAGGATGGATCGACTTGTGGCCGCCCTCCGCCGAGCCGATGGCCCAGGGGCTGCCGCAATCGCCAGGCTGGCTCTCGGGATTGTTGTTGCGACCTTTGCGGAACATTGCGCCGATGGGATGAATGGGCGGCAAATACACCACGTTGAAGCCCATCTCGGCAATGTAGGGCAGCCGCTTCTCGCAATCCGCAAATGTGCCGTGTTTTCCAGGCTCCTCAGACGCGGAGCGCGGAAAGAACTCGTACCAGGCGCTGAACCGCGCAACTGCCGGATCGACAACGATGCTGTACTCGCGATCGGTCTCCGTGGCGAAGCGCTTGTCAGGATAGTGCAGCGCCAGCTCATGCAGGGTTGGATCGGTGGCATGAATGCGCAGATCTTTCGGCTCCTTGCCCGACCGCAAAATCTCGGCGCGTCTCTTGAGCCAAGGCGCATCCGGCCCAGTAGCACGCTCCGCCGCGGCCGCAATCAGATCGGCGCCAATCAGGTAGTCCACCGGCACATCGCTCTCTGCCTTGATCCGCTTCAACAGATCGCGGTGCCAGGTTTCGAAGTGGTCCACCCAGCCCTGCACCTTGAACGCGTATCGGCCCAACTCACCGACTCGGAATGCCGCCGTCCAGCGATCGTTCACCAGCGGAAGCATGGGAATTTCAATCCATTTATCGGAGCCCAAGCGATGCGCCAGCAGCGATGCGGCAATGGCGTCGTGGCCGTCGGTGAAAATATCGGCTTCCACGCGCACCTGGTCTCCCACGGTGCGCTTTACGGGAAACCGGCCGCCGTCGACCGCGGGGGAAATTCCTTCAATGATGACGCGCTTGCGTCCGTCTTCTTTCGGCACTGTCATAGTGGTTTCGTCCTGCACGGCTTGCATTGATTTGAATTCGCCTCACGACGAATTCATTCATCCGATCCAGCATTCCATCAGGGGCTAAAGCCCACGTCAATATTGCATATCTCCGGCATGATTGAAGTCGTGCCCTTTCAAGACGCCAACTTCTTCTTCCGTTGTTCAATCAGTTTCTCGTAAAGCCGGATCGTCTGCTGCGCAATCGCTGTCCAACTGAATATCTCTTCCACGCGCTTTCGTCCCGCATCGCCAAAGCGTTTGCACCGCTCCGGATCTTTCAGCAAGGCATGGATGCGCACCGCAAGATCGCGCGCAAAGGTGCGTGGATCGCGGGGAAAGGTCGTCACCGGGTCCTGGTCGAAGGGGACCAGGTAGCCTGTCTCTCCATCCACCACCACCTCTTTAATGCCGCCCGTGGCGCTGGCGACAACCGGCGCGCGGCAGGCCATGGCCTCAAGGTTGATGATGCCGAATGGTTCGTAGACTGAAGGGCAACAGAAGACACGGCAATTCGAGTAAAGCTGAATGGCCTCCTGCCTGGTGACCATCTTTTCGATCCACACGATGCGCGGATGATGGGCGCGCGCCGCGTCCACCTTCTCGCGCAACTCAGCAGCAATCTCCGGCGTGTCCGGCGCGCCCGCGCACAGCACCACCTGCGTGTCCGGCGGAAGATAGTGGATGGCATCGACCAGATGCGTCACGCCCTTCTGTCGCGTGATGCGGCCCACAAACAGGACATAGGGCACAGCCGGATTAACGCCATTCTCCACCAGCGCTTCGGTCTGTTCGGTCTTCTGGTATTCAACGAGATCGATGCCGTTGTAGATGACGTGAATGCGCTTGGGATCGACATCGGGATAGGCCGCGTGAATATCCGCCTTGGTGCCCCTGGAGACCGCGATGATCGCGTCCGCATCCAGAATGGCGGTGCGCTCCATCCACGAGCTCATGGCGTAGCCCGAGCCAAGCTGCTCGGCCTTCCACGCGCGCAGCGGCTCCAGAGAATGGGTGGTTAGCACAAACGGCACGCCATAGAGCTTCTTGGCCAGATAGCCAGCCATGGACACATACCAGGTGTGGGTATGCACCAAGTCGATGCCTTCGAGAGCCTTGATCTGCGTCAGGTTCAGGCTGAAGGCTTCAAGCGCACCTTTGAACTTGGAGTCGGTGCCGTTGCTGATCTCTGCCCAGGGCTCGGCGCCGCGCACGCGCAGGTTACCCTCGTCAGAGTTCTGCGGACCCCAGCAGTGCACTTCGACCTCGATCTCCTTGGCTAACTCGCGGCTCAAATAATCAACGTGCACGCCTGCGCCGCCGTACACAAGTGGGGGGTATTCCCGTGTAAACAACCCGACTCGCATGGGTTTTCCTTTGCTTGAATCGAACGCCAGCAATTCGCTGCGGATGAGTGTATTTGGTAGGTGTGCGCCGCGCAACTGCGGCAAGTCTTCTTTGTTTACACCGCCTCAATCTCCTCGGTCAGAACCTCTGAGGCCGTCACGCAGTCTCCGCGGCCCACATCCAGATGGGTCACCAGCCGTACAGTGCTCGGCCCCACTGCAGTCATCAGAATTCCGCGTGCCTTCAACCGCTCGGTGAGCTCTTTGGCGCTGCGTCCTTCTGCAAGCTTGAAGATCACAATGTTGGTTTCGACGGCGTCCAGATCAATCTCCACGCCCTCCATCTGCGACAGCGCCTCAGCCAAAAGGCGCGCATTGGCGTGGTCCTCGTGAAGTCGCTTCGGCCCCTGCTCGAGAGCCATCAGCCCGGCCGCGGCCAATATGCCCGCCTGGCGCATTCCCCCGCCCAGCGCCTTGCGAAACAGGCGCGCTGAGTCCATCTGTTCTGCAGACCCCGTCAGCATGGAACCCACCGGCGCGCCCAGCCCTTTCGACAGGCAGAACATCACCGTGTCGAAGCCGCTCGTCAGTGCCTGCACATCCGCGCCCAGCGCCACCGCGGCGTTGAAGATGCGCGCCCCGTCTAGGTGCGTGGGGAGCTTCCATTTTTTTGCGCCGGCCCATATCTCTTCAAGCACCGCAACAGGCGTGCAGCCACCGCCGGCAAGGTTGGCGGTGTTTTCAATCTCGATGAGCCCTGTGGCCGCGCGAAATGCTCCGCGCGCATAGATGGCCGGCTCAATGTGCTTCCAGGTCAGGATGCCTCGCTCTGCCTCAACCGCCCGCACCAGGCAGCCGGAAAAGACCGCGGTTGTGGCCATCTCCCAGTCAAGAATGTGGGCGCGCGACTCGGCGATCACCTCCTGGCCCGGCTGCGTGAGCAGGCGGATGGCGATCTGGTTGCCCATGGTTCCCGTGGGAACAAATAGCGCTGCTTCGCGTCCAAAAACTTCTGCCGCGCGCCGCTCCAGCAGGTTGACCGTCGGGTCTTCGCCGTAGACGTCGTCGCCCACTTCGGCTGCGGCCATGGCGGCGCGCATCTCCGCGGAAGGCCGCGTTACTGTATCGGATCTTAAGTCGATCATTGCTGCCAATTCTGCATTCCTACCTTTCGGGTGCGGTGAGGGGAAAGACAACCGCAGATCCTTCGACTTCGCTGCGCTCCGCTCAGGATGACAGTTTTATCGGGATACCAACCTCCTGGGAGCAATTGTTAGCTCAATGGCCTGCCGACGCGCCGCATTCGACACATTCGCTTGCTAATCCCTAACCCCTAATCCGTGTTCCCTGCTCTTACGGTATCTGCGCCATCGGCAATTCGATCACCGGCGTTGTTTTTCCGTCCTTCATGGCCACGGCCCACAGGCCGTGAAAATTCGCCCTCAGCCCCGGCTGCGCCTTCAAGAGCGCGCTGAGCACCGCATTGGCCTCCGTCCGCACTGCCGACGGGTCCGACACGCCGGTCGAATCGTACGTTACGGCCAGATCGGCCTGATGCAAACTCGCATCGAGGCGCACCGCCTCGATCTTCCAGGTGCGCTCGCCGTCCTGCAGCGAATAAGGAAACGCATCCTGCGGCGAATTCTTGATCTGTGCTTGTTCCTGGCCCAGCTTCTCCAGATTCGGGGAGGAGATGAAATCCACCGGCACCGACAGATAGCGAGCCGCCTCGTAGCTGAACCACGCCGGCCAGTTGTTGGTCACGGGCTGATCTTCTTTCATCAACTCGCGCGCCCTGGTCCAGAACCACACGTTGTCGTGCCCATCGAAGGTTCCCGGGCGCACCGTCAGTCCGGCCAGCTTCCATCCCGCGGGCGCGGCAGTTGGATCCCATGCGAGCACCAGCCCGATTTGCCCGGCCAGCGGAGAGCCCACCGCATCGGCCAAAACCACTGCGTAGCGACCCGGCGGCAACGAGCGCATATTCATGGTTACGGTGAGCGATCCGCTTGAATTGGAGCAGAAAAACTGCGTATCGGCAGGCGCGGTCAGGGTACTCGCGTCCAGCAGATAAATATTCCGCAGTTGTACTTGGCCGCCCTTCACCATCGGCGCGCCCCGCTCCACGGCATCGTGAATCCCGTCCCACTCTGAGGATTCGGCCGGCAGCAGCGCGGCCTGCAAGGTCGCGTAATCCTGCCCCACAACGGCCACTGCCAGCCGCCCTCCAATCGACGCGAGGGCGTCCCGGTCCTGCGGCAACAGCTCGGCTTGCGTGGTGCAACTGGTTGCATGGCTTTGCGCAGGAAAAACCAGCAGTCCGAACCCGATCGAAGCGGTCGTCCAAATCCTCCAACAGAGGCGCATCTCGTTGAACATCCTCTCCGCCTCGCGAAACCTCTTTCGAGCGTCCGAGAGCCACTGTTAGTCTAGTACAGTAGAGCGGGAACCATGTTGCTGCGTCCGGGCCCGCAAGGCAGCCGCGGGGCGCGGCCAACGAGCCGGGGAGTTCATTTTGATGCGCAAAGAGCGTTCGCGGCAAACACAGTACGCGCCGAGCCGAGCCGCTCTTCATCTGTCCGTGGCCATGTGTCTGCTGGCTGCCGGAGCGATTTCTCCGGGGCCGCTCCAAGCCCAATCGCCCGCAAGTCAAGCGACATCTCTGTCGCCGGGTTCCGCAGCCAAGCCTGCGCACCGGCCCAGACGCCCCAGCCCGGCCCATTCCATCGCAATTCCCGAACCGGTGGTCCTGACGCCCGTTGCGCCGCCCGTGCCGCAAACACCCAATTGGCCTGCATTTGACAAGCCCGCCGAAGCCTCAGTTGTCTGGGATAGCCATGGCCTGGCGATTGACGCCGCCAACTCGAGCCTGGAGCAGATACTGAAAGACGTCTCCACCGCTACCGGCGCAAAGGTCGAAGGCCTCTCCGCCGACCAACGCGTCTTCGGCGCCTATGGACCTGGGCAGGCGCGCGATGTGCTGTCCCAGTTGCTGCAAGGCTCCGGCTACAACGTCATCATGATTGGCGACCAGGGGCAGGGCGCTCCACGCCAGATTCTGCTCAGCGTTCGCCAGGCCGGCCCCATCCAGCCCGCGGCAAGAACCAGCAGTTCCGGCAACGATGAGGATGACGCAGAGGACCAGCAGCCTGCGCCCCAGGAACCAATTTCCAACCGCCCCGGCTTCCCGCCCGGAGCACCGCCCCGCTCCCCGCAGCAAATCATGCAGGAGATGCAGCAGCGCCAGCAACAACTCCAGCAGCAGCAGCAACAGCAGCCGGCTAATGCGCCGAACTAAGCTGCTTGGCACCTTAAATCTTAGGAATGAGTGTTTTACATCAGATTTCTAATTCTCGCTTAGGACATCTGCCGCCCAAGTTCCTAATTTAAATCTAGATACTCATGTCGTGCGCCGCTCAAAACTCGCCGTTGAACTTTGAACTCCGTCCCCAGTTGCTACACCTGCGCCACGCGGGCCCGCGCTTTGATGACCATGCCCTGCGACTGCGGCCGCATCAAGGCGAACCCCGCACGCAGCAACCCATATGCCGCCAGCACACCCAACGCCAATGAGCCAACCGACGCCGCAATCAACATCACAAAATTCACCAGATCCGTCATTGTTCCCGCTTTATCCCACTCGTGCTGGGATCTTGAAGTTTCGCGTCTTTGGCTTCAGTCCGACTTGAATTTTCCAGTCCCCACCAAAACTGCTTTGTCAGATTCTCTCAGAAGTCTTCCCATTCGCAGCGCCGATGCGTGTTGGCAAATGGGATACCTCCTCCGGCATTGGACCGGCAGCCGCGCCTGGAGCCCATTTCAGTACCGAATCTGCGTCTTCCCAATTCGGAGCCAGACTCACCTAGCCCTTCCCGCCTCATCAACCTCCTTGAACGTATCAAATCCCGAACATTCACTTCTGTGCACATACGCTCACCACATCGCTGCCACCTTTGATTGAACTCGCTCCGAAGTGTCGCCCTCGCCACCCGCCTCGCCCGGAAGCCGATCTCTCCCTCCCCTGCAATTCATCCCGTTTTGCAGTTTGCGCCGCCTCTCTAGAAGGCTCTGGTCCTCTCAGATGCCTCGATTCTGTATCATGGTTGTAGGTCTGTCTTCCGCGCGGCTTTTTTCGCGTTTCTACGCATAGCATCCGGAATCCGACCTTGCTTCTGACCATGCCCATTACTCACATCTCAGTGCGCGGGGCGCGCCAGCACAACCTGCGCGATATCAACGTGCGCATCCCCCGCAACACGCTCACGGTGGTCACCGGCCTTTCCGGCTCGGGGAAAAGCTCGCTCGCGTTTGACACCATCTACGCCGAGGGCCAGCGGCGCTACGTCGAGACGCTTTCCGCCTACGCCCGCCAGTTCCTCGACCAGATCGAGCGGCCCGATGTGGATTCCATTGAAGGCCTGTCGCCGGCCATTTCAATCGAGCAGAAGACGACCAGCCGCAGCCCCCGCTCCACCGTCGGCACGATTACGGAAATCTACGACTACCTGCGCCTGCTCTACGCGTCGGTTGGCACGCCCAATTGCCCCAACTGCGGCCGGCCCATCTCCCGCCAGACCGCCGAGCAGATTGTCGCCCGCATCCTTGAGCTCGGTCGCGGCGAGCGCGTCACAGTCATGGCGCCCATCGTCCGAGGCCGCAAGGGCGAGTTCAAGGAATTGCTCGATCAGCTTGACCAGCAAGGCTTTCGCGCCCGCGTCGACGGCGAACTCCGCGACCTGTCGGAACCGCTGCTGCTCGACCGGCGCAAGAACCACACCATCGAAGCCGTCGTCGACCGCATCCTGCTCAAGCCGCCTGCGCTCACCATGCCAGCCCTCACTGCCGCGCCGCCGGCCACCGCCAAACCGACGGTCGAAAAGCGCCTGGAGCAGGCAGTGGTGAAGGCACTGCAACTGGCCAACGGCCTGGCCTTGGTGGCTGTCGCGGGAAATGAGGAGCAGTTGTTCTCGTCGTCGATGGCCTGCCCCGATTGCGGCCTGGACGTTCCCAAACTCGAGCCGCGCAGCTTTTCCTTCAACTCGAATTTCGGCGCATGTCCGGAGTGCCACGGCCTGGGCTCACTCTACGATCTGGACCCCGCCAAGGTCATCACCGACTGGTCCAAGCCCCTGCTCGATGGCGGCCTGGGCCCCGGCTCTGCCTCGCAATACCTGCTCAAGCTCATCCACCTGGCCGCCGACCGTTACAAGATCGACCTGAAGCTCGCTTTTGAAGATCTGCCGCCAAAGCAACAGCACATCCTGGTTTACGGGCCACCTAAAGGCGAAGCCCCGCGCACCGGATTCCACGGTATTCTTTCCTTCCTGCGCGACACCATCGACGAGGCGCGCAGCGACGGCTACCGCGAATACATGATGAACTTCATGTCCGCCACGCCGTGCCCCGTCTGCCGAGGCAAGCGCCTGCGCCCCGAGTCCCTGGCCGTCAAGATCGGCGGCCTCTCGATCGCCGATTTCACCGCGCTGCCGCTCAATCGCGCGCTCTCAGCGGCCATCAACCTCACCTTCACGGCCCGCGAGGCCCTGCTCGCCGATCGCATTCGCCACGAGATCGTGGAGCGGCTGGAGTTTCTCTGCGCCGTCGGCCTCAACTATCTCTCGCTCGACCGCAACGCGGCGACGCTCTCCGGCGGCGAAGGCCAGCGCATCCGGCTGGCCACGCAGATCGGCTCCCGGCTGCGCGGCGTGCTCTACGTGCTCGACGAGCCATCCATCGGACTGCACCAGCGCGACAACATGCGCCTCATCCAGGCCCTGGAACGGCTGCGCGACCTGGGCAACACCGTCTTGGTCGTCGAGCACGATGAAGACACCATTCGGAGCGCCGATTATGTCCTCGACCTCGGACCCGGCGCCGGCCGGCTGGGCGGCCACGTCGTCGCGCAAGGCACTCCTGAGGAGATCATGGCCTGCCCTGAGTCGCTCACTGGCCGCTATCTCTCCGGCGCCGCCACCATGCTTCAGCGAGCACACCCACGCCCGCTCACGGGCAAATGGCTCACCGTTACCGGCGCTCGCGAGCATAACCTCCAGGACGTGGACATTCGCATCCCCCTCGGCGTGATGACCGTGGTGACCGGCGTCAGTGGCAGCGGCAAGAGCACGCTCATCAACGACATCCTCTACCGCTCGCTGGCCAAGTCCATCTACGGATCGCGCGAAGAGCCCGGTGCACACGACACGCTCACCGGAGCCGAGCAACTTGACAAGGTCGTCCGCATCGACCAGTCCCCCATCGGCCGCACCCCGCGCTCCAACCCGGCAACCTACACCCAGGTCTTCTCGCCCATCCGCGACCTGTTCGCCATGCTGCCCGAATCGCGCGAGCGTGGCTACAAGCCCGGCCGATTCAGCTTCAATGTGACGGGTGGCCGCTGCGAAGCCTGCCAGGGCGACGGCCAGCGCCGCATTGAAATGAACTTCATGCCCGACGTATACGTGCAATGCGAGGTGTGCAACGGACGCCGCTACAACCAGGAAACGCTGGCTGTGAAGTTCAAGGGCCACTCCATCGCCGATGTTCTCGACCTGACCATCGAAGACGCGCTTTCCGTCCTCGAAGACGTGCCCAACGTGCGCCAGAAGCTGCAGACGCTGGTTGATGTGGGCCTCGGCTACGTGCATCTGGGTCAGAGCGCGACCACGCTTTCCGGCGGCGAAGCCCAGCGCATGAAGCTGGCCCGCGAACTGAGCAAGCGCCAGACCGGCCGCACGCTTTATCTGCTCGACGAGCCTACCACCGGCCTGCACTTCGACGACGTGCGCAAGCTGCTCGAAGTGCTGCATCGCCTCGCCGATCTGGGCAACTCGGTCATCATCATCGAGCACAATCTGGACGTCATCCGCAACGCCGACTGGATCATCGATCTCGGTCCCGAAGGCGGGGAAGACGGAGGCCGCATTGTGGGTCAGGGCCGCCCGGCAAAGATTGCCGCCACGCCGGGCTCCTATACCGGCCAATTCCTCACCCGCTACTACGCCTCGGTCAACGGCAAACTGACCCCGATAGAAGAGGACGATGCCGCGGAGCCGGATTCACTCGCTGGCGATCCCGCCTCGGTAACGGAAGCGGGTGCCACATCCCTTCCACGCGCTTCAGTGGAAAGGGTGAGAGACAATGGACCCGAACCCGCAAAACCGAAGCGCACTCGCCGCAACACCCCTGCTGAAGACGATTTGGCTACCACGCGCGCCAAAGCGAGTCTTCCAAAAAATGAAATCGCTGCGCCAAAACCATTCGGCCCCCGCCAAAAGAAGACCGGCCAAGCATGACCATCCCGCCCGAGTCCGATGCGCTCGACCCCAAGGCCGACACTCCATACGGCGTGCCACAACCGTGGAAGGACGATGAAGACGAGATCCCCTCGTTTGAGGGCATGGTCTTCAGTTCCTATGTCGACCCTGCCGACCTGACGGGCAACGGTCGGGAATCGGCTCAACCCATCCCCGAAATGCCGTTGACCATTTGGGAAGATCCTCCGCTGACGGAGGATGAGGTTTTGAAGGTCATAGCCTCTTCTAGTCAGACATTCGAGCCGGCCCAAAGCTCCTCTGAGGAAGACGTAAAGGGTGAACCCGAAGAGTTGGATGAGCCCTCTTTGGACTGGCTCCAGGACCCCGACCCACTCGCGCAAGAACTCCCCGGACAGGGACGCGAACCATCGAATGGATCGCGCCGCAGCCTCTACGGCAACCTGGCTGATTCCTCCTGGATCGCTCTGGATAGGCTTAGGCCAGTCCAAGGCTCCCCAGAAGAGGAATCTGCGGTCCAAACTCCGCTTTACACCAAACGCGCGAAGATTTTGAGCCAGGCGGGCCAGGCCGAACGCCATTACGCTGCAGCGAACGATGAACCTTTGCCATCGCCGGAGGCAGCAGGGGATGACTCGCAATCCGTTCCTGAATCCCCTGAAGCAAGTTCCACCTCCGTCGCAGCGAACCCTAGCTCCATGGAAGCCGATTCGAGCCAGACCGAACCATTGGCTGCCTCTTTCAGCCCGTCGCCGCTAACGGAAACGGAGGAAGAGCCCGTTCAGGAGTCCCTGCAGGAACCCGTTGACTCAGTCATTCCCCGCCTTAGCGAGCGACCCCTCTTCCACTCCTTGTATCAGGCTGAGCCGAAAGCCGCAGATCCAACCCGCATTCCTCATTTTGGCCACCTGGTCGTCCTCGCGCTGCTTGGTTTCGGCGGACTCGTGGGCGCCATCCTGCTGATGCGCGGCGCTCTTTACTACAATCTGTTCGGCATCTCCACGGTTCAACAGGCATCCACCGATATCCACTACACCATCGGCTTCATGGCCAGCCTGTATCTCATTTCATTCGGCCTTGCCATGCTGGTCTTTCCACTCATGTGGCACAAGAGCCTCTTCGCCGGCTTGCAGTGGAACTTCGCTTCCACCTGGCAGCCCCGCCGGATGCTTATCCTGCTGAGCGCCGCTTTTGTCTGCTTCCTGCTCGCGATGGTGGATGAGATCGTACTCCCAGGGCCAGCCAACGCCCCCATCGACAAGCTCTTTGACAGCCGCGCCGCCGCCTGGCTGCTGTTCGCCTTCGGAGTGACGTTTGCGCCCTTCTTTGAGGAAATCGTCTTCCGCGGCTTTCTTCTTCCCGCCTTGTGCACTGCCTTCGACTGGTACGGGGAGAAGCTCACCGGCAACACTCCCCCGCCCCTCGATGCCAGCGGCCATCCCCACTGGTCCATCACAGCAATGACCCTTGCATCGATCGTCACCAGCATTCCGTTCGCCCTGATGCACGCGGAACAGACGGCCTGGTCTCTCGGCCCGTTTTTGTTGCTTGTCGCCGTCAGCCTGGTGCTTTGCTGGGCCCGCCTAGCCTCCCGGTCGCTCGCCGCCAGCGTTATCGTCCACGCGAGCTACAACCTGCTGCTTTTTTCCCTCATGCTCCTTGGCACCGGCGGCTTCCGGCATCTCGACAAAATGTAGAAGGCTGCAAATCCGCAATCCAAGCCCGTGGTAAATTTACGGTGTGCGAGCGATCGTCCCCATCTTCCTTGCGCTTCTGCTTCCGGCCGCGGTGGCCGCTCAAACTACTGTCTCGTTTCCTACTGAAGACGGAGGATTGATCTACGCCGATTCTTACGGGACGGGTGAACGTGCCGTCGTACTCGCTCACGGCGGGCGCTTCAACAAAGAGAGTTGGGGGAAGCAGGCGCGAATCCTGGCTGCGGCGAATTTTCGAGTGCTGGCAATCGACTTCCGCGGCTACGGTAAATCCACCGGGCCCGGTCAAGCTGATCCGTTAAGCGCACCGCTTCATATGGATGTTTCGGCCGCAGTCCGATACCTGCGAACGGCAGGTGCAAAGAGCGTGTCGATCGTCGGGGGAAGCATGGGCGGATCAGCCGCGGGCGACGCTTCTATCGCTTCAAAGCCGGGCGAGATCGAACGTATTGTTTTTCTTGGCGCGGCACCGAACGGTCCGGCTGAAAAGCTGAAATCGGCCACATTGTTTATTGTGGCGCGCGGCGACGCAAGCGGGGACCACGAACTAAGGCTCCCTGGAATCCGCGCGCAATACGAGAAAGCGCCCGAGCCGAAGGAACTTATCGTTCTCGACGGATCAGCTCATGCCCAATACCTCTTCCAAACCGATCAGGGAGACCGCGTAATGCGCGAGATCCTCCGCTTTCTCTCTGCCCCGCCGCCTGGGTGAACCGCTCAATCGCCCGTTACAATCAAAAGCGATGACAGCCCAATCCCACGCCCAACAGCTTCTCTCACTTCTTGCCCGCTTGAGCTTCCGCCTCGGCCAGTTCAAGCTCTCTTCCGGCGGCACCAGCGATTACTATATCGATTGCCGCACCACCACCCTGCATGCTGAAGGCGGACGCCTCACCGGCCACGCCGTGCTTGAGCTTCTTGAAGAGAAAGCCATCGACGCCGAAGCCGTCGGCGGGCTCACCATGGGCGCAGACCCGATTGTCTCGAACGTGGCCACGGCCAGTGCCTGGCGCGCAATTTCGGCCATTGGCGCCCCGGGTGCCGGACGCGCGATTTCGCAATCTGACATTCAGTTATTAAACGGCTTTCTGGTCCGCAAGGCAGAGAAGGCACACGGCACGGGCCGGCGCATTGAGGGGTTTTGCCGGCCTGGCGCGCGCGTCGTAATTGTCGATGACGTTTGCACTACCGGCGCCTCCACTATTAACGCGATTGAGGCCGCGCGCGAGGCCGGAATGGTCGTCGCCGCCGTGGTGTGCATCGTCGAGCGCGAGGAGGCCAACGGCCGGCCTGCTGTGGAAGATGCCGCTGCGGGCGCGCCTTTCCTGACTCTCTTCACTGCGAACGAAGTCCGCGCCGAGCACATTCGCCAGAAGCCAACTGAATAGCTTCGCCACCATGATCACCGGATAGAAGCCTGCATCCTCCGACAAAGGGAAAGGTCCAATCCGCAAAGCGGATCGGAACTTCGGAATCACAGCAGATTTCCGCCGCGCCTTTGGCCGCATTTTTTCGGCCGCAGGTGCGCGCCCGGCTTCAAACTGCCCGGCGTCCGGAAATCAGGTTGAAGATCAACAGGATGACCGCCAGCACCAGGAGCAGATGGATCAAGCTCCCTGCAACATGCAAACTGAAGCCAAGTATCCACAGCACCAGCAGAATTACAAAAATCGTCCAAAGCATACGTGCTCCTTTCTCACTTAACTTACTTCTTCATTTGTTTGATGCTCAGCGGGCGCATGAAAGCCCGTATGATCTGGATTTTTCTCATGCGCCCGCATTATATCGCCGAACAGAATAATGCCGGCTCTACCTGGAAGCGGCAGCCTGCACTCTCGCGTCGCGAATCGCATCGAGGAACGCATGCGATCCCGGAGGCGGAGGAATCTGGCCAGTGAGAAGGTCGCGCGTGGGGATTTCATGACCGTAAAACGCATCCGTAGAGTCATCGTCGCGGCGAACCGCAGCACCATTCAGAGTGATGCCGGCAAAAATTCCTTTGGCGCGCGAGTAGGTGAGAATCTCGGCATTCATCTTCCAATCGGTATCGGCCGATGCATGACGTCCCACCGGCCCAGCGGCAACTGAAGCATCCCCGCCAATCTCAAACTTGCTGTTGACCAAGCGATCCATTCCCTGGTCACCCTGGAAGACCATCACAAGATCGATGCCTTCCACACCGATCTGCAATCCCCAGTTGCCGCCAGTAATACTGAAGAACGCGGGCGCGCTCCACCCGTTTGCTGTTCGGCAGGTCGCAACGCCCCTGCCGCCTTCAGCGCCAAACACAAAGCCGCCCTTCACGAGGTGCGGCACAACCGCAATGCACTTCGCGTGCTCCATGACTTCCTCAGGAATGCCCCGATCGGGCGCCGCCATGATTTCATGCAGCACTTCACCAGCATGGTGCAACCTTGCATCCGTTGCTTCGCGCGACGTGCCTTCCGCACGCGCAACACCCGTCAAACTCAAACTCGCCAATGCCGCAAACAGAATCGCCTTCTTCATTACGCTTCTCCTTTTTCGTCTGGAAGTTATCTCGCGCACCTCTTGCTCGCGACATCTACAAATCAGTTCGTATTGATGCAAGACCAGCAATCCCTGTTGCTCTGAGCAGTGCACAAATCTGCAATTTCCTAGCCGCAGGGATTCTGCCCAACTACATCAGGCTCAGTTCAAGCGTGTTGCGCCAGGCCGCTTTCCAGCTCGACTCGAAGCTTGATTTCTCGTACTCCGGACCGCGTGCTTGAGATCGCCCCAGGCCTTCTGCGCCTTCCCTTTCACTTCCTGCGCCAAGCCCCTTATCTGCGCTTCACTATCGCCCGCCCACTCGCCTAACTGGCGCTTCGCGCGTCCGGCAGCGTCGTTGATCGACCCCTTCACGCGGTCCTTGTCAAGTGTCCCTTCAAACACAAGCTCTCTACCTCCATGCATGGTTTGTTTCCTCCGGAAATTGTCAGTCGGATTGTGTATCTGCCATTCTCCGGTCGCAACTCCAGGGCCATTCTCCAGTCCAATGCAATTCTCCCGAAATGAATGGCTTACGAACTTTCCCTTCCGGCGGCCCGGCTGCGGCAGCGTGTAATTCTTACTCCGCGATGGCAAGGATTGCGCGGTTCGAAAGCGAGCAATCCCCAGTCCTCGGCAAGAACCCGCTAATCTAGTAATTGGTTCGCGAGATTCTGCATTTCCCTATGGACCTCTACGAAAAAATCCGCACGCTCCCCACCCAGCCCGGCGTCTACCTCTACAAAAATGCCGAGGGAGAGGTCATCTATGTCGGCAAGGCCAAGAACCTCCGCGCGCGGGTGCGGTCCTATCTTCTTGAAGCCTCGCAGGCCAACGCCAAAACCGGCTCGCTGATGCGCGAGGCCGTCGATCTCGACTACATCCTCGTGGCCAACGAGCACGAGGCGCTGGCGCTGGAAAACAACCTCATCAAGCAGCGCCATCCCCGCTTCAACATTCTGTTGAGGGACGACAAGACTTACCCCTACGTGAAGCTGACCCTCGCCGACCGCTTCCCCAAAGTGTTCGTAACCCGCCGCCTGCGCAAAGACGGCGCGGCCTACTACGGCCCATATTTTCCCGGCAACCTCGCCTATCGCATTGTTGAGCTTATCCATCGCAGCTTTCTGATCCCGAGTTGCAAAGTCGATCTCTCGCGCTACCACCCCCGCGCCTGCCTGCAGTACTACATCCATCGCTGCCTCGGCCCTTGCGTCGAGGGCCTCACCTCTCCGGAGGCTTATGCCAACGCCGTGCGCGATGCGCAGCTCTTCCTCGAAGGCCGCCACGCCGAGCTTGAACGCACTCTCACCGCGCGCATGATGGCCGCCGCGGAGGCCGAGCAGTTTGAAGCCGCCGCACGCCTGCGCGACCAACTCACGACCGTACACCAACTGCAGGAAAAACAGCGCATCGCCACCGCCGAACAGTCCGACGACGCCGACGTCTTCGGCTACCACTATGAGGCCGGCAGCCTGGCCGTGAATCTTTTCCACGTCCGCGCCGGCAAAATCGTGGACCGCCGCGAGTTCTTCTGGGACGACCTGCCCGAATTATTGGAAACGCCCGTTGGAGATCAACTCGACGAGCCGGAAAAGCTGGGTGACCCAGGTCTCCCCGCCGCGGCGGGTGAGATATGGGAAACGACAACGCTAAACCCATCTTCGGAGCCCCAATTCCGCGCCGGCCCTGTCTTCTCGGCCCTCCTCAAACAGCTCTACATCGACCAGCATTACGTTCCGCGGACCATTCTCGTGCCCGCCGACTTTGCAGACCGCGAAATCCTCGCAGCGCTGCTAAGCGAGCGCACCGGCCATCGCATCGAACTCGCCGTCCCGCAGCGAGGAGAGAAACGCTCTCTGGTCGATCTGGCCGGCCAGAACGCCAAGCAGTCTTATATCCAGCGCTTCCGCGTTCTTGAGCCCAGCCGCAAGGCCATTCAGGAAGCCCTCGCAGACCTGCTCATGCTCCCCGAGCTTCCCCGCCGCATCGAGTGCTTCGACATCTCCCACATCCAGGGCGCTGAAACCGTGGCTTCCATGGTGGTCTGGGAAGACGGCAAGATGAACAAGCAGCTCTATCGCAAATTCAAGGTCATGACCGTCCTCGGCGTCGACGATTTTGCCTCCATGCGCGAAGTTGTCTATCGCCGCTATCGCCGCCTCATCGAAGGGATCAACGGCGCCGCGAGTCTACAATCCGCGAACGCCGATTTAGCCGGCCCGGGGCCGGTAGGTCCGGGCTTTCGCCCGGACATTCCCGATGCAGCATCGGAGGGGGCTTTAGCCCTTGAAGCAAGCTCTTCGGATACGCGGCCAGTCCTTGCACCCGAGTCCGAAAGCCGACCCTCCAAGGAGCCCAAGACTCTCCCCTCTCTCATCCTCATCGACGGTGGCCTGGGCCAACTCCACGCCGCCGCCGAAGCCCTCGAATCGCTCGGCCTAACCTCGCAACCGCTGGCCTCGATCGCCAAGCGCGAAGAGGTCATCTATCTTTACGGCAACGAGGACGAGCCCATCGTTCTCGACCGCCGCTCGCCCGTGCTGCATCTCATCCAGCTCATCCGCGACGAGAGTCACCGTTTCGCGGTCGGCTATCATCGCCAGCGCCGCGCCATGCGCGACCGCGATTCGGAGTTATTGAATATCCCCGGCGTGGGTCCACAAACCCGCCGGCGATTGCTCTCCCACTTCGGCAGCCTAAGAGACATCCAGCAAGCCACCGCCGAATCGCTCGCGTCAGTGGTCCCACGCAAAACCGCGGAAACCATCTGGCAGCATTTCCACGAGCCCCATCGGATTCATACTGACACCACTGCGTAAACTGCCCCAGCCACCAACCGCCGGCGTTTTCTTTGGAACGAACATCTTCATGGATCGATAACGTGTGTTTCATTGGCGCAGACCGCGCATTTTATCCCGTACCCCTCAAATCAAGAGTCCCAATAGCAATTTTCTTGACAATTGTTCATCGCGATTCCCGAAAGTATTCCAGTTCGTCCTCAGTTGTTTCTAATTACCTTTGAATAAAAGTGATTCTCCCGAAGTCGCGGTTCGGCCTTCGTTTTCTGCGCTACGCTGACCTCTGGGTCATCGCAATCCGGCCCTTTTCACAGGGAGCCGAAAACATCCAGCCAGGTAGCAACAAGAAGGAGATTCTATGACGGGAAAAATACTGATCGTTGAAGACGAACCCATCGTCGCTCTTGACCTGCAACAGGAGCTGGAGGAGTTTGGATGCGAAGTGGTTGCATTGGCCCAAAGCGCCGATGAGGCGCTGATGGCGGTGGAAGAGTCCCAACCGGAACTGGCCTTGATGGACCTGCACATTATCGGCTCATTGGATGGCATTCAGACGGCAAGATTGCTCCGCGACGCCTACCAGGTTCCTTCCATCTTCCTCACCGCGTATAGCGACGACACGACCATTGCCCGGGCGGTGCGGGAGATGCCGTACGGGTATCTCACCAAACCCTTTCAGACACGTGAACTCAAGGCCACGGTGCAGGTGGCGCTGCACAAGGCCAAGGTGGATGCGGGGCTACGGCGGGCGCACAGCAAGATTTCATCCACCATCGATGGGATGTACGAGGCGCTGCTGACGGTGTCGCTTTCCGGCGACATCCAGTTCATGAATGCATCCGCCGAGCGCCTGGTTGGCCGCTCGCGCGAACATGCAACGGACTGCCATCTCCGCGAGGTAGTCGATCTGAGAGATTCGCGCAGCCGGCCCTTCACTATGCCCGCCCGGCACGGACTCTCCGGACCGGTCGAGGAGTTTGGCCTCTCCCTGAACCGCCCCGGACGCCCTGCCATACTTGTTGATTTGACCGTCGCGCCAATCGCGGACACCGCAGGAGTTCAAACGGGATATGTCCTTACTCTCCGCGCGGCGGATGAGCGTGTTCGCTCCCAGGCGATCGAGGAGGCCTTCAACGCGGCGGACCTTTTCGAACTGGCCCCCATGGCCATGGTGCAATTGGATAGCACCGGCCACATCGTGCGCGTCAACGACGCCCTGCTGCGGGAGTCAGGGATTGCGGTGGAGAGCCTGGTGGGCCGCACCCTGACCGGCCTCAGCATGGACCCCGATCCACGCATCGCCGGAAAACTCATGCACAAGCTGCTGCAAGGCGGCGCCACGGTCACTACGGAAAAGCCGTTGTTCAACAATTGAATTCGCCGCCAGCAACAGCTTCCCGGCGGCCTTCGGA
This sequence comes from Occallatibacter sp., assembly GCA_050013495.1. GTDB lineage: Bacteria > Acidobacteriota > Terriglobia > Terriglobales > Acidobacteriaceae > Telmatobacter. The sequence goes on along the minus strand of JBEKFD010000005.1, from coordinate 17,168 downwards.
AATATCGGTTGCCGCCGGGATCACTTCCTGCGATGGGAGCCCAGCTCTTAAGCTGCGCCCGGCAAATGTTACCCGAATCCTAATCGGCATTGGGCCGGCCAAGTTAGCCGGCCGTGACAAACGCCCGATGCTTGATGGCAATCTGCCTGCCGCAGCCATGGCAGTGAAAGTCTTTGGCATTCGCAATGCTGCTCACTGAGATTCCGCACCACGGGCACTTTCCTTTTACCGCACCTAGCCCAATCATCGGACCGAGCAGCGGCGCAAATACCGCCGCGACGATCATCGGTATCCCCAGAATTGCGCCCAACCCGGTGAGACAAAGCATGGTGCCCACAATCACTAGAATCGGCACCGCCAGCATGCCGAAGAGCAATCCGCCAAACGCTCCCTGCACCGGCGCTCCCTCAGCCCCTTCCGGCTCTATCTTCGTTTGGACCACTTCATTCAGAAGCGTCTGTATGCATGCGCCCCCGCAATGAGGACAGAATTTCCACACCGGCTCCATCCGCAGTCCGCATTTTGAACATTGCTTTTCCATAGTACGGCCCCTTTCTCACGATTCTGAGCATCCGGCCCTGGAGGCGATTGGAGAGCCATCTGGGAATCCGGGTTCAATCCGCAAAGAGGAACGAAAGGAGATTCCCTTCAGATCACCCCTCCATGTCGCTTCCATATCGCCACCGGATCGTCTGCGGCACATAACCCTAATCTCAAACAGCTTCCCAGTCCGTGAGCTCGATCACGGCTCGCCCGCTCCCTTCAGCCATCCGTTAGCTTCTCCCCCTGTGGGATCATCGAGTGCTTGTCGCTTCGCAATTCCGCCCGGGGGTGAGAGAATTTAGTTCGAGCTTCGGCCTTGGGGCAGCGCACGACGCAAAATTCCGCAACCTGCAATACTTTGCTGAAAAGCCCATTCCGCGCAGCTCGAAGGAGAACCCCCTTGCGCGTATTTACAACCCCGTGCCTGCTCTTTACGGCGCTCATTGCGCTGGCATTCCTTGGTGATAGCAACCCCATCCATGCGCAGACCGCCGGAAGCCTCGCGACGCCGCCTCCGCCGCACGCCAAAGAGGTTCACCTCAAACATGTTCTGGTGATTGGGCAAACGAAGGGCTTTGAGCACGATTCCGTCTCGGCGGCGATGGCCGCCATCTACAACATGGGGAAGGAAAGCGGACTGTGGGACACCACCCTACGCACCGATACGGAGCTGCTCACCAAGAAGCCGATGAAGAACAACGCGAAGAATCTCAACTATTTCGATGTCCTGGTCTTTGCCAGCACCACCGGCGAGCTGGACATGGATGACGGCCAGAAGCAGGACATGATGTCGTTCATCAAGGAAGATGGCAAGGGCTTTGTTGGAATTCATGCGGCGCTCGACACCAATTACACTTGGCCGGAATACGGAGAGATGATCGGCGGCTGGTTCGACCAGCATCCCTGGTCGACCTTCAACGCACCCATCGTCAATGAGGATCCCAACTTCCCCGCTGTGCGCCACCTTCCCCACGCCTTTGTGAAATACGACGAGATCTACCAACCCAAGGCCTGGTCGCGCGACAAGGTTAATGTGCTGCTGAGCCTGGATGCCACGAAGCTCAACTACGACAACAACCCGCGCATTCACCGCACCGACCACGATTTTCCCGTAGCCTGGAGCAAGACGTACGGCAAGGGCCGCGTCTACTACTCCACCCTGGGCCACACGGAAGAGTCCTGGGAGGATCCCGACATTCGCAAAATGTACTTTGAAGCCGTCAAGTGGACGCTGGGAATGACCGAGGGAAGCACCGCCTCGCATCTGCGGCCGGTTCTCCCCGCCGATGCCCACTGAGCACCGAGGGCCGCTGAAGAAAGTGCGACCGCGCCGAGGGCCGGTACATCAAAGTTGGGACCTGAATAGTCGATCGCGCGTACAATCGTCCTAAATCGATCTCCAGCCAAGCCATGTCCGCCACCGCGCAGGAACTACGACCACTGTCGCTGTCCTCGACCCCGATCCAGGGCCGAACGCCCCTGCGCCCCGCTCTTTTGCTGGCGGGACTGTTTGCGCTGGTCACCTTCCTCGTCCATTTTGCGAGTTCGCTTTGGGGTATCCATCTTGGCTACGGCTACTTCCGCGACGAATTCTATTTCATCGTCTGCGGCCGCCACCTCGCCTGGGGATATGTGGATCAGCCTCCCCTCGTAGCCCTGCAGGCTCGCCTCGCCGAAATTCTCTTCGGACTTTCACCCACCGGCATCCGCACCTTCAGTTTCATAGCCAGCGGCGTCACCGTCGCCCTTGCCGGCCTCCTAACCTGGCATTTTGGCGGCCGCCGCTCAGCGCAATTCCTGGCCATGAGCGCCGTCCTGGCCGCTCCGGTCTTTCTCGGCACCGGCAATTTCCTTTCCATGAATTCCTTCGAGCCCTGCCTCTGGATGGGCGCGCTATTCGTGGTTCTTCGCATTGCGGATGGCTCCGCAACGGGCCGCGCATGGCTTCTATTCGGGCTCCTCGCCGGGCTGGGAATCGAAAACAAGCATTCCACCGTCTTCTTTCTCATCGCGCTTCTCGCCGGACTCCTGCTCAGCCCCCAGCGGCGCATTCTCTTCACCAAGGGCTGCGCAGCCGGCGTCGCGCTGCTTCTGCTCCTCGCCCTGCCCAACTTTCTGTGGCAGGTGGCCCACCAGTACCCCACCTACCAGTTCCTCTCGACCGTCGCCCACTCCGATAAAAACGTCCGATTTCCCCCGCTACTGTTCCTCTTCGAACAGGTCAAGATCCTCCTCATCTCCACCGCTCCACTGTGGATCGGCGGCTTGGCCTGGCTAGCCTTCTCCCGAGCCGCGCGCCGGTGGCGATTCGTGGCCCTCACTTACCTGGTTTTTCTGGCCATGATGATGGTCATGCACGCCAAGGACTACTACCTGGCGCCCATCTATCCCGTTCTTTTTGCCGCCGGAGCCGCACTATGCGGTCAGCTCACCCGCCGCGACTGGCCGCTCGCCGCCCTCGGCGTAAATTGCCTCATCGCGCTCTGCTTTTTTACCGGACCTATCGTGCTCACCATTCTCCCGCCAGCCTGGTACAACGCCTACACGGCGCCTTTTGCACCCAACAGCACCCGGTTCGAGAAGTTCACCAGCCCCTTGCCCGAAATTCTCTCCGACCGCTTCGGCTGGGAGCAGATGACCGAGGGATTCGCCACTCGCTACAACGACCTTCCGTCCGACGTCCGCGCCCGCACGGGCATCTTCTGCAGCAATTACGGCGAAGCCAGCGCGGTCAACATCCTCGGCCCAAGATACGGGCTCCCGGCCGCCATCAGCGGCCATCAGAATTACTTTTTCTGGGGATGGAACGGATACACCGGCGAATCCATGCTGACGCTTGGAAACGATGCCAAGGACTACACCGACAAATACGATGAAGTCGTCGACATGGGCCCGTTCGACTCCCCCTGGATCATGGACCACGAGCATCTGCACTACTTCTGGCTGCGCCACCGCAAAGAGCCTTACTCCGCCGCATGGCCTGAACTCAAGTACTGGTACTGACGCGTCGGATCGACCCGCGTCTAGTCAGTATCCGGCTCGGCCAGGAATTCCCCCAGCCGGTCCAGCTTTCGCTCCCACTCCGGCCGCCGTGCCTTAAGCCACTGCGCGGCTAAATCCAGCCCGGCCGACTCGATCCAGCAAGTCCGCACACGCCCGAGCTTCTCCGTCTTCACCAGGCCGGCTTCTTCAAGCACCTGCAAATGCTGCACTACGGCAGCAAGCGACATGTCGAGAGGCTCAGCCAGCAGCGATACCGACATCGGCCTGTCCGTCAACCGTTCAAGCATCGCCCGCCGAGTAGCGTCTCCAAGCGCCTGGAAGACGCGGTCGAAATCGAGCTTTATCTCGTCCATTCTCCCGCGCCTCCCGCCTCCCCGCTCCGCTTATCGCTCCAGTTCCTTTGCCAGCTTCTCAAGAATCCCCCGCCATCCAGCTTGCCGCATTTCAGGCCCATCCGCACCCTCCAGGAATGCGCTCTGAAACGTGAGGATGAGGTCGGTGCCTTTTTCGGACGGCAAGAGCTCAACCGTGCCCAGAGAGATAGAGAAAGGCTTATCCTCAAGGGCCATCGTGGAGGTGAAAACGATGCGGCGGTTGGAAACGATATTGCGATAGATGTTCTCGCTTTTGAGCGTGCGCCCGGCGAGCGGATGGCCCGCTTTGAAGCCGGAGGCATAATGTTCCCTGCCTCCGTCGCGAAAATCCATGTCATAGCTTTCCAGCTGAGTGTTTTGGCCTTCGGCAAACCAGCGGCGCTTTTTGGCGGGTTCTGAAAAGGCGGCAAACACGCGCTCCGGCGGTACGGGATAAGCACGCTCGACGACGAATGTGTTGTGAACTACGGCTTGTTGTTCCATGGCGATCATTCCTTCCTCCGAGGGAAATAGTTAAGTTTCAACTTGAGTATCCATTCATTTTCGGTGATTGTCAAGTATACACTTAAGTATTTTTCGTGTTGGCTTCAAAACTCCGCGCCCCATCTTTCCGGTCGCCGCGGCGACCGGTGGCGACTTGAAGGGTGCGAAGCCACGAACCTTTCCCCGCCAAATCCAACCTATCAATCAAATTCCTCGCTCTCCTCGTGCTAACCTCTCTTCACCCATGAGCCAACCCCACGGCGCACCTTCGCGAAACCAGCACGCCGATCTGCCCCGCGTTCTTGGCGCCAGCCAGGCCACGGCGATTGTCGTCGGCACCATCATCGGCAGCGGCATTTTTCTGGTTCCGCGCGAGATGATGCAGGACGTCGGCTCCTCGGCCCTGGTTTATCTCGCCTGGATCGTCGGCGGACTGCTGTCGTTGTTCGGCGCCATGACCTACGCCGAACTGGGCGCCATGCTGCCTTACGCCGGCGGCGAGTATGTCTACCTGCGCGCCGCTTACGGCGACACCACCGCGTTCCTCTACATGTGGACCTGGTTCGCCGTGGCCAAGCCGGCGTCCATCGCCGCCGTCACCATCGGCCTGGCACGCACGCTGGGCTTTTTCCCGACCTTCCATTGGCTCAGCGAGACCATTCCCGGCCCTATCCCGCTGCTCTGGTCGCAGATCTTCGCCATCGCCGTCACCTGGTTGATTACCGGACTCAATTACCTGGGAATCAAAAAGGCCGCCGACTTCCAGCTTGTCTTCACGGCGCTCAAGGTCGTGCTCATCCTCATCGTCGCTGGCCTGTGCTTTGCTTCTGCTTCGGGATCGCTTTCAAATTTCACCACCATGCTGCCGCACGCCGTGGGAGGCATTACCGGTTTCATGGCCGCACTGATCGCTACGCTCTGGGCCTATGACGGATGGAACGACCTCACCATGGTCGCCGGCGAAGTCCGGCATCCGGAGCACTCGCTGCCCATTGCGCTCATCGGAGGCCTGTTCATCGTCGGCTTCCTCTTCATGGCCACCAATGCGGCCATTCAGTACATTCTGCCGGCAACACAGATTGCCGCCAGCGAGCGCCCCGCTGTGGCCGCCCTCTCCGTCGTTGCCGGGCCGGCCGGAGCGGGCTTTGTGGCTGCCGCCATGGCGCTCAGCATCTTTGTCACCCTCAACGGAACCATCATGTCCGGCGCGCGCATCCCTTTCGCCGCCGCCCGCGACCGGCTCTTCTTCCGCCAGTTTGCCCACATTCATCCACGCTGGCAGTCGCCATCTACGTCGCTGCTCGTCCAAGCCGGCCTCTCCACGATCCTGCTGCTGTTTCTCAGCCGCTTTCAGCAGTTCTTCGAGTTGGCCGTGTTTGCGGAATGGCTCTTCTACATGCTCACCGCGACCACTGTATTCATCTATCGCCGGCGCCGGCCCGACGCGCCGCGACCCTACCGCGTCTGGGGCTATCCCGTTTTGCCCGCGTTGTTTGTGCTCTGCGCGACTGCCGTGCTCATCTCCAGCTACCTGAGCAATCTGAAAGGTTCGCTGCTGGGCACGGGGCTCATTCTTCTCGGCCTGCCGGTGCTTTGGTGGGTGCGCAAGCTCTACGGCCCGTCGGTTCCCGCCGAAGACCCTGCTCGCAGCGCATAGACGGCGATCCGCCGCCGCCAGTTTCCGCATCCCCCGCGCGCTCTCCCTCATCTCACAGACGATGCCGATAACAGATCTGACTTCCCCAGCTCCCGCATCCTTCGCACCTGACTCGTTCAAGGAAGTGAGCGGCGTCTCGCTGCTCGACAACCCCATCCTCAACTCGCTTCGCACCGGCCACAGCTCCCTCGCCGTCACGCAAGGTGTCGCCCGGCGCTTTCCGGCGGAAATCGGCCCGTTGAGCGGCGTACCGGACCAATCCGAAGAGAGCTATGCAGATCTTCGTGAACTCGCCGGTCCGCAAAGCGTTGTGGCTCTGTTTCTCGACGAGCCGCCCGCGCCCCCGCCGGGTTGGACCTTGCTTCGCGGCGGCTTGCTCGACCAGATGGTCTGCGACGAACCGCGCCGGCGCCAGCCTCATCTGCTGCCGCTGGAGGCAGAGATGCGCCCGCTCACCGCAGAGGACGCGCATGCGATGGTGGTTCTGGCCACCCTCACCGAACCCGGCCCGTTTCACCTTCGCACCCTCGAACTCGGCGCTTTCTTCGGCGTCTTCCACAAATGCCGCCTGGTCGCCATGGCCGGCCAACGCCTGAGCCTGCCCGGGTATGTTGAAGTGAGCGCCGTCTGCACGCATCCTGACTTCCGCGGCCGCGGCTACGCGCCTGCCCTAATGTCCACCGTGATGGAGCACATTGTCGCGCACGGAAAAACGCCCATTCTGCATTCCTTCTCCAGCAACGCCGTGGCCATTGCCGTCTATCGAAGCCTCGGCTTCACCTTCCGCCGAAGCTTTCATCTGGCCGTGCTGCGCAACGACCTGTGACGTTTTTGCCTGGTACTGGCGTAATGACGCAGGCCTTTCGCACAACACGCCGGATACTAAAGGTTTGCAATGAACTGTTCATACATCTGCTTCGCCATATGGTATATCGATTCTGCTAGGGGATTTTCTCGCTTTAATTCTTCTGACGGCGGGATTGGCTCAGTGGGCCAAACGGAACGAGGTACGTTTATCTTACCGTTGACCTTCTCTGCCGCCGCAATGTGCAATTGAAGAAAATACGCGAGAATTTTTGCTTCTACCCATGAAACAGACATCGCCGTATGTTGCTGCACAACTCTCCTTCCACCTAGCGACTCATTTTCGCCAAACACCATTCTTAGATCAAATTCGTTTGGCTCGAACTGAACATTGTTCGCGTACCATGACTCAAAATTTTCGTGCCTTGTAAATTCAAGCGGCCGGTTTGGAGGCGCTGAGCTTTCTTCTGGCATTTTCCCTTGTCCTCCTTGGTGGGCGGCGTCTTGATAAATCGCGACCCGATTTCCCTGATGTATTTTCTACCGCTAGATGCAGAATCTGTGCGCCAAGAATGGATTCTGTCGGATCTTGTCCACAACCATTCGGAGGTTGGATTAATTCGAGTAATTCTAAAGAATCGCCTTGAGGCTCTTCCTCCAACGCCCCACTTTGCTCTTCCTCCTCGAAGTCTTTGACATTGACGGACTCAGGGCTTAGCCCGCGTTCCACATACGGATTGGCGCTCACCCAATCAGCCATTTTGCTAAATGGCACAAACCTTACCACGAGACCCACATCGTATACAGCGGCCAACTTCTTGAGTGTCGTAGTTGTTGCCTTCCCGTAGTTGGGGCTTTCTAGCCGGGAGATGCCATTCTGACTGGTTTCCATCATCTTCGCTAATTCTGGCTGGCTCCAACCCTTCTTGTCCCTGAGCTGTCTTAACTGGAATGCAAGTTCCTTACTTAGTTGGGAACTTAAGAAGTTTGCCCGCGCCTCCCGGCCCCTTCTCAATCGCTGGATCACGGCCGCCCGAGAAATCAAATTCGTGGGTTGTCGTTTGATTTTTGTCGAAAAGGAAGAGGGTGAGTCTTTCTCTGGCGATTCGTTTTCCATATCTGTCATTCTTGACGCTCTTTTCTGAACCATGGAGAAATGTGTACTCGTGCTCACCTGGGCCAAAGAAGCCGTAGATACGGTACGTCTTGGAACCATCCGCGCAACGGATATCAGCCGGTCTAAGTTCGGAGATTCCTCCTGCGCCGTCCAGCGGATCGAATTCTGGTCTTCTCCACAGGCGGTCAGTGACCACGGCCAAATTTTGGCAAAGATCTGCAATCTCTTCTTGTGCTTCAACAGATAAGCTATTGAACCATTTTTGAACTACTTGGCCATCACCGACCGACAAGTATGCCAAAAATGTCCATCGCCATTGCTCACCTGCAATCATAGTTCTACCACAAAAAAGAGATAGCCCCAAGCGACTTCATCTTGACGAGTACACCAAATTTGGTGTACTATTTATATGTCTATGAAAGAAAAGGCCAACAGTCCGAGTTGTGAAACCTGGGACTGCTGGCCTTTGGTCCTTCGTGGGGCTATCCACGGGGAAGCGGGTCTCGCCTTGACATGCTGGCCCGCTGCCGGTTCGATCCCGACTAGCTCCACTTTCAACTAAGCGCCCAACCCCTAGCTGGAAACTGCGAGCTGGGCTTTGCCTCTGGATTGTCGCCAAAGGCAGGGTTAACACCCGCTGTCATTTTGGCCCTTTGTCCAGAAGAAATCAAGACTAAAAATGACCTGCCATTATTGCCAAGCCACCTGCAAGCGCTTCGGAAAGCACAGAAACGGCCTCCAGCGCTACCGCTGCAACCATGCTCCAAGACCCCCCTCTGCAGCAACGCGCAAATAGGACACTACCCGAACCTTTCGCGACAGAAATACCCTGCGATAAAATGGAGTTCATGGCGTTTCCGATTAAAACCTGTGTCGTTTGCGGGGAAGAGTTTGAACTTCGGCCAAACAAGCCCGGCTTTGCCAATCGCTGTCCGGAGTGCAGTGAGCCCGAAGATGTTGCCGCTCCGAAAGTTCCCACCGTTGACACTTCGAGAACAGACAGCGGCTTGAACGCCGAGCGCCGCCGCGTGATGCGCGACATGCTCTACCGCAAAGAGAGCTGAGCGTAACTTGTCCTGCGTAAAAGTTGAATTCTGTGTCTCCCACCCTTGGCACAAGTACAAGAACGTGCCAAGGATCGGGAACCCAGACTTCAATCATCTATCCTCAAGGAAGCTATGCCCGCCAAACCCAGGCTCGGACAGAACTTCCTCAACGATACGCAGGCCATTGAGCGCATCGCCGGCTCGCTCGGCGATCTCGCCGGCCGCACAGTCGTCGAGATCGGCCCCGGCGCAGGCGCAATTACCTCGGCTCTCGTGGCTCGCGCCGCGCATGTAATTGCTGTCGAACTCGACCCCGGCCTCGCCGCCCATCTGCGCAATGAGTTTCCCGCAGAAAAGCTGACCGTCTATCGGCAGGACGTTCTCGCGTTCGACTTCGCCGGGGCCGCTGCCCAGGCCGGGCATCCGCTGCTGGTCTTCGGCAACCTGCCCTACTACGTCACTTCGCAAATCCTGCTCAAGCTCGCCGCAAGCCATGCATCCATTGACCGCGCGGTGCTGATGGTGCAGCGCGAGGTTGCCGACCGCATCACGGCTTCTCCCAATTCGCGCGACTACGGACTGCTCTCCGTCACTGTCCAGCTTTACGGGCCCGCCACGGAACTGTTCACGCTTCCGCCGTCCGCCTTTTCGCCGCCACCCGACGTTCATTCCACGGTCTTCCGCTGGCGCTTCGCTCCGCGCTTCGCGGGGCTCAATGTGGAAGAGGCCAGCTTCATTCCTTTCGTCCGCAAAGTCTTTGCGCAAAAACGCAAGACGCTCTCCAACAACCTTCGCGCCGCCGGAATCGCGCCATCCTCAATCACATCCGCATTAGCTCAAGCCGGAATCGATCCCCGCGCGCGCGCCGAAGAGTTGTCGATTGAAGCGCTGGCTGCGCTTTGGAACGCTCTTCAAGCTATCCATCGTGCAGCATAACTCCGAAACCTGCACTCATCCGAAAGATGGAGTTCGAAATAATTCCTCGCAACACTTCACTTAGCGCTGTGTCTCCATGGATGTGAGCGCGGATCGGCACAAGCTGTAAATTCCAACCGCCGCCTCTCAAGGAGAAACACCATGAAAGTCTCTCTGCTTGGCGTCGGACTTCTCGCACTTACCTCCACCATTGGCTTTGCGCAAGCCGCGCCCTCACCGGCGCCCGCGCCCATGCAACGCCACGCCACCATCAACCAGCGACGTTTCAACCAGCAGGAACGCATCGGGCAAGGCATCCGGAGCGGCCGGCTCAATGCCCGCCAGGGTGCACGCCTGGAACGCCGCGAAGCCTCCATTGGCCGCCAGGAGCGCCACATGCGCGCCGCCGATCATGGACGCCTAAACCACTTCGATCGCGTCCGGCTCAACCACCGCCTCAACCGCACCTCGCGCGCAATCTACCGCGCCAAACATCACGGCGCGAGACGGTAATTCATCCTGCGAGTTATGACGCCAAAAGGCCGCCCGGTCTAACTCGGGCGGCCTTTGCTTGTTCCGATCGATTTTCGTATGTCGGATTCGAGCGCACCTCGCTCGTCGAATTTAGTCGCATCCTTAGGGAACCTCTGCACAAGTCGAGCGAATTGAAGGGTACGGGCTTCAGCCCGTACGTAAATTCAGCAAAATCGATTGGGCCCTAGCCCCCGAGGGAATGCACAGACAGTTAATCAGAGCTTCTTTAGTGATGCCCTCCTCCGCCGGCATGGCCGCCTCCACCACCACCCCCAGCAGCTGGCGCACTGAATCCGCCGCCGCCGCTCGAAACGTGGCTTGCGGACGAACTGCTCGGGGCAGAACTATGCGTGCTGCCCGCGGAACTCCTTGTCCCCGAGGCAGACGAACTCCTCGCGCCGGATGCCGCCGAAGGACTCCCTGACCGGCTTACGCCAAAGGTCGGTCCCGCCGAAGCGCGTCCTTGCCCGGTCGCGGGAACGCTACCCACGTTCGTCACTACAGTCCGATTTACAAACCCCGATGCCGAATGATCGTACACCGGTCGGGAGCTCACGGGATGCATGGGCTGCACAGTGAATCCCGCAATCCTCACCACCGTGTTCCGGTCCCGCGCCGGCAACGTTCCCGTGACGGGGAAGGGGCGGCGGTTCACCGCAATCAGGCTCCCGCTGGCTATGCGAACCGGTCGGCGAGGACGCATCGGAGGACGGTATCCGCCATAGCCTGCGCCGATGTTAGGTCCAATGTAGATGCCGGAGCCCCACCACGGATTGCAACCCCCGATTCCAGGCGCCCAGCCCCAGCCAAAGCTGTCATACCAGTTCCACATGCCGCACGAATAAGGCAGATAGCCCCAGGAATTACCGGAGATAAAGGTGTATCCGTAACCCGGCGAATTCATCCAGTTCCCATTCCCGTAAGGGTCCCAGCCGGGGTTTGACGCATCGTATGGCGACCAGATGTTTCCCTGTCCCGGCACGTTGTACCAATTGCCGTTCGCGTCCAGATCGTTCCAGGCCGGGTTGCTGCTCTGGGCATAATCGTTCGTGGCTCCGGTTTTCACGGCGGACTCCGACGTCAACACCTGGTCGCGGTCGGAGTTCCACGAATCCCACGAGTCGGGATCGATGCTTTCGTTCAGCGTGTAGCGGGTAACATCGTTCGAATTCAACGCGACACTTTCACCGCCGTGCAGGTCCACAACCAGGGCGCTGCCCCGCTCCAGGTGAGCATTGCCTGAGAAGACCGCCAGTTCCCCCGGCGGATTGTCCAGGTTGATGCGCAGCACGGTGAAACCGCTCGCGGTGGCCACGCTGTCTCCAAACCTGACGCTCATGGCGCCCGATTGCGGGCCGTTCTGCAACTCGAAGTAGCCCAGGCCGCCGTCGAGCGAAATCTCCGCCTGGCCATTGGGGCCGGCTCCGCGCAGCACCGTCAGCGTGAGCGCGCTGTTGGGAGATAGCCGGGCGACGCTGCCATCTTCAAACTGAATCTCCGCGCGGCCGTCGTCGGAGGTGACCACGCGCGTGCCTTCAAAGAGAGGCGTATTGGCGACTGCCCCATCGGCAAGCACCTGGTTGCCCGTCGAAAGCTGCACCTGGCCATCCACGCTGCTCAGACGCACCGCCCGCGCCGGCGCCGGAGCATCGTCGGCCCGCAAAGCCGGTGACAGCGCCTGCGTTCCCAGACACATCGCAACTAGGGCCAGCAGCCACGTGCGGCCCAACATCCCACTGCGACTCTCCACGTTCAGCTTATGTGCGCTCATGGAATTACCCCTTCCCATCGCTTCCCATGCCACCCCGTTCCGGGGCCGCCCGGGACCTGTCCCGCAAGGGAGCCTACCTCACTATTGGACATTGCCCTAGCAGCAAAGTTACTCCAATTTTTCGTTTTCGGCTCGCTTATCCTTCGGTTCGCGCCAGCAGAACCCTGGCTCGCTTCCTTACCCGCTCCATCACCTCGGGGTCGCCCGCCAGCCGCTCAAGAATGCCGCGGATGGCGCCAATCTGCTGCACCCGCCCGTCTCCAGCGGCCTCCACCAGGTAGTCCATTTCCTTGTCCAGACCCAGCCGGTCGTGCTGTAGCAGGACCTCCAGCCGCGCGCCCTCCAGAATGGTTCCGGCCACGGACACAAGCGACTCGCCCAGCGACTCAATCTCCTTGACCTTCGAATAATTGAAAGTGCAAATCCCCGTGCCGTCGGGGCCGTTGTAGGCCAGTTTCTTCCATCCCTGGAAGGCCACCTTCATGTGGCTATCGCAATCTAGATTCAGGTTCTTGTGCTGGTGGACTGTTTCAAAGACGCGTGCCGCGAAATCCGCGCTCACCTGGATGTCCCGGTCCACATTGGCTGCCTGAAACCCCGCCGAAGCGTCCATGGGCGCATCGCCGCGCTCTGAGTGGAAATGCCCGCTCCCATCCGGATGAATCGTCAGAACCCAGTGCGCCGGCGTCAGTCCCGGATTCGAGTAGTCCACCACCAGCACCGGGCCGGTCTCGGCCAGTACGGGCAAGGCCATCGCAGGCAAGACCATCGCGAACGCAGTCAGCCCCAGCCGCGCCGCCCTCGTTAGCCGCGTCTTCATCGATACTGCCCCTGCGCAGCCAGCGTCTGCGCTGTATGAATATGACAAATGGCGATGGCCAGCGCGTCGGCCGCATCTGCCGGCTGCGGAATCTCGCTCAACTCCAGCAATCGCGCCACCATGAACTGCACCTGCTCCTTCTTGGCCAACCCGTAGCCCACCACGCTGGACTTGATCTTGAGCGGCGCATATTCGGCCACCGGCAGCCTGAGCGTAGCCGCCGCCAACAGCGCCACGCCGCGCACTTGGCCCAGTTTCAAGGCCGATTTCGCATTCACGGAGTAGAACACTTCCTCGATCGCCACCGCATCCGGCGTCCAGCGCTCCAGTTCCCCGCTCAGTTCGCGGAACACCTGCTCCAGCCGCTCCGCCGTGGTGAGCGCCTTCTTCAGCCGGATGGCGCCCATGGCCTTCAATACAAGCTTGGATTCGCGCGCAGTGTGGCACGACTCAACAACCCCGTACCCCGTGATCTCCGTCCCGCAATCGATCCCGAATACCCGCATTGCGTCCAAGTCTACCGCACAGGCTGTGCCGCATGCAGCCAACAAAGACAACAGCGGGTTAGCGAAGTCCCGCGTGCGGCGAGATTTTCGTTTCGAGTGCCGCTAATGGTGATAGATTTGTGGACAAATGAATCTAGACAAAACGCCTGAAGCCAAGCTTCCTGGTGAACTCGGAGGCGGTGGGGTATCTGAGAAGAGCGAGTCTAAGATCGCTGAAGATCGCCTAAAAGAGGCCCTCATCTTCGCCCGGGAACTGGCACAGGAGGAAATTCAAAGCATCGAGCGGATTCACGGGCGAACGCTGCAGTCTTTCAAATACATTGGCATCTCGGTGGCCGCTGCCGGTGCCCTCATCGGATTCATCGGGTATGTGAACCTTCGCAACATGGCGATTAGGACTGCACAGAATCAAATGCAGGCGGAGGTTACCAAACAAGTTCAAGAGAAGTTAACCAAGGAGAATATCGAAGGCATTGTTCAAGATCAGGTCCGCAATTACAGCGAAACTAAGATGCAGGAAGCGGTTCACAAAGCCCTGATGGTGCCTGCCCAATCCCAGATGATTAGAGCGGCGGCGGCGGATGAGGCCCGAAATCAAATCAAGAAGCAGTTCGCCCCACGGCACTTTACCAAGGAACAATCTGATGCTTTCGTGAAGGCGGTAAATGATCAACCGGATTTGGTTGGGCTCCCAGTGGAAGTTATGCCATCTGGCTTCAGCATTGAGGCATCAGACTACGCAAAAGAAATCAGTTCAAGTGTGGCCCTCACGAAACTCAAAGTGGTACAGAATTTCCCGGGTTTCGATGCAAGCCCGATAGAGGGCGTTGCAATCTACCGGGACACTGCGTCGCCTGAAATTCCTGCGCGCAGACTCCAGCAGGCGTTTTTGGCCTGCGGTATCGATGCCAAGATCGTTGCGGCACCCTCACCGCCTCCAAACCAATTACCAGCCGGAGAAAAGGTGCCGTTGTTGATATTTGTCGGCGTCAGATTCTAATCGAGGCTGTGCTGCGAAGAGAACAGATTTAGCACAATTCTCAATGACAAAGAGGAATCCCCGCTGTTTATGCGGGGATTCTTCATCGGTGAACTGTTGGGATTGGACTAAGGCCATCGCGCTGCCGCGAGTGCCAAGGGCCCGGCGGTTGATCTTTTCCGCAGGGGCTAATGGGGTCTGGGGCGCGATGCCCTAGGCCTCAGTCACCTCACGTACGATACATCTGGAACAATCAATCTTCATCAGCTGGATCAACCTCCTTTCCCGTGTAAACCCAAAGTAATTGGAAGCCTGGAGCCGCGTCAAGCCACGCCTGTTGATATCCGCGAAATGCGAACCCTAATGAGAAGGGCTACGCCAGCGCCAGGTTCAGATTCTCAATTGCCTCGTCGACCTCGGCGGTGTTCTTGTAGCCCACCGTCACGCAATCGACCTTCGCATTCTCAAACGCGAACCGCATGGCTTTCTGCCGGTCTTCACGATTGAAAACGCCTTCGCCGATCAGCTTCATGCTGATCACGCCCATGCCTTCCTTCTTCACCTGGTGGATGTGCGTCACCACTTCGTTCACGTTGCCCAGATCCCCCATATCCGGAATCTCGGCATCCATCACCGTGCCTTTGTGATTTACGCGGATCATCGCGATGTCCAGCCATTTGTTGCCTGGAACCTGCCGCAGCGCCGGCAACCCATGCACCGACGCGCCGTGACTCACGATGGTCTTCCTCTGCTCCGCTTCGAGAATTGCATCCTGCCAGCGCGCCGTTTCCTGCGGCCAAGTGGCAATGTGCTGCCAGTGAAGCAGCATTACATCGAAGTACTCCATGTTGGCGATGCTGCGCAGTTCGTCGAGCCTTTTGTGCGGATCGCCCTGGTACTCCGTGGTCACCTTGTTCATGATGCGGTAGCTCTCGCGCGGCAGGCCCTTGAGCGCCACGCCCAGCATCCGCGGCGTATCGCCATAGGTGTCCGAAGTCTCGAAGAAGCGGATTCCGTTGTCATACGCGTGGCGCACCAGGCGCGTAAAACCGTCTTGCCCAAGCGCCATCTGCAACTGTCCGCTCTTGGTGCCGGTACCGAAGGCGAGACGGGTGACCTTAACGTCGGACCGGCCCAGCGTTACCCAATCCGTCGCCGTCCTGCGCTCGGCGTGCAGGGGCAGAGTGGATGCACTGGCCAGCGCACCGGCGGCAAGTCCTGTCTTCAAAAAATCGCGTCTTGAAAAGTCGCTCACGGTGGTCCTCCGCATTGGCATCAGGGGAAGCCAATTGCCCGGATGGTACCACAAAAGCTGTGCAAATCGCGCGAAAACTCACGTCGCGAACGGCCGACGGGGGCAGTTCGCAGTCCCTAAAGGCGATCGGCTGAAACCGCCCGAATTTCCAGCGTTTTGCCCAGCGCCTTCATTGCCACGGCGATTCCGTCGATCTTCGATGCATGGCGAATGTTGGTCAGCCGATTGACCTCCTGCGGAGTGGTTCCGATGCGCCGCGCCAGCTCCGCCGGCCGAACCTTCTGGCTAATCATTTCATTCAGGAGCAATGCCTTGGCAGCCACGCTGGCAGGCAATTCCACCAATGGTTGACCCCCCTTCGGCTTGGACGGCTTCGGAACGACGCGCCTGTCCTCGAAATAGAACTCCATGGCGGACTCCAGCGCCTCGGCCGCCATTCGTAGCGCGTGTTCGCGATTGTCACCCTGCGTGATCGCCTCCGGAATGTCGGGAAATGTAACAAGGATGAACTTTCCGTCCTTCCTGAGCCTTACTGGGTAAGCAAGCATGTACGCCCCTTTCACTTCAGTCCGAGCTGCTTTTGATCGTTTCCACGAGCCCCTTGCCGAGATCCTTGCTGTGCATGGGTAATATCGAAGATCTACCGTTCAGAAACACCCTGAAATGCGAGCCCTTAGCAGGTACGAAAGTCGCGCCCCGATCAGCCAGCCAGCGCTTTAACTCGCTGCTCTTCATCGGTATCACTATAAACAATTTTGTTTATATTTGCAAATACTTTCCAATAGTTGATTGAACTGCTGCCTGACGCAGAGTTTTACCAGCTATGCAGCCACTGCTCATCGCGCCCAATCCGCACCGGCGCGCCAAACAACTCGCTCAAGCGCGGCTCGGTGAGCAACTCTTCGCGCGGCCCATCGCCGACGACGCGCCCGGCGCGCATCAGGATCACCCGCTCAATCTCGGGCAGAATATCGCCCAGGTGGTGCGTTACCAGCACCAGGCCGGTTCCCTCCCGCGCAAGGCGCCGCAGCGTCTCGCGCAACTCGCGCTGCGCGGCCAGGTCAAGCGCATTGGAAGGTTCGTCGAGCAGCAGTTGCTTCGGCCTGTGCACCAGCGCCCGCGCTATCACGATGCGCCGCTTTTCCCCGGCGGACATTTCACCTACCAGTTGCTGCGCCAGGTGCGCGGCTTCCATGCGCTGCAATGCCTCCCAGGCCCGGTCGCGCATCTCCGCCGTTACATGTAGATTGGGCCACAGAGTCGATGCGGAAAAGAATCCTGCCGTTACTGCATCGATCCCCGAAGTAACCGCCGTCCGCTCGCCCGGCAGTTCCGCACCCACCACGCCAAAGTGCCGTCTG